>JABIPQ010000078.1 GCA_018698975.1 Gammaproteobacteria bacterium
AAAACAGCTTTGCCGTCCGGGCGAGAGTCTGAACGTGGATCATGTTTCAGACGAATGTTATAGCTACCAATTGAGGCCTGGAACATTACCCAGTTTGCCGTTGGCGCACGACCAACGAGGACAAATTTGTCGTCTGTTTCACGGAAGATAATCATGTCACCAATAACGTGACCAGCCGGGGTAACAGGCACAAAATGCTTGGCGACATTCAGCTTGAAGTTAGCAAAGCTGTTGATGCCAACATAACTCAGGAATTTTTCAGCATCAGGGCCTTCAACAGTCAGCTCATCCATATGGTGAGTCTGATCAAAAAGTACTGCGGAGTTACGCCAGGCCATTTGTTCTGAACGCCAGTTTGAGAATTCAGCGGCCACTACTGGATATACATAGATGCCAGCTTGCGAATTGCGCAACATATTAACGGCACCACCGGCCGCTTCCATCGCTGCTGTTAGACTGTTCTTACTCATCTGGTTCTGCTCCTAATTTTTAATTATTCTAAATTTCGGATAACGAAAAAAGGGCGCATTTTGCCAGAAAGTCGCTACAGTAGGAAGTAAATAATCTGGACTGATTCCTGCAATAGCTCCACTTTTCTCACAAGGCGGCAACCATTCTCTTTTAATTCATTGATTATAAACGATTAATTAGATTTTCTTCAGTATTCATAGATTTTCGCTATACGAAAACTTTTCGATATTTCCAAATTCATATCTATAAGCAGGTGGACTACGCCTTCTATCCTGTTTATTCTTCTGCTTCTTCATCATCGCTCTATCTAACAATGAAATAAAATTAAAAATGCAATTTTGAGGGGTTATTCGATGCCAAGAAGTACAGATCATTTTCTCACCACACACGTAGGCAGCCTGCCTCGTGAAAAAGACCTGATGCATATGATGTTTGCCAAGGAAGATGGCGTCCCTGTTGACCAGCAGGCCTTACATGAGGGGGTCCACCAGGCAGTGATCAATATCGTGGAAAAGCAAAAATCCCTTGGCATTGACGTGGTTAATGATGGCGAAATGTCGAAACCCAGTTATGCGACATATATTAAAGATCGCCTGGAAGGCTTTGGCGGCAGTGAGAACACCTATATTTTTGCCGACCTTATCGACTTCCCCAATCTGGCGCGCCGGGTTGGCGAAGATCCTTCACGTCAACATCGTCATGCACCAGGCTGCAAGGGACCCATCAGTGTAAAAACCACTGACGATGTGCATGAAGATGTGCGCAATATGCAGGAAGCCACCAATGGCAATATGGAATATGCTTTTTTCAGTTCTGCATCCCCGGGGGTTACCTCCATATTTTTCGAGAACGAGTACTACCCCACCCATGAGGAATATGTATTTGCTATAGCCGAGGCGATGAAAACAGAATATGAAATTATTGCTGCCTCAGGCGCTACATTACAGATTGACTGTCCGGATCTGGCGATGGGAAGACATATGAATTCTGATGGTGTCAGTCTGGAAGATTTTCGGAAAGTCGCCGCCCTTCACGTAGAAGCCTTGAATCATGCGGTGCAGAACATCCCCGCAGAACAACTGCGCATGCATCTATGCTGGGGTAATTATGGCGGCCCTCATCACTGCGATATGAATTTTGCCGACATCATCGATATTGTCATGGGTGCCAAACCACAAACTTTATTGTTTGAAGCGGCCAATCCACGTCATGCCCATGAATGGGCGCTGTTTGAAGATTACAAACTTCCGGAAGGCAAGGTATTGTGCCCCGGGGTTATCGAAGTGCAGTCAAACTATATTGAACATCCAGAATTAATCGCCCAACGCATCAAGCGTTATGCGGACCTGGTGGGCAAGGAAAATGTGATGGCTGGAACGGACTGCGGTTTCAGCATCCACGTGGGCCAGGCGGCTATTGATCCCGGTGTTGCCTGGCTGAAATTACAAGCCCTGGCAGAAGGGGCGGCGATTGCTTCGGACTGGTTTTTTAAAAACAGGTAAAAGAAAAAAGATAAAGGATAAAGGATAAAGGCAAGCGGGTTCAGGTAAATCCTGACGGTTAAAGCTTTTTCTTTTTTTCCTTTATCCTTTATCCGTCACTTATTATGACTGCCATCACACAAGGGCTGGCTAGCTGTTACCTTGCAACAACAAAAGAAAACTTTGCGGCTTTCCTCTGCCGTGTATTTCAGCGGCGTAAAATCAGTTTGCTTATGCGAACCGTCACAAAAGGGTTGTTTCTGGCTAAGTCCGCAGGCACACCAGAAATAATTCTGCCCGGCTTCCACTTCAACAGCGATTGGTTTATCGCCAGCTCTGACTGCTTTACTCATCTCACTCTCCCGAAATACTAAATTATTTTACGATCAATCAACATTTACTCTGAACGCCTTGGCATTGAAATGCAGTGGTCCACCACTTGTCAGCTTGTAGCCAAGAAAAACTTTATAAAGTCCACTTTCTACTGATCCGCTAAATATCTGAAAACTTTCCTTCGTCCCAAGTGCTGACACTTCGTAGGCTGGCTGGATTGTTTTTAAACCACCATTCCATGCCTGGAAGTTTCCATCCACATCCAGAGTGGTCAGCGCCGTTTCCGTAAAAAGGACCACGTAAATTTCAGCGGCCTTACCCACATCTGCCGCTTGAGGATTTAATGAGCCGGCAATAGTAATGACATCGTTGTTGGCAAATTCTGTCCCGGTGCTGGCTCCTTCATCAGAAGACGCCCCGGCACCAAACTGAGCCGATGTCGCAGTACCATCTGAAGTAGTGATCAGTTGCAGGGAGTTAATATCAGCTATCGCCTCCACTATCTGGTCCTTAGTATTTCCTTCTTCACCTGAGCCGCCACCAGTGTCGGTACTACCATCCAAAAATGTTGCCACCACGGTGACATCAGCATCAGAGGAAACCGGCAAGTCCACTGTTATTGCCATCAATGACTGGAAGCCATCGCCAGCGGAACTTGAACCCGCCACGGAACCTTCATAGCGGGACCCGTTATCATTGAGCTCCACATAAAAAGTATGTGTCTCGGCACTCAGCAAATTTATAACCCTGCTAATAGTCTCTCTATTTTGCACTGTATCGCTTATTTCAGTGTCAAGAAAACCGTCACCATCGTTATCACCAAGATTACCCGGTGGATGCCACACCACATCGATAGCACTGGAATCAAAATCTGTCACTTCAATACTGACATTGACCAAGGTATTTCCCGCACCAGTAACGGTGACATCCGCAAAAGGCGCCTGGTTATAAAAAACTTCAGTATCTACAGTAAATCCCAATTCCAGCAGTGTGGTCTGTGCGGACTCGTCGACCACATAGACTGTCCATTCTCCAGGTATAGTCTTGATAGCATCCGGCGTAGTAACACTGACCCAGCCGCCACCACAGGCAGTATTAGCGCCACACTCAATCTCGGTTGAGGTGCGCCCAAAAACATAACCAAAGGGATCCACATAAATAACCGTAGCATCAATATCGATAGCTGTATTATTGGAAAAATTACCGACACCACCAAAATTAAAACGCACAAAGCCAACATCCGTAGTCGATGAATTTATGACGGAAACAGATTCATCCGAGGCCACTGAGATAAAGGCACCCTTGTCTATTTGTTGATTGGGCTTGAACAGAAATTCCAGCAAACTTGCCGGGGCAGATGGATAAGGCTCATATAACCACTGTTCAATGGGTTGGCTAATATCAGCGATATTCAGCGAGCCATTACCATACAAGACGCGTGCTATCTGAATATCATCTGCTCGGGGATGTAAAAGATGATTGTAGGGATTGGCATACATTACAGAATCGGGAGAGTCAGAATGCCCCAGCCCTATCAAATGTCCCAGCTCGTGAACCAGCACTTCCACGATCTCTGCCTGGGAATCCCAGATAGCTGCATTCTGATTTAATTCAACAGAGCCATCCATATAGGGAAAATAGCCTTTATCACTATCGTAAAAATCAGCATTGGGACCCGCACGCCCTGCCGCCCCTCCGGCACTGCCCCAGAAAATTCGTACCAGGCCATCCATGTCATCAGGCAAATTTCCATTATCATCGTTAGCATTGCTGTCAATGCCGGTTATATTAAATTGAATACCACTGACCAGCTCCCATTCGCCAACGGCTTCCTCAAGCAATTCAAGAAAATCACTTGAGTCTGAAAATAATGCCGGCGCCCCATCAGGGTCGTAGACAAGGTTAATCGCGCCATCCCAACGGCCAAATTGCACGCTAATACCAAGCGCCGGATCAAGTGCACGAAGATAGTCGCCATCGTGTTCGTTAAAGGCCAGAGTTAAGCTACTGAATACAATCAACAGACCAGCAACAATTGAGTGCTGTGAAGCCATAGTCCGGGCGACTGCTTTGATACAGCTATTTATACTATTCCCCATGATTAATATTCCTTGCGCTGTAATTTCTCAGGAACTCCAGGGTTCGATTAATACCTTGCACTGGGTAGTGCGTTGCTTGAGGGCTTCAAAAGCTTCCGGTGTATCGTCGATTGATACCGTATCAGTAATCATATTGTGAGCACAGGTATCACCAGATTCAAGAACATTCAGGGTCCTGTGAAAATCCTGAAGGGTATAAAAAATTGAACTTTGTAGTCGACATTCCTTGGTCACAAATTGAAAAGGGCTAAAGGTATCAGGATGGGTACACAGCCCTGCAACAAGCACCGTTCCTCGAGGGGCAACATGCTCTATACAGCGCTGTATAAGGCCGGATTTGCCAACACATTCAAAAACAATTTCAGGTGCTGCACCCAGGGCCTTGTTTACATCTTCAACACAATTGTCGCCAGCAGTGACAAAGGTAGTAGCACCCATTTCCAGGGCAAGGTCTTTGCGACGATCAGTTGACGCCGTCATGGCGATCTCTCCCGCGCCCATGCGTTTTGCCCAGAATGCGACAGCAAGCCCAATAGGGCCGGCACCGACCACCAATACTTTTGCCCCTTTAGAAATTTGAGCCAGATTAACAGCACGCAATCCCACTGCCAGGGGTTCGACCAGCGCACCATCTTCGATGCTGACATTCTCAGGCAATCTTACACACTGATGCTCTCTGACCAGAGAGTACTGGCCGTATCCACCTCCTCCGATGATCATCTCGGGACATATGGCAAAATCCCCTGCCCGGCATGCCCAACAATGACCACATGAAGCAAGCGGGTTAACCGCAACCCTATCGCCAGGTTTAACTGTTTTTACTGCGGCACCAACGGCCATAACCTCGCCGGAATATTCATGGCCCAGTACCGCGCCTTCCGGAACACCGAATATAGGGTCTTCAGAAATATGCAGATCTGTCCCGCAAATGCCACAACGCCCGACTTTTACGACAACATCATGGGGACCCGCAGGATCTGGAGAAGAAATATCTTCCACGGTGAGTAATTTATTGACGCCCTGGAATACTGCTGCTTTCATGTATTCACTCTTTAACTCAAGTCTTATTCTTACTCAAGCTGCTCTTATTTCTGGAAAGGGTATGTGACCTTAACTTTAAACACTTGTAGAGTCCTGATCAATTCTCCTGCAAGCACTGACTTCACATCAACAACACAGGTTTGATCACCTGTCCTGATACCATCTCGGCAACTGCCCTGTTGATATCAGCAAGCGGGTAAAAGCTGAGCAATTTATCAAAGGGGAACTTCCCGTCACCATAGTAGTTCAACAGTTGGGGAATAAAAACTTGCGGATCACTATCGCCCTGGATAACCCCCTGGACAGTCCTGCCGTGTAGAAGAAGACTACCCGGAAAAGTCAGGTCTTTCCCTCCGCCACCACTGTGTATACATGTGCCACGATTTGCCAGGGACTCAAAAGCCTGACGAATCACTTCAGACTTATTGGTGGTATCCAGAGAGTAATTGACGCCCGCCTTGTTGGTTATTTGTTGAATGAGCTTAACAGGGTCAGTTTCCTTGCCCAGATCAATGGTATGGCTTGCACCCAGAGTTCTGGCTATTTCCAACCTGTGCGGATTCACATCAAGTACTATAAGCGGATCCATTCCTGCTATTGCAGCGGCCATGACGGCACTGAGCCCTACATTCCCGGCACCAAATATTGCAAAGGACTGACCTGCTGAAGGCTGCAATACGTTCAGGACCACCCCTGCACCAGTCTGAAATCCACAGCCAAGCGGCCCCAGAATTTCCAGTGGCAAAGATTTGTCGACCTTGACGGTATTGCGCTCGTTAGTGACGGCATGACTGGCAAAAGAAGACTGGCCAAAGAAATTTCCATTGACCAGTTCGCCACTACTTGCAAGGGAGGCTCCCTTTTCTGAGTGCTGACAGGCAAAAGACAGTCTCTGTCCTTCGTCACAATATGCTGGATGCTGAGTGCTGCATTGGGGACATTTGCCGCAGGAGTCAAAGGTTAATAAAACATGATCACCTGGAACAACACTAGTGACATGTTTACCTACCTGCGCAACGACACCTGCCCCTTCATGACCCAGTACAACTGGTAAAGGCACACCGGCATAACCACCACTGACCTTGATATCAGTATGACAAATACCCGTGCCAGCAATCTTGACGAGAATTTCATCATCACCAGGATCTTCAAGCCTGAGGCTTTCCGGCAGAAAAGGTGAAGACAAATTTCGTAATACTGCTGCTGAAATTTTATGGGACATTTTTAAGGTGCAAATTTAACCATCCTGAATAAAGAAGTCAGCTCAATGTGAAGCAGCACTTATTTGCGCTATTCAAAAATCACTTCAATTTCACCGGCTGCATTAACTTCAAAACGATTGCCAGCCTGGCATGCATATTCCTGCACAAATTCACTTTCCGGTAAGCGTGTATAGTATTTTGTGGTCGTCCAGGGCTCATAAAAAACCACTGGATCAACAAGTTCAACATCCACCTTAAAGAAATCCGGCGTTACCTTTGACATATGCATGCTAACTGTCAGCTGATCACTGTGAGGCACGCCAGTAGTGTCGACAAGAGTATCGCCACGTAATCCTGTAGTTTTAACTACCAGGGTATTGTCTTCCCAGACACCTGTTGAAAAGCCATTATAACTGGGCACCAGATCTTCTGGTGCTTGCCGCCCATCCAGAAAAACCCTGATTGTTGCTTCTGAAAATTCTGCGTACCAGTTGAGCTGGTGCTCGGCCTGCAGTATTTCACCTGGCAGCACCATGGTAAGAAAGCGTGGAAAGCCGGGCGGTATACAGCGCGCAGTGGGATCCGAAGTCGCAACGCCGGCATCTCCATCGGCCCAGCGTTGCTGCCACTGTGCCATATATTCAGGCCTCAGTGGTGGTTCCTGGTCTCTGCGGGATCTCGAGTTCAAGGTATCAAAATGGATGCCGCCACTGGCATTGGCCCACACGCCATTGAAATTTCGTGCCTCAGCTTCACTCATCTGGACTGGCTCTGGTACGGCCTGTCTGATGATGGTGCCGGTTCCACTAAGCTCCACCTGAGGCTTGGTAATAAATTCAAAACTTTGTAACAGGCCGCCTGGCTGACCGCTGTGCAGGGGGTGAAACTCTACGGATAAAAGGTCACCTGGCTCCAGAGTGGTACGGGTCCAGCCTTGCCGGGACAACATATTTACCGGGCCCTGATCAAGTACCCAGTCAGTTTCGCTACCATCATCATTGGTGACTGTCAGCACTACTGCAGCATGGGGATTGGTCCAGCGATGTTCCCTGAGCACGCCACTGAGTGTTCTGGGGTTTTCAGCATCATAGATAGCAAAAGAGTGATGCCCCTGGACTGAAATTGATAATCCGGAAATCAGGAAAATAAAAACAAGCGAAATGGCCTGCTGGAATAATTTGTCTTGCTTGACCATAAATCACACC
>JABIPQ010000079.1 GCA_018698975.1 Gammaproteobacteria bacterium
ACGACAATACGTCATTACAACGTATTGAATCTATTGGGAAAAGCCCTAATGATCGGCGCGATTATCGTGCCCTGACACTGGAAAACGGCCTGAAAGTCATTCTGGTTTCCGACCCGGAAACGGATAAGGCGGCAGCGTCAATGGACATCAATGCCGGCTCCAACAGTGATCCGGCAAAATTTGAAGGCCTGGCACATTTTCTTGAACATATGCTATTTCTGGGCACTAAAAAGTTTCCGCAGTCGGGGGAATATCAGGAATTTATCAGTGGCAATGGTGGCAGCCATAATGCCTATACGTCCTATGAAAATACCAACTACTATTTTGATATTGAAAAAGACTCTCTGGCACCTGCGCTGGATCGTTTTTCCCAGTTTTTTATTGCACCCCTGTTTACCCAGGAATATGTCGATCGTGAACGTAATGCGGTGCATTCGGAATATCAGTCAAATTTGCAAAATGATGGTCGGCGCTCTTATTCCATATTTAAAAAGGTAATGAATCAGGATCATCCCTTATCACAGTTTTCTGTGGGCTCACTGGATACCTTACAGGACAAGACAGCAGGCACTCTGCGCGAGGCCTTGCTCGATCAGTATGCACGTTACTACTCAGCTAATCAGATGAGTCTGGCGATTATTGGTCAGGAATCACTTGATCAACTGGAAGCTCTGGCGCTGGAATACTTTTCCGCCATTGAAAATCGTAATGTGGAAGCACCGCGAACCAATGAAGCCATTTTTAGTGAAGGGCAATTACCGGCTTTACTGGAAATAGAGCCAATTCGGGATGCACGCTCATTGTCTCTTACTTTTCCAATTCCGGTGGTTTGGCAGCAGTATCGCGCCAAGCCGCTAAACTATTTGGGTAATATTCTGGGACATGAGGGCGAGGGCAGTTTGCTATCCCTGCTCAAGAGCAAGGGTTGGGCCAATGGGCTTAGTGCCGGTAATGGCATGTCCTACATGGATAATGCCACCTTCTCCGTGAATGTTGCCCTGACCGAAGACGGTGTTGAACGCGTTGATGAGATCGCCGCGCTGGTGTTTCAATTTATCACATTGGCTGAGCGTGAAGGTATTCATCAATGGTTATTTGATGAGCAGCGAGCCATGGCGGATATCAGCTTTACCTTTCAGGAACCCGGTGCTCCGGTGGGGACTGTGAGCGGTCTGTCGAGGCGACTGCAGCTTTATCCTGCAGAAGAAATTATTACTGCCGCCTATGCTTATGAGGACTATAACCCGTCCCTCTATCGTGAAATTCTGTCCTTCCTGCGTCCGGATAATGTATTGCTGACGTTCACTTCCCAGACCGTTGAAGGTGATCAGGAAGAAGTCTTGTTTGGTGGGCGTTACCGTTATACACCCATTGCTGCAGAGCGCATCAGCACCTGGCAGACCCGTGATATTGATACGGCGCTTGCTATTACCGCTCCCAATCCTTTTTTGCCAGATGATCTGAGTATTGTCGATATTCCAGGAACTCCGACCCTGAGGGGATCAGAAAACAAACCTGACCTTATTGTGGATGATAATGGTGTTCGTCTCTGGTTTCAGCATGACAATGAGTTTCAGGTACCGCGAGCGAATTTTTATGTCTATGCGATGACACCCTTGTTCAATGAATCACTGGAAAACTCTTTACTGTCGAGCCTGGTGATCAGTCTGGTTAATGATAAGTTAAATGAATACAGCTACCCGGCCAATCTTGCAGGTGTTTTTTACGGCGTGAGCAGCAGGGCACGGGGATTTTCCATTCGCCTTGGTGGTTATAACGACAAGCAGCAGGTTTTGCTGGAAGAACTCCTGAAAACACTGGTTGCAGCGGATTTTGAAGAAGAACGATTTGAGATCATAAAAACCGAACGCATTCGTGGCTGGGAAAATGCAGATATTCAAATGCCTTACACAAGATTATTTCAAAAAGTACAGGCACTGCTGGTTAATCCGTATTGGTCAGAGCAACAACGTATTGATGCAATACAGCAAATAAGCCTGGAAGATGTTATTGCTTTCATCCCTCGCATGCTTGAAAACCTGAATCTACAGGCGCTTTATCATGGTAATGTCGATGAGGCCGATGCGCTGGCCTTACTGGATCTGGTGCGTCAGTATTTATCGGTCACGACCGAAGTGGTGGATCCACCCTATGGGACAGTACTGAAACTTATACCGGGTCAGCGTGTGGTGCAGGAAGTCAGCGTTGATCATGATGATTCGGCTATCGTAATTTATCTGCAGGGGCCAGATGACACTTTAAAGACACGGGCAACTATTTCGCTACTGGGCACTATCTTACGTACACCCTTTTTTGAAACATTGCGCACAGAACAGCAGTTGGGTTATGTGGTTAACGCAGGCTCAATGCCAATTCTAAAAACCAATGCTCTGGCCATGACGATTGAATCACCTGTTGCAGATCCGCTCATGCTTGAAACTGAAATCAATGCTTTCCTTGCAGGTTATGAGTCAGTTCTCGCAGCGATGCCCGAGAGTATGTTTGCTGATATTAAAGCCGGAATGTTAAACAATATGCGCCAGGAACCTCAAAGCCTCGGTGCGCTTAGTGGCCGCTTCTGGAGTGATATTCTTATAGAAGAATATGAAGAAGATTCCACCCTGAAAATGGCGGATGCCATTGAAGCGGTGGAAAAATCTGACATTCTTGCCTATTACCGTAGCCAGGTTGCTGGACTGGGGCCGGAATCAACTTCAGCAAGAATAGTGGCAAGAGCAGCGGGCAGACCCCATCGTGATGACTTCAATTCAAACAAGCCTGAGGATGACAGGGCATCAATAATTATCGAAGACACAATAGAAAGCTATAATGCCTTCAAAGCACAATCTGAAGTTTTCAGGTTCAGAGAGTAAAGCCAGCCTTTTTTCACAAATAAAACGAAGGGAATCAAAGACATGGCAACCAGGCGCCCCTGGGTCGGTTTCATTTTGTCATTGGTCACCGCGCTTATGTGGGGTGTGCTACCGGTGTCTTTTGTCTTGTTGATAGGCAGCATGGATACCATCACTATTACCTGGTATCGCTTCCTTGCAGCAGCAGTGATTGTCTTTGCCTTACTCTGGCAGCGGGGTAAATTACCGGCAGTGAAAAAATTTGGTGTGAAAATTAACGCCATTTTGATTCTTGCTGCGACAGCACTGGCAGCCAATTTCGTGCTCTATCTAAGCAGTCTGACCTATCTTAATCCGGAAAGTGCCCAGGTGCTGATTCAGCTGGCTCCCTTCATTCTGATGTTTGGCAGCATTCTGTTTTATAAAGAACGGCTTGGTTGGCTCGAGTGGGTAGGGGTGGCATTACTACTTGGTGGATTTTCCCTGTTCTTCAATGATCGTCTCGCAGAAATATTTACCTCCCTGAATGATTATTCGCTTGGCATTATTTTAATGGTGCTGGCCTCTGTTTCCTGGGGCTTATACGGTTTGTTGCAGAAAACGTTACTCAAAAAAATGGACTCAATACAATTAACCTCGCTGATGTATCTGGGTGGGGTAATACTACTGACGCCTTTTATTGACCCAGCAACATTGTTTGACTTGAATGCGGTCCAGTTTGCAGCCTTGCTATTTTGCAGTCTGAATCTGGTGCTGGCCTATGGTGCATTCACTGAAGCGCTTAACCTCTGGGATGCGGCAAAAGTCAGTGCGGTGATTACCTTGGCACCCTTGCTGACTATTGTTTCGATGATGGTGGCGGTGAAGTTCTGGCCATCAGTATTTACTGATAGCCAACTTAACGGACTTGCTTACCTTGGGGCTGCGCTTGTAGTTGCTGGCTCTATGCTGGCGGCGCTGGGGCATAATCTTCAAACCCCAGGCAAGACAAAAAAGGAAGATTTTTTTCATGCTGAATAGGTTTTATAGTGCCTACAGGTAATGAAGGTAAGCAGTTATCCCGTATCCAATGGATGAATTTCAAGGTAATAAAGCCATCAAACCAGTTTTGTATATGTCTTTCCAGGACCGCATCAGATTTGCTGTGGGAGAAAGCATGGGCAAGCGCTTTGCTTGTTCCCAGTGACTCAAGACATTTCATCAAGAGCTGACTGTCGACATCAGTATATTCTTCATTTGCCAGGACAAATTGTTCGATGATGTCTGTCGACAAGGCAATGTTCTTTCCTGCTTGCAGCGTGCGAACAAAAGCGAGCCAGCTTTTAAGGTAAACAAAACATTGCGGGTGGTAGAACAAAAACTCTTCCAGCGGCGATTCCATAGCGATGATTTTATTCAAAGCCGGTCCTGTGCCAAAGGGCACGCGATCTGAGAGTCGGCTGGCGAGCGCGATGGGTGTGGAATTCAATGTGACAATGCTACCGATCTTGGCCAGCTTGTTTAGCAGATAAAAATCTTCGCCGGCCTGGCGTTTCGGAAATCCTCGAACCTGCGCGTAATGTTCTGCATTGATCAGCAAAGTGCTGCCAATGGTGTGATATGCCCAGCTTGATCCGGCCCATTTCAGTCCCGCCACATAGTAATCCATGCACAGGTCATACAGGGTTTGCGCCTGTTGAACGTTCTCATCTGCATGTGGAGTGTGACGAAAGGGGTAAACAGCGGCACTTGTTTTTGTGCTATCCAGTGCTGTCGTGATGGAGAAATAATCTGCTGGTAGAATGGCGTCAGCGTCAGTACTATGAATCCAGCGACTTTTAATTCTTCCCTGAGTGATTAAACGACAGGCTATATCACAGGCAATTTTCCGGGCCAGCCCGACACCGTCATCTCCCTGCAAATAATAGCCAGGCATGCAGCGCTCCACTAAAAGCACATCAATAGTGTCTGTCATTTTGAGAAGTTGCATGTTGTCAGCCAATTGACCCAGGCATGGACACTTTTGTTTCAGGTGATTCGCTATTTCCCGGGTTAGGGTGATATGTGTAGAGGGCGCATCTGCTCGGGCATTCACCACAAGGATAATCAGTACAGAGTGCGCTTTTGATTGAGCAATCAGCTGATCTAGAAAGCCCGGTGATTCGGCATAGGCAGGAATGCAGAGCAGGTGGTCGTAATTAAATTTAATGCCATCAAGGTCGTCGAAACAGGAAGCTTCTGATTCTGCGTAACGTTTTAGATATTGCTGCATGGCCATTAGCGAATATTAACAGTAGTGTCGCCCGCCAGATTAATCCAATTCACTTATGTTTGCGTATATGAATAGAAAAAATTGGAATGTAGAAAGTGAATATTTCTAATCCTCCCATTATCAGTACGCCACTGCCTGCCTGGCTTGATCTGGTGCTCTTCAAGCTAAGCTGGATAGCATTGGTAGTTTTTCAATCCGAAGCTCTACTACCGGTATTGAGCATTATTGTGCTTCGAGCTCTCACCTGGCGGGAAATCTCGCGTTTTATACCAATTATTGCCCTGACATTTATCGCCGGGCTGATCATGGATTTGATACTTACCCTTGTCGGTGTATTTGTTTTCCCTAGTGCGTTTTTGCCTACCTGGCTAATTTTCCTGTGGCTGTCCTTTGCGATGACATTACCGAGGGGGTTTTTGTTTGTCTCACGCTGGCATTGGCTTGGCCAATCCGCAATTGGTGTCGTAGCAGGTTGTGTCGGATATTTTGCAGGCTATCTGCTCAATGCCGTGTCTTTTGGGTTTTCCCTGGCATTTACTCTGCTGATCATTGCATTGCTTTGGGCCGCATTTGTTCCTTTGATGTATAAAATCAACAAAGCATTATTGAATAGATAAATGTCTGTAATGAAAAAACTCTCCCTTTTACTTTGCTTTTTATTTCCGCTTAACGCTCTTGCTGATAACCTCCCATGGCAGAAATTTGAACTGGTGGGTCAGGCAGAGTTGAGGTTTTTTGTCTGGCCAGTTTATGAAGCACGTCTTTACAGTGATTCTGGTGCTTATGAATTTCCACATACCGCGCCTTTTGCCCTGGTCCTTGAATACAAACGTCAATTCACTAAAGAGCAGCTTATTAGCGAGACGCAAAAGCAATGGCAAATCCTTGGGATTGAGCAAACCCGGGAGTGGCTTGAGTCCCTTGCCAGAGTCCTGCGCGATGTAGAAAAAAGTGATGTAATAACCTTGTATGTAGACAATAAGGCAAACAGCGTTTTTTATTTAAACGATACGCTTCTTGGTAGTATTAATGATCCGGCATTTACCGAGCAGTTTATTGCTATCTGGTTGTCGGATAAAACCTCCAGACCTGAATTCAGGGCTGACCTGTTAGGGAGTAGTTTATGAGACTGGTATTAATTGTTGCAGTGATTTTTCTGGCTGGTTGCAGCCGCGTAAACATAGATGATTATCGTAATACATCTCCCCAGCTTGATTTGAGAACCTTCTTTGATGGCCCGCTTATGGCATACGGAGTCCTGCAGGACCGATCAGGGAAGGTAACACGCCGTTTTGAGGCAACTATTGATGCTTCCTGGAATGGTGAGCAGGGCACTTTGGTTGAGCACTTTATTTATGATGATGGTGAAGAACAGGACCGGGTTTGGCAACTAACCCACCTGGGGAATGGGCGCTATACCGGAGGTGCCGGTGATGTCATCGGAAGTGCCAGTGGTCAAATTTCTGGCGCAGCGTTCAATTGGGAATATAATCTGGAAGTTCCCTATAAGGATGGGTCAATTGTGGTAAGTCTTGATGACTGGTTGTTTTTGATAGATGAAAACCATTTAATTAATCGTACAGTGCTGCGTAAATTTGGTTTTCGGGTTGGCGAGCTCAGCCTGGTCATTGAAAAAGAATGATGCAGAGCAATAATAGAGTAAACCGGGAGCTTTCGAATGTCAGATAAGATTCATCATATTGCTATACAGGTCGATGACATCAGTACAGCAGTTGAGTGGTATACCAAAGCTTTTGATGTTGAGGTGAGTTATCAGGATGAATCCTGGGCTATGCTGAAATTCGACAATATTTCTCTGGCACTTGTTTTACCGGGCCAGCATCCTCCCCATTTCGCGATTGCCAATGAGCATGCGGAAAATTATGGTGCACTGACGCCGCATCGTGATGGTACGTCCTCCGTCTACATCAAGGATCCTTTTGAAAACGCAGTAGAAATTATTCGCTTGCAGGGATAACAGCAAAACCATTGCGGGGATTGATCGTTTCGCCATCAACCATGGCATCAATCCAGGCAGCGGCAGAACGGCCATCTTTCATGGGATTACCGCGGATAGTTATAGCAGTGCCTGGAGGCAGGGCACTTTTGCGAATACCGGCGCGCATCAGGGTGCTGGGTCCTTCGGCTTCAAATCCCCACGTGGTTACTGAACCATCTTCATTAGTGACATCTACCAGCAGCCAGGAATGGGGATTGGTGTACTGAAACTCTTTTACTTTGCCCGTGACTTCCACCACTGAGCCGCCATCAAACATGGCGCCGGAATGGTGGGCATAGACCAGGGGAGAAAAAATAAAAGACAAAGGGAAAAGGGCAAAAAAAGATATTTTTTTCATAGTTTTTATTATCAACATTATCTTTGGTTTATTAATTGCTTATCTGACCGCTTCATCATTGCTGACTTCGGCATCATTTTCAATAAAATCAAAATCCGGAAACTGACTGGTGCCATCCTCACGCTCGATGATGTCATTATTCTGGTTTTCCTGACAATCCCAATAGCGGATACGCAGAAAATTATCCTCATTGGCCAGTTCGGTCCAGCTTTGCCTTGAGTACCAGGGCTGGCTCAGATTGACCGGGTCAAATACCCAGTAATCTGCTTCCAGAGTATTGCCATTCACTTTTCTCCAGCGCTCAACTACTTCTACCTGGTCAGAATAATCGGGCTGTGTACCACGTTGATACTGACCACTATAGAGATACATAGTATGTGTGATCAGCATGTCGTCATGCCAGAAGCCGATAGTATCGCCATTGGCTGAGGCATAAGCATCTTCCGGCAGGGTGTGATCACGACCATCTGTATATACCCGCCGTACATCATTTACCATTTCATTGACTAACCAGGTTTGCTCAGGCGTAACGATAAACTCATGCAGGAAAGGCTCGGTTGCCCAGCGAGGGAAGCCCGGGGGCCGGCAATCAGAAATAGGATCGTATTCGCCCCCTGTAGAATCGATCTGGTCAATTTTACGCTGTCGTGTTGCTGCACCTGCTGAAGTTAATTGTGCTGTCATCTCATTACCGCGAATATCCGGATCAAAAGATAAGCCTCCACCGGTGCGGGTATAGATGCCGGACCAGTCATAGGGGGCTTTGGCCATATCATCCCAGTCAAGAGATTCGCCGCCATCAGCAGCTTGCTCAAGGGCCTTGTATAAATCCATAGAGCTGGCGAATTGCTCACCAAAACTTTGCAGTGTAGCCTTTTTTGCCGGCCAGTTGTCATCCTTGTCCTGCCAGGTAAGAGCATCTTGTGCCCACAACGAGGTAGCAGGGAGGAAAAGGCTAAAGGCAGAGATAACAAAAAAGAAAAAGCGAAAATTCATTAATTCTATATGACTTCCCATGTTGAGCAACTCTTCAGGTTCTAATTGTTTTGAAAAGAATAACTATTCTCTGATCACTGTGTCCAGTCAAATGTCTTCAAACTAATACGCACTTCCAGAGAGAAAATTTTGCAAAACTCTAGCCAATTCACACTTTACCGAATTCTCTGATGCAATCTCTCTGAAATCAGAATATATAAAAGATTAGTTATAGTAATTTATCAGCAATATTATCAGAGGCTTAGGGAAAAATACTGACAAATAGTCTCAGGTTCTCAGTAAACCTGATGCACTGCTTTACTACTTGTCGATTGGAAAAACATGGAATCCCCCACAGGAAATACAGTCAAACATTTGAAACCGGGACAGACAGGCTTGTCTGTAGGCTCTGGCGTGTCAGATGATTTTGCCGAAACCCTGTCAGTAATCACTGCCCGTTTGATACAGGAGCAAAAGAAACGCAAGTCCCTGCAGCAGGCGATGAAAATGGTGGAAACCGAACTTCTGGAATTACTCGGCGCAAGCATTCTTACCATTTACCAGAGTATCGATAACGGGAAAGAAATTACGGCTGTATTCAAAGCTGGCGTTGGCTCAGAAAATATCCAAAAACAGAAAATAAAGGTTCCCTTGAGTACCACTTCCTTGTCCGGGTATGTCGCCTTAAGTCATAAATCTGTTTGTATAAAAGATGTATATGATGCTTCCGAGTTAACTGAAATTCATCCTCATCTGCGTTTTGATAGTCGCTTTAGTGAAAGCAGAAAGCTGCGTTTCAAGTCGATGGTTGTGATCCCCATCAAGCAGGAAATTCTGCTGGGTGTGATTCAGTTGATCAATCTTGAAGAAGATCGGGTGTTCTCGCCATTTGACCTCAAACGTGCGGCCAATCTTGCGCAAACTCTGGCAAAAATATTCCGCGATGAGTTTCAATCAACACTCGGACCTTTTGATTTTCTGGTACAGCAGGGAATGATTAATGGTTTTGATCTGGATGCCTTACAAAAGAGTTGCGGAGGCATAAAGAAAAAAATAATTCGTAAATTGATTGATGATTTCAATATTGATGAAAAACACATCGGTAAAGCGCTGGAACTGTATTACCGAGTGCCATATATGGCTTTTGATCCGGAATTTGAACCGGTAGAGGCCCTTAGTAAAAATCTAACCATCAGTTATCTGCAATACAATATGTGGGTGCCGATTTCCGGCAACTCAGAAGAGGTTATGATCCTGATTGATGATCCCAGTGATTACAATCGTATTATGGAGATCCAGTCCTTACTGCGCGTCAAAAAAATAGAGCTTAAAGTAGGTTTGCCCGAGCATATCCTGCAATTCATTAATAATGAAACAACAGACACTGATAAGTTGTCTGGCTTTGATGATGTTTTTAAAAGCCTTGAAGAAGAAACCCATATTGAAGTTGAGAAGTCTGAGTCAGAAACTGTCGATGAGGCTGCTGTTGCCAGTTCGGCGATTATCCAGTTGGTAAACAAAATTATTGTTGAATCAAACCGTTTAAATGGTTCAGATATACATATTGAACCGGGAAAAGAAAAAAGTCCCGGTAGTGTGCGTGTTCGGGTTGATGGTGAATGCGTTGAGCTGCTGAAAGTGCCAGGGGAACACACAGGGGCATTGATAGCGCGTATCAAGGTAATGTCCAGACTGGATATTTCAGAACGCCGCAAGCCGCAAGACGGTAAGTGCAAACTGAAGATTGGCAAGCGCTCTCTGGAATTACGTGTAGCCACTGTGCCTACGGTAAACGGTGAAAGTGCCGTATTGCGTATCCTGGCGGCAGGTAATGCTTTACCCATGGACAAACTGGCTTTGAGTGAGAAAAATTTCGAGTTGGTAAATGGCATCAGTGCCAAGCCATATGGGTTGATTCTGGTTGTCGGGCCGACAGGGTCTGGTAAAACAACAACGCTGCATGCTCTGCTTGGCCATATCAACAAGCCCAATAAAAAAATCTGGACAGCAGAAGATCCGGTGGAAATTACCCAGCCGGGATTACAGCAGGTTCAGGTTCACCCGAAGATTGGTTTTACCTTTGCTGATGCCATGCGCGCTTTTCTGCGTGCTGATCCGGATGTCATTCTGATTGGTGAAATGAGAGACAGGGAAACGGCGGCAATTGGTGTTGAAGCATCCCTGACCGGTCACCTTGTGCTGTCGACATTGCACACCAATTCAGCACCGGAAACCATAACCCGCTTGTTAGACCTTGGACTGGATGCTGTTAATTTTTCTGACGCCCTGTTGGGCGTTCTGGCACAACGTCTGATGCGCACCTTGTGCCCTAATTGCAAGGAGTCCTATACCCCTGAGTTCAAGGAAGTTGATCATCTGATCAATGAATATGGTCGTGAGCAATTTGAAGAGCTGGAAATAGAGACAAGTAATCTTAGACTGCAGCGAGCTGTAGGGTGCGAAAAATGCAGCGGCCTGGGATATCGAGGCAGGGTGGGGGTGCACGAAGTATTGCTGGGAACACCTCAGTTGCGCTCACTTATTTACAATAATGCCGAGATGGAAGCGCTACGTGAGCAGGCTGTTAAAGATGGCATGCGCACACTCAAGCAGGATGGCATTGCCAAAATATTTATGGGTTTGAGTGATTATTCCCAGTTGCTGAATGTGACAGCTGAATAAATGCTTGCCAATTTTTGTGTTGCAATGAACATATGGATTTTTTATAAAAGTGGAAAGTAGCTCGGAAGTAGCTCGGAAGAAGCCGGCAAGGCCGTCATCCGACATGGCGCTCGCAGAGCGCCCATAGCAAATCATTCACTGCTCAAATTACACCCGAAAATAAAACCAAAAAGCCCTGAACAAAAAAGGCTTTCATTAATACAAAAGCGGGTTTTAACAACCCAAATATCGCGTGGTTCCCAGTAAGGGCCGCAGGTCGGAAAAGAACGTAGCCCATTATCCGTCGAAACAGCTTCAGGCTTCTAAAAGTTTTCTCGTTTGCAACTGCCCCTGCAGAGGAAAAACGAATCTATGTAGTAGCGACTTCTGTCCCGAATGAAAAAGGCTGTGTTCTTCGCGCTTAAAACCACAAAGATAGATCTAATGTAGTCAAATATTGGACTGTAAGGAACTGTTTCACTATGCTTGCATCCTCCAAATAGTCGCAGGCAATAACATGAACGAAAAACAGCATGAATATGAAGATCTACCAGGCACCTGGGTATTTGATGCCCAACGTGCACGCAAGGGCTACCCTTTGAACAATTTCTTCATGTCACTAATGAAGGAAGAAAACCGTAAGGCTTTCCTGGCGGATGAAACGAGCTATTTAAGTCAATTTAAAATGAGCGATGCACAGCGAGACGCTGTTTTAAAACGACAATGGAATACCATGCTGGAATTAGGCGGCGTGGTTTATTGTCTGGCAAAACTCGCCTTTACTGATCAACATTCCTATCAATACATGGCGGCCGAAATGACCGGTATGAGCGAACAGGAATATGTCGACATGATGCTGGCCGGAGGCCGCTCTCCGGATGGCTGGCGCTCAAAATCTGAAACAAAAGAAAGTGCACAGGGAGACGAAGTCTAATGGCGAAAATTACAGCAGGTGTAGGGTGTTCCCACACTCCGGCCATTGGTGCAGCAGTGGACCTTGGCAAAACAGAGACAGATTATTGGCGGCCGATGTTTGAAGGTTTTGAAGCCTCAAAAAAGTGGATAAAGGAAGCTGCCCCGGATGTGGTGATTATGGTTTATAACGACCACAACAATGCTTTTGATTTCAAGATGATTCCGACTTTCGCGGTGGGTTGCGCTGATGAATTTCCTATTGCTGACGAAGGCTGGGGAGCCAGACCAGTACCGATAGTAAAGGGCTATCGAGAATTGGCGGCGCACATTGTGCAATCGGTAATTCTTGATGAATTTGATCTGACCATTGTCAATGAAATGGAAGTAGATCATGGCCTTACTACGCCAATGAGCCTGATGTTTGGTGAGCCAGAGGCCTGGCCAGTAAGGGTTATTCCGATTGCGGTGAACGTAGTGCAATATCCACCACCCACAGGAAACCGCTGCTACAACCTGGGCAAAGCCTTAAAAAAAGCCGTGGAAAGCTGGGATGAAGACTTGAACGTGATGATTTTTGGTACAGGTGGTATGTCTCATCAGATTCAGGGACCCCGTGCAGGGTTAATCAATAAGGAATTTGATAAGAATTTTCTCGATGACCTCAGTCGTGACCCAGAACGATTAAAGGATATCGCCCATCTGGAATATATGCGCGAAGCGGGTGCTGAAGCTGTAGAACTGGTCATGTGGCTGGTGATGCGGGCAGCACTGGGAGAGAAGGTGGACGAGGTGTATCGTTTCTACCATGTTCCGGCATCCAGCACCGGGGTGGGACACATTATTCTCAATGCGGACAATAATGAGTAACAATAAGGAAAAATATAAAGAAATAAAAAAAGAAATATGAAACCACATCAGAATATTTTATTTATCGGCAGTATTGGGCTTGAAAATGCTGAGTGTGTATTTAAAACGCTAGGCAAGGTTATTGGTAAGCGTGCTAAACGATATCCTGATGGGGAAACGGGGGTGCGTGGTTACTGGATTAGATGGGTGGATGCATCCCTGGCAAATGATACTCAGCTTGAATTAATTGAAAACCGAATGGTTGCAGGGATCCAGGATAATACTCAACGCCCTTTTTACAAACTTAAAGACGGTGTTTCTGCTGATGAACTGGTATTGGGAAAATTCGCTTATGCAAAACATGCCATTGCTTCTTATTCAAAATTCAAGGCATTGAAGCAAGCCGGGAAAATTCCTGCAGCAACCCGTTTTCAGGTGTCATTGCCAACTCCAATGGCAATTTTAGCGGGCTTCTTTGATCTCGCAGCCCAGCAAGCTGCAGAATTGGCTGTAGAAAAAGTGTTTAAAGCTGAAGTTGCAGAAGTGCTTGCCGCAATTCCCAATAATGAATTAGCCATTCAATGGGATGTTTGTTATGAAATTGTTGCTTACGAAGGTGGACCCGCTATTTTTTATAACGACATACTGCCTGGTACGGTAGAGCGGGTTAATCGATTGATAGGTACCATCCCTCCAGAAACAGAAGTGGGTATTCATTTATGTTATGGCGACCCAGGCCATAAACATATCATTGAGCCACACGATTTGAATACCAGTGTTAATTTTGCCAATGCAATCTGTGAAGGCGCCTCAAGAGACGTGAACTGGATTCACATGGCTGTCCCTCATGAGCGCCATGATGATGAATATTTTAAACCCTTACAGGATCTGAACTTGCAAGAGTCCACTGAGTTATACCTGGGTCTTATTCATAAACGAGATGGGCTGGATGGCGCCAAAAAACGAATTCTTGCGGCTGAAAATAGCAGGCCTGAATTTGGTATTGCCACGGAATGCGGTTTCGGTAGACGTCCTCCTGAGACAATTCTGGAACTACTGCAGCTTCATTCTGATATTGCAGATTTGCCCCGCCTTTAACTCTACTATCCTGGTGGTAACAAGCACTAAAAGGATGGCGGAAATTTCCAGGTTCAATTTCTAATCAGGCTGTGAGAACAGCGTTTTGTACCTGAACGCGCTGGATGTATAACTGTCAGCATTTCTCCTGTCTTTTCTTGTAGCGCAAGGGAGCAGCTGGATGGACAAGGCCGGTCTGTAAAAAATCTGTCCAAATAGCGAAAGCAACGAATCACCACCCGCTATTTATTTCAGTTTTATTTTTACAGTCCTAGCAGTTGTGCTGTGTTGGTAGGTGGTGCCATGGCCTGGGCAGACCTTTCAATAACTGTATCATGAGGTGGTAAAAGTACTTTCAGGCTGTAGCGGTCCTCGTCCAGCCGATTGTATTCAACTATTGAGCTCAGGGCCGCCTCAGGCAGCTCATCAGGCAGTGATCCTGTCTGCTGGTAATAGATGACAACGCTGGCATCTGCTTCCATGAATAGATCCAGAGCTGAAACAGACATGTCGCTTTCCAGTTGTCTGACAGTTGTATCCAGAAATATTTTGGCGATTAATAAAACCAGAATAATCAGAATCATTACACTCAGGCGGTATGCTTGTTTCTTACCAGGCCTATTGCTTTTCTCTTGTCTGTCAGACGCATCTGCATAAATCTCTTTACTGGCCTGGGCGATGGTATCGTGTATGGAATTCTGATTTGACATAGTCTTGTTTGCCTCCTTCCCTAATGGTGTCTGCAGCGGCCGTAGGCATGGCCGTTACCCGGATGAACGCATGGGGGGCTAACTGGTGGACTGCTGGTTCCAGATGAAGAGCTGGAAGCTGCACTATTGGAACCGGTTGAAGAACCCTGGCTGGCAACTGTTGTAGAAGAAGCACCTCCGTTTCCGTGGCTACTGGCAGTCCCTGATCCTGTAGAGGAAGACGACGACGATGTTGACGACGTTAAAGAAGACGAGGTTGAAGAGGAAGAACCGGGAAGCGCCCCTGAATTAGTTGGCTGGGAGCTTCCGGTAATACCAAGTATCGCGTCATCAAGCAGCGGAATCACCATCACAGTGGAGGGAGCCCACCAGGCCTGCCTGTCCTGGGGGTATATCTGTGAAAAATTATGTAACGTCCGGACTGCATCGACATCTTTGGTATTTTTGGCATTGATTACCAAATAGGGGCGAGGTGTACCGCCAAAAGGACCAAATTGCTGCGATGTAGACAGCATCAGCATTTCAAAGGGTGGATAGGTGAAATTATCGGGCAAGGGTAGGTTGGGTATCTGGTCCTTGATGGTATCGAGCTTGCTGACCTTCAAGGAGAGCATGGAACGGTCACCGCTTTCGTAGGAACTGGTCATGGCAGTGCGCATGGCGTCTACCTGAAGCAGAAGCTCCACCAGACGCGCTTTTTCAGTGTTATCGCGATAAGTGGGCAGGGCCATTGAGGCAAGGATGCCTATAATGAGCACCACCAAGGCCATTTCAATCAATGTGAAACCCCTGTGCTGGTAATTCACTATATGTCTCCCATAAATTTATTTATCATATTTAGTGTCGCTGAATCAGCCCCATCATCATCATTTACACTTATGTGACAAGCATAAATGATTAAAATTGATCTTATTCAAACAAATTTCAGGGCGCAATGACTTTATGAAAAATCAGAAGTGTTTGCATCCAATCAGGCACTGTTTCTCATGCTTAAAGCAGAATTTGACAGTAAGAAAAAGTTGCAGCAGCACGGGGTAGAGGTCTCTTAATCCCATGGTAGTTGGTACGAACCCAGCATGCGCCACCAAATTTCTCCCTGTATTTAAAACGGTTAGTGGTTTTCAGCCTGATCTGGGTAGTTAACGGGTCATTTCATATGGATTTCAAGGGGTGCTGAGGGTCTGCTTAAGGCCAGAATGTGTGATATTACCAACCACACTGTCGTCCCTGATTTTGTACATCCAGCCACTCTTTCAGCGGGGCAAAATAATCAATAATTGCCGAGGCATCCAGTTCCCGCTGTCCTGTCATGGCTTGCATGGCATCCTGCCAGGGGCGGCTAATACCCATTTCCAGCATGGCATTGAGTTTCTCGCCAGCATCCTTGCTGTTGTAAATTGAACAACGGTGCAGGGCGCCCTCAAAACCGGCGGCTTCGCATAGTGCGCGGTGGAACTGGAATTGCTGGATATAGGACAGGAAGTAACGCATGTAAGGGGTGTTACCCGGAATGTGATACTTGGCACCTGGATCAAAATTAACTTCACTGCGTGCAACAGGAGCTTTGACGCCCTGGTACTCTTCGCGCAGATTCCACCAGCCCTGATTGTATTCATCCGGTGACACTTCACCGTTGAATACCTGCCAGCGCCATTTGTCGATCATCAGGCCCCAGGGCAGAAAAGCAATTTTGTCCAGTGCCATATTCATCAGGTATCCAAGATCACCTTCAATCGGTGGCTCTTCTTCGAGCCAGCCAATATCCACCAGATATTTTGGCGTGACCGATAGTGCAATAGTGTCACCAATGGCTTCATGGAATCCGTCATTGGCACTGCCGCGAAATAGGGCGGATTGTTCTTTGTAGGCACGCTGATAAAAATTATGTCCCAGTTCATGGTGGACGGTTTTAAATTCTTCCGCGTTTTTGTCGATGCACATTTTGATGCGCAGGTCGTCCTGGTCATCCAGATTCCAGGCACTGGCATGACACACAGCCTGATGGTCAATCGGCTCGGTAAACATGGAGCGTTCCCAGAATGTGTCCGGCAAGGGCTCAAAACCCAGAGAGATAAAGAAGTTTTCAGCGATTCTGACTATATGCTTTGCATCCTCAACATTCTTCTCAACCAGTTGATCCAGGTTATAGCCCAGATCGGAAGATTGCGGCGCGACCAGATCGTAAATGGCACTCCAGTCCTGGGCCCACTGGTTGCCCAGTACATGGGCCGGGATGGGGCCGGTGGCGGGAACCACATCGTCACCATAATAATCATTGAGTTCGGCACGCACATGGCAGTGCAGGGCATCGTAAAAAGGCTTTACCTTGGACCACTGCAGATCGGCGTCCGCGGCAAAGGCGTCTGGCTGCATATCATATTTGGAGCGCCAGAAAGTACTTAAGTTGTCATAGCCCAATTGCTGTGCACCTTCATTGCCTATTTCCACCTGGCGTTCGTATAAAGGTTTCATGGGCGGGGATACTTCACGCCAGCCAATCCATAATTCCAGCAGTTCATCAGGATCACGACTGGTACGCATCAGATTTTCAATGGTATCTCCGGATAAGCATTCCTGTTCTTCACCTGTCAGGGTGCGACAAAACTGTCCGCTGCCATAGATAGCGGACATTTCTGAGCCGATTTCAGCCAGCTCCCGACTCATTTCAGAATCACTGGGAGCGGGAAAGGTCAGGACCTGTTTCAGAAGCTCCATTTTTCTGCGGTCGCTTTCTTCAAGTGCCAGATCATTAAAACGCGCCGCCGAGTTGGCATAATCCACGGAAAGCTCAAGAAAACGCTGATAGGCCAGAGCTTCTACTTTTTGGCTGTCATAATTTATATAAGTGGCCGCCAGCCATGAGGCATGGGCCAGTTCATGGCCTGCTGCTTCAAGCTGGCTTTCTGCATTGGTTATAAATGCTTTGGCTTCTGTAATGCGAGGGCCATCATCGGATGCACCCCAGACTGTGGTGCTTACCAGGGCCAATACCAGTGAGAGTATGCTCTTGCGCAGTCTGGTGGGGCAGGTCATATCAATTCTCCCGTGATTAAATTTACTCGCCTGAATCAAAACTTAGTGGGAAATTACCACTATAAGGCGGCCAGTTAGGTACAGGCTGAGTCGGTGGTGCGTAAAACATGGCGCCATGGACATGACGGATGAGTCCGTCTTCGATGCTGATGGTGTGGGTGAAATGATTGCGCCAGCGCTCATTGCCCGGACGGCGCAGGAACACAACCGACATCATGACGATCTGCTGTTCTGTGTCCACAACTTGAACACGACGTGCGGCGATCTGGGCAAGGCCATAGTCACCGGCAGTCCTGCAATCAACAGTGCCGTTATATCCAGTAGCACCTTCAGCCAGTGGACCACCAAACGTGTCCTGACCATTTTCCCGGCGTGAACAGCCAGGGTGCCCTTTAATGACCTTGCTGTTCTGGGCGATGATGCCATCAAAATAGCTGTTGGCTACTGCGATCAGGTCATCGCGACTATAGCGACGATTCAGTGGCACAGCACCCCCATTAGGTGGGTTGGCGATCAGGTTTTCCTCATCATAATAGACTGTGCCCGGTTCACCCTGCAGGCCTACATCATTCTCACGGCCGATATGCCATTCGGCTTCGATGATCATATTGTTGGCGACTTTCATGCGCAGGGCTACTACGGCACGCTTGCCATCTTCTTCAATTAATCCAAAGTATCCTGCCGAACTGCTTTCCGGATCGAGATAGCGGCGCTGTAATTCACCCAGGCCTGTGGCAGTGGACCAGAGCCCTTCATCGTTGGGCGTGACAATTGAATTTTCAGTCTGGCGGAAGCCATAGCTCAGAGGTGCCTGAGAGGCATCATTAGCAATGATGGCATTCAGATACTGGTCGAGAAAACCTGCCAGGCAACTGCGGTCACAGTCCAGAGTCTGTGCCTGGGCTGGAACAGAAAATGGAAAACTGCTCACCAAAACAAGAATCAATAATTTTCGAATAAGCATGATGGGCCCTTTTTATAGATTTAGATTGTTTGTTATTGAGTCAGTGATTCTCTTTCAAGACAGAGCCACTTGCAACTCAAGGAATAAGGTATTGGCAGACAATGATATAGAGGGAGGAGAGCCTTTATTCGGTATAAAACATAAATGCCGACGTACTCAGGGATATTTCCTTCAGGTATAGCATCAGTGACAGGATCAACAACAGCATGGCGATCACAAATAAAATGGCGATGAAGATTGCTACCTCCAGATTTAGCAAGGCACCGATAAAGAGAACGACAATCACCAGACAGATCAGCAGCGCACAACTGGTGCTTAGTGAAATAGCCCAGTTGGTTAAGGTGGCTCGCTGGGTAAGAGATTTGAGCTCCTCCATGACCAGTGCTTCTTCCTCTTTATTACAAGTAGGCTGTTTGTCTTTTAGAAACCTGCCGCGGTCTACGATTCTTCCCAGTCTGTGGGTCATCACATTTAGTGCGCCGCTGATACCGGCAAGAAGAAACACAGGGGCAACGGCTAATTGAATAGCACTGGAAATATCAGTGACCTGAAAAAGACTTTCCATAAGCGTTTCCCTCAAGCTGTTACTAGCCGACTATTTTAGACCGCTTTGCCGAGAATTAGATGGTCCAGTGCGCAGTTTTATTGCGGGATATGTCTGCATTGAAAACGATGTTACCTGATATCTCAAGAGAGTCTTTTGCTAGTGCCATGCTGCTCTCTGACCAAGATGTCTCAAGGCAACAGCATAGGGGCGTAAGCTGGCATAGTCCAGTGACTATTGGAGACCTTGTTTCAGGCGCATGCAGGGAGTTTCCAAAAGAGAAGGAGGGAAATGAAAAAGCTCTCAAATTTTACTTCAAGAGCCTTAGTAAATTAATCTGTTTATGCCGGTGAAGGCGTGAGTCCTGTGTCAATAATTTCCTTGCCCTTCATGTCTTCCAATATTACATACAGGCAAGGAATCAGTAGCAAGGTAATCACTGTCGCAAAGACGATACCAAAGGCCATGGACGTTGCCATCGGAATCAGGAACTGGGCCTGCATGCTGGTTTCCAGAAGAATTGGCAGTAATCCGAAAAAGGTGGTCAGGGATGTCAGCAGGATGGCACGAAAACGACGGGAACCGCCTTTCACAACGGCAGTCACGACATCTTCGCCTTTCTCGACCGCCTTATTGACGAAGTTGACCAGAATAATACTGTCGTTTACCACAACACCGGACAAGGCAATGATGCCAAGAAAGGACATAAAGTTAACCGGAATTCCCACCACAAGATGACCAAAAATTGCACCGACCATACCAAAAGGAATGACGCCCATAATAATTACTGGCTGGGAATAAGAGCGCAGCGGGATGGCAAGCAGAGCATAGATGCCGAAAATGGCGAATAGCATGCCGCGCACCATGTCCTCGATAATCGATGATTGTTCTGCAGTGCCGCCATCTTCGCGATAGTCTACACTTGGATAGCGGGATTTTAATTCAGGAAAGAAGTTTGTTTTGATGTCATTGTTGACCACGCCAGGTTCAACCATTGATTCGATGATATCGGCATTAACTGCTACAGAGCGTTCTCCATCGACTCGATTGATCTGGGCATAGCCTGGCTGCATATCGAAATCAGCTATGGAAGAGAAGGGTACTGCTTCACCTTCGTTGGTGCGGATATACATGTCTTCGAGATCGCCAATGGAAACACGTTCCTGTTCCGGATAGCGCACCATCACGCGCACTTCATCATCGCCGCGTTGCAGACGCTGGGCCTGGGAACCATAAAAGGCATAGCGAACCTGTGTTGACAGATCATTAAGAGTAAAGCCCATCACTTCAGCGCGCGGCAAAAGCTGTAAACGCAGTTCGTCTTTGCTGTTGACCGCTTCATTCTTGATATTAATCAGGCCATTGTAGGTGCGCAGCTTGGCTTCCAGTTCGCCAGCTGCAGCAGTCAGCTCGTCAGGATTGTCACTCACCAGCTGATAGGAAATCGGGTTACCACCAAAGACTGTACCGGAAGAGAATGTTAATGACTTCAGCCCAGGCATGTTGCCGACATAGTTTTCCAGATACTGGGTTAACAGATCTGATTCGATCTGGCTGGGAACATCTTTGTCCATCTCGATTGCGGCAGTTCCGGAGGAGACACCACTACCAACAACAATGACATGGTCAACTATATTGGTAGATATTTCACCAGTTTCGGAGTCCCTGAATTCAAACTTACCATTTAATGATAGGGCGGCATCTTCCAGTTTTTGCATAATTGCCCGGGTTTGCTGTTCCGGAGAACCTTCTACCATGGTGACGCTGGCCTGGATAAAGTCACTGGGAATTTCTGGCAGGAAAACAAGGCGCACCACACCACCGGCTAACAGGCCTGCGGTAATAATGAACATGCCAATAAAGCTGGTGAAAGTGATGTAGCGATTTCTTATGCATTTTTCAACGAAGGGGACGTATTTATTTTGGACAAAACGGTCAAGCTGGGCGTTGCAAAAATGAGGTACTTTATTGAACCAGCTTTTTGGATTAGGTTTGCCGAAATGAACCAGGTGAGAAGGCAAAATCAGTTTTGATTCAACTAATGAAAACACCAGGCACAAAATGACCACCCAGCCGATAGATTCTGTGAACGCTGCGGCAAAACCGCTGATCATCAACAGTGGGAAAAAGGCGACTATAGTTGTCAGAACACCAAAGGTCGCCGGTAAGGCAACCCTGTTCACGCCATGCACGATACTACTGGTACTGTGGCCATATTTGGTCATGCTGTGGTGCGCACTTTCACCAATAATGATGGCGTCATCGACCACGATCCCCAGCACCATAATAAAGCCGAATAGACT
Source organism: Gammaproteobacteria bacterium (assembly GCA_018698975.1). Taxonomy (GTDB): domain Bacteria; phylum Pseudomonadota; class Gammaproteobacteria; order Pseudomonadales; family Pseudohongiellaceae; genus Eutrophocola. The sequence continues at coordinate 21,489 of JABIPQ010000079.1, forward strand.
GAGCATATTCAGATCCAGTCCTACTGCAGGCATCAGGGCGAAGGCCCCCAGAAAAGAAATAGGAATACCAACCACAACCCAGAAGGCGAGTTTTATTTCCAGGAAAATACTAAGAATGATCAGAACAAGTAAGCCACCCATCATCAGGTTGCTGGTCATCAGATTGAGTCGGTCTTTCAGGTAAATTGAAGAATCTGCCCAGACATCAAGACTGATACCTTCTGGAAGTGTTTGTTTACGCTCTTCAACAAAGGTACGTGCAGCTTCTGTCACCTGTAACATGTTTTGATTGCTGGTGGTGAGAACTGTCAGGCTGATAGATGGCTTGCCATCAAAGCGTGCATAAGTCTCGGTATCTTCAAAACCATCAATAATAGTAGCGATATCACCCAGTGTGAGTATGGTGCCATCGGTTGAAGTGAGCAGAACTATCTTGTCAAAATCCTGATAATCATAGGCAAGCGCCTGTGTCCTGACCAGAATTTCACCGCCCTGGGTGTCGATAGATCCAGCGGGCAGGTCCAGCGAAGAGGCGCGGATGCGCTGGGCAATCTGATCAAGGGAAAGTCCATATTTAAGCAAGGTGTTTTCAGACACTTCAATGCCGATTTCATAAGGACGATCACCTGCCATTCTTACCGATGTAACATTGTCCAGCTTAAGAAGTTCTTCTCTTAATTCCTGAGCCAGTTCTTTCTGGCTTACAGGGTCTATATCGCCGTAAACCTCTATGCGCATCGCATCATTTCGCATTAGTGTTCTGCTTACCGCTGCAGGTTCTGCATCTACTGGAAAATTAATGATGCCATCAACACGGGTTTTGACATTATTCAGCACCTCATTAATGTCATAAGACTCATCAACTTCAAGTGTGACTGAACCACTACCTTCACGCGACACAGAGCGAATGTCAGTAATGCCGTCTACATCTTCAACGGCTTCTTCAAGAAGAATGATAATGCCTTTTTCGACATCGGCTGGAGTTGCGCTGGGATAGGCCATGGTGATCTGAATGGTGGTCAGATCAAAATCAGGCATAGCTTTCTTGGTAATAGTATAGACAGAAAACAGACCCGCCATAATGATGACAATCATCAGTAAATTTGCGGCAACATGGTTATTGGCAAACCATGCAATCAAGCCTTTTTCTTCTTTTAACTCTGACATGTTCGGTAACGCCTGTTTTTAACGGTAAAGAAAGCCGGTTTCTTTATTGGATTGCTTGAACGGTCTGGACCACGTCTTCTATCTCATTGATCTGGACAAGCGAACCATTTAAGGGGTTTTCAAGGCGGGTCAGGACAACCCTGTCGCCATTTTCCAGTCCTGCAGAAATGTAAACGTCATCGCCATTGATAGTAAGTACTTCAACAGTTTTTGGTCGTAGTCGGCCTTCTGTATCAGCAGTCCAAATCAAATTGTTGGATTGCAGGGTGTAGCGTGGGAGCACGATTACATCTTCAAGCAAACGCCCGCGGATAGTGGCATTGACATAAGTGCCTATACGCAAGGGTTCAGTATTCCATTCGTTGTTATCACTATAGATGTTATAGGGATCTGCGATCTGAACTACGCTATAAAGTACCCGTGTACGGGTGTCCAGAACGCCTTCGGTTCGTGATAACTTGCCGATCCAGTGATAATCCTGATTGCCGATTTTACTGACCAGATCTACTTCTGGTGCATTTTCCATGTTGTCAGCAGCATTCAGATTTCCGGTATGCGATGGCAGATCAAGGAAAGAAATTTTGCTTTCGGGGATAGGGAGTCGTACTTCTGCATAATCCACTGCAAAGGTTTCGGCAATAGAAGCGCCTGTTGTCACATATTGACCTATATCTGTATTCTTGCTGCTGACCAGGCCGTCGTAGGGGGCAATGATGGTGGTTTTATCAAGATCAGATTCGGCCTGCTGTAAATCAGCTTGTGCAGATTCAAGGCGTGCTACGGCTTCCTGAAGTTGTGGTTTGCGCAGATAAAATTCTTTTGCCCGAATGCGAGATTGCTCCTCGGCAGACATGCGATCCCATTCCCTTTGAGCAACATCACCCTGGCCTTTTTCCTGCTCAAGCTGGCTATTGGCAGCAGCCACTGAGGCCTGGGCACGACTCACTGCAGCCAGATAATTCTGATCATCAAGTTTTATCAACACATCGCCTTCATTGAAGAATCCGCCTGCGACAAAAGAGGGGGATACTTCAACAACACGGCCTGAAACTTCCGAGACAAGATTGGTCTGGGTGCGCGGGGCAATGGTTCCCTGTGAAGACACTGAAATATATGCATCTTTGGTGCTCACTGTAATGGCATCAACAACCACTGATAGCTGCAGAGGTTCATTTTGCTCAGCATCGGGGCGTGCCATACGCAGCGTCACAGCAATAACGAGAGAGGCGACGATGATCACAAATGGCAGGAGCTTTTTCAGCATGGAAAGATTCCTTTTTTCTTTTTAATTCTGTTTTATTATTGAGCTAAAGACCATATTTGAAGTTATTTATTGACCTGATTATTTAACTGCTTTTTTTCAGATAAGGTCGTACATTCCCCATATTTCTAATACGTTCAACTGGCTGATTTAGTTCATAATTTGCAAAAATAAAAATTATGACTAGTGAGTCAGTATTAGTCAGGCATCTTACTCCTAGTGATATCCATTATCAATGGGGAATATTTCTCATAATGTGGAAAAAATAAGTATAAAACCGTGTAATCAGGGCGCTGCAGCTTGGATGTAGCAAGTCACAAGTCGCAAGTGGAAAGGGGAAAATGCGTAGGCCGGAAGAGCGCAGCGATATCCGGCATGGCGGACACCGTCCGCCTGACAAGACACTCAAGGTTGAAACTATTCAGAAGGGGTTTCGTTTAATGCAAGGCTGCCCGGAATGGCAGTGTCCTGATGATCTGCGCTTCAATATCCAGTAATTCATTCAGACGTGGGGTAATTGCGGTTTCCGCATAATAGTTTTCTGCCAATTCCAGAAAAAGCTGGTAATGGCGACTTTCTGAATCAGTAATTGCCTGGTAAAACTTTTTCAATTTTCCTTGCGGAAGTGCGGCGGCAATCATGCCAAAACGTTCAGCCCCCCTGGCTTCAACGATGCTGGCAATCAATAACCTATCCAGCATGTACGCTTCCTTTCCTTTGTCCATGGCTTTGTGCAGACGATTCACATATTCATCTTTACTGTCGGCTGCCGGTTCCAGCTTCCTGTCCAGAATTATTCTTACTACATCGCGAAAATGAGACATTTCCTCTATGGCAAGGTTGAGCATTTCTTTAACCAGATCCGGTTTGTCGGGATAATGGGAGATCATCGAGATGGCCATGCCGGAGGCTTTTTTTTCACAGCTGGCATGGTCCAGAAGAAAGGTATCAAAGTCGGCCATGACAGCATCAAGCCAGGCTCTGGAAGTGGTTTCCTGAAGAGAAAAATCCATTTGAGGAGTCAGACGGTTTGAGTAGATTGTGCAGGCAGGGTAGTAAAGGTATGCAGAAGTGCCTGCCAGCTTTTCCGTTTTCCTTCCAGTTCAATCTTCAGTAACCGATAGCGCTGACGCAGACTTTCGGCTTCCAGTTCAGGAAACTTTTCCTGCCAGTCTGTGGAGAGTTGCTCGGATTTGGCCTGATACCACTGTTGTTTGAGTTCAGACCAATGATTCAGGGTCTCTACCAGCTGCTTGTATTCAAATTCCAGCTTCTCTTGCCAGGATGGAGAATCAATGACCTTTTCGCATTTTTCCAGAGCCTTGTTGTACTGAACCTGAAGTCGGGTGAGTTCCTGGCGATAGGCAGAACATTGACGCAATTTGCTGGTCAGGCCTATCCATGAACATGCCTTGATTAACCACTTGGTTGGATCCCAGTGGTACCACTTGATGCCATTACGGTAATCCCAGGCAAAGGTGTGATGGTAATTGTGGTAACCCTCGCCAAAGGTAAACAGGGAGATAAACCAGTTGTCCCGGGCAGTTTGTGAGGGATCGTAGGCGCGGCTTCCCCAGATATGAGCTGCGGAATTAATCAGATAGGTAAAATGCTGGCTCACTACCAGGCGCAGGAAACCGGCCAATAACAAGCTTCCCCAGATATCGCCATGGATTACACCAAGAATGACCGGCAAGCCGAAATTCATAATTAATAGTAGAGGCAGGTAATATTTGCGTTGCCATACCAGTACAGGATCTGCCATTAAATCCTCAACATTACTGGTGTCTTCCCGGGTGCTCTCGTAATCACGGATCATCCATTCAAAGTGGGAATACCAGAAGCCCTTGCCAGCAGAGTAAGGATCTTTTTCATTGTCATCGACATAAAGATGATGACGCCGGTGATCTGAAGCCCAGGTTATGCAATCGTTTTGCAGGGCACAGGCGCCACCCAGGGCAAAAATGAATTTTAGTACAGGGTGCGCTTTGTAGGCTTTATGCGACCAGAGTCGATGATATCCAGCGGTGATAGACATTTCGCAAAAAGTTAACAGTGCCAGAAACCAGGCCCATTCATACAGGTCATAACCATAATTGATTCCGTACCAGGGGACGATGGTGACAACGACCAGCATTGGCAAGCCAAGGACTGCAAGGACTAGCCAGCGAATTGGGGGTTTTGGACTTTCAGATTGCATGAATACCTGATTTTAAATGATATTGGGTGGTACTGAAATTATTACAGATTAAGGGAGCCATTGAAACCGGCGACTTTATTTTGAGCAAGAGCAGATCGAATCGATTCTGTGAGTCAGTTATAATCACTTGATGAATTCAACAAGGCATATTTCTGATGAGCAGTGACGCAAGGGATGATAAGGGTGACAAGAACAGTAGCAGTTCAAATGCCAATTCAAAACAAAGGGATACATTGATCGAGATACAAACACGTCTGGAGTTTCAGGATCTGACCATTACTGAACTGAATGATGTAATCACTGATCAACAGAAACAACTGGATCAGCTCAATGCCAGATTAGAGTTATTGAGCGATAAGTTAAGTGTAGTGGAAGAATCTTCCGATGCACCAGAAGTCAATGAAAAGCCCCCGCACTATTAATCAGAACCCGATATTAATCGGGATCTGATTCTGCTTTTATACAGTTATTGCTGAGCTTGCTGGCATCTTATGCAGGTGATACTTCCTCAGCCTGTAAACCTTTGTCACCTTCAGTGACAGCAAATTGAACTTTTTGGCCTTCGCGCAGAATACGGTGTCCATCTCCTTCTATCGAGCGAAAGTGGACAAATATATCCTCTCCGTTTTCCCGTGTGATAAAACCAAAGCCTTTGCTGGCACTGAACCATTTTACGCTGCCATTTTCCTTGGGGGCGCCACTGGGCGGCTTGGAAGCTTTAACAGATCTGGATGAGCGGGTCGGTTTGTCTTTTCTTCTGGATCTTGATTTACCTGGAGCAGAAGCGGCAGCAGTGATTCCCTCGGCGGAACAAATCCAGTAACTGGTCAGACAGCCGCTAATCAGGGCAACAACGAAAATTGCCAGAGGTGCGGGGAATAGATTGTAGATACTGGTGAAAAAAGAAATAGTAGCCAGCACTATCGCTACTATTATTGAAGCAATAATTATTTTGATATTCATGGTTAACTCTTTTCAAAAAAGATGTTGTTTTTTTCTTATAGTAATCTGCAGCGATGATTAGTAATGCACCACCGCAGCGCAGCGAGTTACGGATGGTATCATTTTCAGAAGAGAATATTAAAGAGCTTATGGGCTGAAAGTTCACAAAATTAAATGAATAAATATGGGGCTGCTATCTGGCTACTCCAGGCATGGTCGCAAGCATCTTGCTGCTTATAAGGGCAATGGAATTCCGTTAGCCCGCACATCGACTTCTGTCTTTTTACCCTGTTCGAAATCACGCTCCGGGATATCACAATCCTTGAGTATGGTATTCATACGACTGCGATCACGCTGAAACAGGTCCAGATCGTATTTTGTGGACACATCTCGCCAGGCTGCTGCATATTCACAGTGGAAACTCTCTTCACCTGGACGCCAGTTGCCGATACCCCGGTCGCGTTTTTTACGATGGCTGTCACGACTTACCGGGATCAGGTTCAATGGGTCGTTGGCAAATTGCATACGCTTCTCATCACTCCACTGATAACCATTAGCTGCATTTGCATAGGCAGGTGGGATGATGTGGTCGATTTCCAGACGCGCTGCCCGAGTAAATTCCTCACCGGTATAGGGATCAGTCCAGCTTCCCTCTCTTATTTCGCAATGACGTGGGTTGGTCCAGGTGACAGGAACAGTACTGGTAGCCTCCAGAATCTGGGTTCGCACATTTTGGCAACTGCCGACCAGCATCCAGTGAGGCCAGTCATCTTCCAGGTAGAAAAGATCCTGATCGCGATTTGAGTTGGTCAGGCGCGGCCTGGCGGTAAAGTCATTGCGGGAAGGGGCCATACGGCAGTTGGATTGATGGCAGTGATAGTTGCCAAAATAATCATAATGGCCACCATTGAGGTCCGTATTTTTGTCCAGATGCGCCTGCACCGGCATGCTCGACAATCCGGCCAGCAAACCAGGTAACACTAGTAAGGCTAAACTTTTCAGGTTCGGCATTTTCCTCTCCTGATTTACAATTAAAAAATGAGCTGTTTCGAGCGTGAAAGAGTCACTCTGTCCTTCGGGACTGAAGCTTCCGCTCCTGCTTACGCCCCTTACCTGCATCCATGTAGGCAAAGTCCCTCCTACACAGATTCGCTATCCCTTGCAGGAGCGGTTTCAACCACGAATAATATTTCGCTGCACTTCAATACTGCTTACTACGTAATTACAGTGACTTCAGTTTACTTACCTGATCCTGCAACTGATTCAGGGTTGTTTCGGCATTAGACAGCTTTTCTTTTTCCTTGGCAACCACCTCTTCAGGTGCATTATCCGCGAACCTGGCATTGCCGAGCTTGCCGGATAACCTGGCAATTTCCTTCTCCTGTTTATCCAGTTCCTTGCCCAGACGCGCCAGTTCAGCATCCACATCGATAAGACCGGCCATGGGTACCAGAACTTCCATATCTCCGACCACTTGCATGGAAGAAGGAGGCGCTGACTCAGGATCATCCAGCCAGCTGACTGATTCCAGCTTTGCCAGTTTAATGAGGAATTGCTGATTGGCTGCCAGGTTGTTTTTGTCCTGTTCTGAGCCGCGTGTAAGCAGGACATTAATATTACTGGCTGGAGAAATATTCATTTCGCCACGGATATTTCTGATTCCCACGATGACGCCTTTAAGCCATTCGACTTCGCTAACGACAGTTTCATCGATGCTGCTGGTGTCGACTTCAGGGTAGGGCTGCAGCATTATGGTGGGGCCTTCAATACCGAGCATAGGAGCTGCCTTTTGCCAGATTTCTTCTGTGATGAAAGGCATCAGGGGATGTAGCATACGTAGACTTTTTTCCAGTACATCCAGCAAGGTATAACGCGTAGCATTCTTTTGTGCATCCGATGCATTGTCATCCCACAGTACGGGTTTGGACAGCTCCAGATACCAGTCACAGTATTCATTCCAGAAAAAATCGTAAATCGCCTGAGACACCAGATCGAAGCGGTAAATGGCAATGGCATCTTCGACTTTTTTCAACGTGTCCTGCAGACGGGACTGAATCCATAAATCAACACGTGAGTAATCGTTTATGCCTGCGGGTTTAGTTACCTGCTCTTCTTCAACATTCATAAACACGTAGCGGGTAGCATTCCAGATTTTATTGCAGAAATTTCGGTAGCCTTCGATGCGGCCCATGTCGAAATTAATGTCTCGGCCGGTAGAGGCCAGGGAATAAAATGTATAGCGCAAGGCATCGGTCCCATAGGCCGGGATACCGTCAGGAAACTGTTTACGTGTAGCTTTTTCAACCTTTGCAGCCATTTGCGGCTGCATCATGCCGCTGGTGCGTTGCTCTACGAGTTTTTCCAGTTGAATGCCGTCGATCAGGTCAATAGGATCCAGGACATTGCCTTTGGATTTGGACATTTTCTGTCCCTCACCGTCCTTGATGAGTCCATGAATATAGATTTTCTGGAAGGGAATCTCTTTTCTGAATTTCAGGGTCATCATGATCATGCGGGCAACCCAGAAGAAAATGATGTCGAAGG
>JABIPQ010000080.1 GCA_018698975.1 Gammaproteobacteria bacterium
TCTAAAATTACAAAATTATTGGTAAAGTTGCTTAAATTCAGAACTCGCTGTTTTGCGAGGCACGCTACGCTACCAGATTATTAATTCCAGTTCCATAAAAAAAGCATGATTTTATATTCGGCCATAGTTATGTGCCCGATTGGGTCAAACGAGCGGTAATTATTGTGAAATTCATCCCCCCTTTTCAAACTGCAAAACTGATTAAGCGCTATAAGCGTTTTCTGGCTGATGTGGAATTACCTGATGGTTCCTGCATGACAATTCACTGTCCCAATACAGGCTCAATGCTCAATTGTAATAATCCCGGCAGCAACGTCTGGTATTCCACGGCTGAAAATAAGAAGCGGAAATATCCACATACCTTTGAAATTATTCAGCTTGCAGGAAAAAAACTGGCTGGTATCAATACCGGTAGAGCTAACCATCTAGTCCGCGAAGCCATTGAAAATAAGCTGGTGGAATCCTTGACGGGATATCAGTCATTGCGTTGTGAAGTCAAATACGGCAATGAAAATAGCCGTATTGATTTTCTACTACAGGATAATCCAGCTGACCCAGGCAAGGATTGTTATATTGAGGTAAAAAACGTCACCCTTCATATGGGTAATGGGCGTGGTTTGTTTCCCGATTCAGTTTCAACTCGTGGCACTAAACATTTGCGTGAACTGATGCATATTGCAGAGCAGGGGGACAGGGCAGTGCTGTTTTTTTGCGTGCAGCATACAGGCATTGAGCAGGTTAAGCCTGCTACTGAAATTGATCCTAAATATAGCCGAACCTTGTGCGAGGCTGCTAAAGCGGGGGTTGAAATCATGGCCTGGCAGGCAAAAATTAATGCCAGGGAAATTACCCTGGTGAAGGAAGTGCCGGTAATTCTGCCTCATCAATGAGAATTTGTCCGTTTTCTAAGTGATAATCGATGGACCAGAGTGAATCGCCAAGGCAGGGGCCCTGAATGCATTCTCCACTTTCCGGCTCAAAAAATGCGCCATGGTTGGCGCATTTGATATACAGGCCCTCTGCATCCATGAAAGCATTGTCTTCCCATTCCAGTGGCAGGCCCAGGTGGGGGCAGCGATTCAGATAAAGGAAAATATTCTTCCTTTTCTTTACTGCAAACAATTTCCCCTGAGGCAGGTTAAAACCACGCGCACCTGCTTCGGGAATATCATCTGTATGACAAAGGGTGATGACCATGTTTGCTTACAGGGAAAGTGCCTGTTGAAAATCTGCAAGCAGATCGTCGGTATCTTCGATCCCTACTGACAGACGTACCATAGAATCAGCAACACCCATGGAAGCCCTGCGTTCGGGTCCCATCTCCCAATAAATGGTATGAGCAACAGGAATACCCAGGGTGCGGTTATCGCCCAGATTGCTTGAACAAACTACCAGCTCAAGAGCATTCAGGAAATCAAAGCAGTCTATGGAATCGTCCAGTTCAATACTCAGGATGGCCCCGAAATTATTGAACAGGGTAAGCGCCCGGTCATGTTGGGGGTGTTCAGGAAGCCCGGGATAAAATACTTTGCGTACTTTCGGGTGGTCATTACAAAACTGTGCGATAGCCTGGGCATTAGCGCAGGCTTTATTCATGCGTAAGCTTAATGTGTCGCTGCCTACTGAAATATGATGGGCTGCTTCAGGAGCAAGCGCGGCACCAAAGTCGCGCAGCCCTTTTTTACGAATCTGGGTAATGCCCCACTGTGCCGGATCAGCACCCTTGTAATTGTCATATATATTCTCAAAGCGACTCCAGTCGAAAAGCCCGGTGTCGGTGACACTGCCACCCAATGCATTACCATGACCGCCGATATATTTTGTCAGCGAGTTGATGACCAGACTGGCTTGCACCGTGATTGGTGAAAACAGCCAGGGTGAAGTCATGGTGTTATCAACGAAATAAATCAGACCCTTGTCGCTGCAAAGTGCACCAATAGCTTCCAAATCGGCTACCTGTGTAACCGGATTGGCGATAGTCTCAACAAAGACCAGTTTGGTGTTTTCCTGTATTGCGCCGGAAACGTTTTCTACATCGGTGGCATCCACGAAGCTCACCTCTATACCCAGCTCCTTGAATGTATTAAAAAGGGAGTTGGTATTACCAAACAGGTAAGCGCTGGATACGATGTGATCACCCTGACGCAGCAGGGAAAGCAGGGTAGAGCCAATGGCAGCCATTCCAGTGGCGAAAATGACGCTGGCAAGGCCCTGTTCAAGTTTGGTAATTTTTTGCGCCAAGGCTTCAATTGTTGGGTTGTTTTGGCGTCCGTAAGCATAACCTTTCCGTTTATTCTGGAATACTTCTGCCAATTCGCGGGCATCTTCATAAGCAAAGGCAACGGATGTATGTATCGGCTTATGCAATACTCCGTGTTCCGGTTTGCCTTCCCTGTCAGAATGCAGCGCTGTGCTGGTGAAATTTTTCTTTTTCATAATAGTCTGTATATGCAGGTTTAAACCCTGTTGTGCAAATAATTACCCTGAATTTCAGGACTGCGGATGATACTCCTGCTGGCTTTGACAAGCAAAGCAGCACGGAGCTTCTGGCTGTACTGTCAGTCTTCCCGGATCAATAACTTCCCCGCATTCATCGCAGAAGCCATAGTCTCCGGCATTCATTTTCGCCAGCGCTACATTGACCAGTTGCAGACGGCTTGTAATATTGCGTAGCGTAGATTGCGCCATTTTTTGTTGCTGCATGGCATCCATACGCGAGAGCCTGCCAACTTTTGATTGATCAAGAACAACAGTATCTGTTGCTGCTTTTCCGCTCTCAACCTGAGCACTCAGATCCCTGTGCAAATCAGAAAGTATTGTATTGAATTCGCTAATCTGTTTTTTGCTCAATGTCATTATTTTCCAATCTTGCAAACTAATTTGAGAAAGCCTGATAAAAAGGGCGTGCAACAATACTGTCAGTTATCTCCTGTAAACGTTGACGATAGGTTTCAGATTCCCTGCTGCCATAACGCGCTGTAAACTCTTCTTCTGTCATACCGTCATAGGTACCCAGCTCAGGCATATAGTTGGATTCTGAACCAATTTCAGACATCAGTTGCTGGAATTTCCCGGCGTCATCTGCAGAACGACTGGCAAGAGTACCGAGCATAGAGCCCGACAAGTTAGCGGCAATGTCGGTGAAACTGAAGCCGGTTCTGTATCGAGAATCATGTACTTCCTTATACACAGATAGCACTTCGGCCATAGTGGCACCAGCTGAGGCAGCAATGGCGGCTGAGCTAACCACATGTCTGGCCAGATCTTCGCGCGATTCAATGATTACATCCAGCGTGCGGGGTGCAGGGAGGATTACCTCACTTCCAATCAGTTGGGATAGTTCCAGATCTGTTAAATAAGCACTGAGCACTATAAAGACAGCGCGATTTTCTGCAATGGCATTGGTACCGCCGGCAGTATTCAGGCTGGCAAACAGAAACAGGGGGCGCAATATGTCATTGAGAGACACTTTATTAATCTCGGCAGGAAAAGCCGCGGCAATATCTACCAGTTTTTCATGATAGAAAACCAGTCGTTCTGCTTCTCTGGCGCTAACAAAAACCTGACGTGCCTGGTCCTCAAGTTGTCGACGATTTTCTTCCTGCCAGTCAAGCATGATAACAATCCGTTCTTCAGTGACTGACTGAAAATGCAGTGAGTCCATAAATGCCTTGACCAATAGGAAGTTTTCATCCTGGCCCAGTTGCAAGGCGATTGCACTGCGTATTGGGGATAGTAATGCGGAAGAGATATTTAATGCTCCTGCATCGATGCCATCAAGAATCATCGATCCATCAGTATGTTTGAAATGCAGGGTAAGGTTTAACCAGGGGTGTATTCCCAGGATGGTAGCTGGAATACTCATGGCAATACTGGCACCATTTTCTACCAGTTTAGAGCTGATATTGAGTGAACCCAGATTTGGATTACTGTTTCTGATGTAGGTAATAAGGGCATTCAGCTCGTTCTCGCTTAAACGGACTTCCTGATGCTCACTTGCCAGCAATTGGCGTGGATCATGATCAATTAGCAATTGCTGGATTTCATTTACCTGGGCCAGATCAAGTGGAGGATTTGATGGCACTGCCGGCTGACTTCCGAAAGCAAGGAGAAGCAAGATGAGTGGCAGGCTGGTCAAACAAAGCAACAGGCTGCTAATTAAGATGTCGAAAGTTTTCATGAAAATACGAGTATTGGCTCACAACAGTTGAATTGTGAGATTCCTTAATTTCCTAAATATGCGTTATCATGGCGCAATCGTTGGTTCATATCCAGAAATACAGTTGCGTAATACCAGCAGTATCAATAATTTACGATAAATATTAAGACAATTAGCGCTGACCCTGACAAGACAGGCAGCCACAAGAATTCAAATGCGCTGTCGAAAGATAAAAACAGGCGCAAGTTAAAAAAGAGGTGAATTTTATGCGTGTGGTCCCAAAAGCAGGTCTGGTCATTGCCATTCTTCTATTGATTGCGTCATGCAGTAGTACAAGTTCACAGATCACATACACACCGGGTTCTTCCACCGATGCTACACCTGAAGCAGAATCTCAGCAGCTTATGGAAGAGCAACGGGAACGTATGGCTGAAGAGGCGCTGGCGGCTGAATCCCGTGAAGCTGAAAGACAGGCGCAATTGGCGGCCCAGAGACAAGCCGAAGAAGCCCGTCAGGCTGAAGAAGCAGCGCGTCAGGAAGCGGATAGACAGAGGGAAATTGCAGTGCGCAGGGCTGCCGAGCAGGCACGATTTGTTCAGGCACAACAGGCACGCATTGAAGAATTACGCTCTCAAATAGCTGACAATGAAGCTGCTACAAGTAACCTTGATACAGCAAACGCAGTATTGCGCCAGGCTGTTGCGGCCGCAGAGCAATTAAGCGATGCTCTGGCAACAGAAGAAGAAAAATACAATAACACTGACCCGGTCAGTGGAGCGCCTATGGAAGAGCTGGCGTCAGCCAGGTTGGAAGCACTCTCTGAAGAAGTGGAAAACCTCAGTGATCAGGTTGAAGCCCTGATGGCGCAGCCCTGAAGGCCAGGAAAAGAAGTGCAAGAAGTAAATAGAGTCCAAAAGGGAGCAAAAAGGAGATGTATCCTTGAGCAGCAAAGATTCCCCTGGAAAGGTTGTCGCACTCCGCGAAGCCAGTGCTAAAGCTGATAAGCGACGGGATGCCAGGCGGGAGGCCAAGGCCTCAAGCCTGAAACAGCGTTTTTCCAGCGCTCGCAAGGGGGCAGAGTCCAAAAGCAGGGCTGCAGAAAGGCTAAAAAAGCTGTTTAAACAGCCTGATTCCTGATCTTTAAAACCGTCTTGATTTGCCCAGCGAATCCCATCAGTGAAAACCGTTTCTTAAATGCTCAATGTCCCTTTGTTTGTGGTCTTTGTTATGTTAAAGTGCGCGGTTTTTTACAACCCTAAAATTAATCATAAATAACCATAAATAACCTTAAGAGTTAAGGGAGAGACCGGAATGCTTGGTGCCGTAAGTATAATTATCCTGCTGTCTTTATTTGGTATTGGTGTTGCTTTTTTCTACATGAAAAAAGTCATTGATATCCCTATCGATCTGGGACTGGAAAAAGAAGAAAGTGACAAACTAAAAGCCATTCATGGTGCGATTGCCGAAGGGGCGATGGCATTTTTGAAACAGGAATACAAAGTACTGACAATTTTTATGATTGGCTTTGCTATTGTAATAGCCCTGTTAATTGACGATCACCACACTGAAAATATCAGTGAAGGTATCTATACTGCTGGCTCATTTCTGTTTGGCGCCTTGATTTCAATTGTTTCCGGTTACATTGGTATGAAAGTAGCCACAGCCGGTAACGCACGTACTACAGTATCTGCGCGTAACAATATCGGTGATGCTTTCCGTGTAGCGCTTAATTCAGGTGCTGTGATGGGCTTTTCCCTGGTAGGACTGGCGTCTTTGGGCTTGATTCTGATTTTCTTGTTCATGAGTGCTGTCTTGCCAGATGACATTCCCAATAATGTCCTGATGGAAATCATTGCTGGCTTTGGCCTTGGTGGCTCTTCAATTGCTCTGTTTGCCCGTGTTGGCGGAGGTATTTTTACCAAAGCTGCTGATGTAGGTGCCGACCTGGTAGGTAAGGTTGAAAAGGGTATCCCGGAAGATGATCCCCGCAACCCCGCAGTAATTGCTGATAACGTTGGTGACAATGTGGGCGACGTAGCTGGTATGGGTGCTGACCTGTTTGGTTCCTGTGCTGAAAGCACCTGCGCCGCACTGGTGATCAGTGCCCTGGCTTTTGCCAATGATCTTAATGCCATGCTTTATCCAATCATGATCACAGCAGTTGGTATTCCCATCAGCCTGCTGACCAAAGTATTGGTGAATGTTCATACAGAAGAGCAGGTTGCTCCGGCATTGAAAAGATTGCTGATGATTTCCAGTGCCTTGATGGCCGTAGCGATGTATTTCGTTACTGCTGCAATGATTCCGGAAACATTCATCATTAATGACAATCAATACACTTCAATGGGCGTTTACTATTGCTTCCTGTCTGGCCTGATTTCCGGTCTGGCAGTAGGCCTGCTGACGGAATACTACACTTCTGATCAGTATCAGCCTGTTAAAGATATTGCGAAGTCTTGTGAAACCGGTGCTGCGACCAATATTATTTTCGGTCTGGCTCTGGGATACAAAAGCACAGTACTTCCCTATATAGCCATTGCCATCAGCATTTTTGTTTCCTGGCAGTTGGCTGACATGTACGGTATTGCTATTGCTTCACTGGGTATGTTGGGCACACTGGTTATAGCGCTTTCTATTGATGCTTATGGCCCGGTTGCTGATAACGCCGGTGGTATTGCTGAAATGGTTGGTCTGGATAAAGAAGTACGTCGACGTACTGATATCCTCGATTCAGCGGGTAACACAACTGCTGCTATCGGTAAGGGCTTTGCTATTGGCGCTGCTATCCTGACTTCACTGGCGCTGTTTGGTGCATTCCTGACTCACTCCCAGAACCTGATGCGTGAGATGCCGGAATTTGGTGCTGATTATAACCTGATCAATAGCATAACCTTGCTTGATCCCGTTGTTTTCACCAGCCTGTTTCTCGGTGCTGTTCTGCCATTCCTGTTCTCTGCAATGACGATGAAATCAGTAGGTGCTGCTGCCTTTGACATGATCGAGGAAGTACGCCGTCAGTTCAGAGAGATTCCAGGCATTATGGAAGGTCAGGGTCGTCCTCAATATGGCGAATGTGTGGCGATTTCTACCAAAGCTGCTTTACGTGAAATGATCGCACCGGGTGTCCTTATTATGGGTTCTCCTCTGGTAGTCGGATTCTTGTTTGGTGTTGAGTCTGTTGCTGGAATGCTGGCAGGATCTCTGGTCACTGGCGGTGTGCTGGCAATTGCTTCTTCCAATTCAGGCGGTGCCTGGGACAATGCGAAGAAATACATTGAAGCCGGTAACCTTGGCGGTAAGGGCTCTGAAGAGCACAAAGCTGCTGTTGTTGGTGATACTGTAGGTGATCCATTGAAAGATACTTCAGGTCCTTCCCTGAATATCCTGATTAAACTATCTGCCATCTTGAGCCTGGTGTTCGCACCATTTTTTGTAAACTATGGTGGTATTCTTCTGTAAGCTTTAGTTTAGTTGCAGAAATAAAAAAGGGGGCTTAGCCCCCTTTTTTTCGAATTTATTAAAATGGGGTCAGAACAGGTTTCTTAATATAATAAACCTGTTCTGACCCCAATAATTAAACGGAAAAATGTCATGAGTAATGGACAATCAATTCATCCGAAACCGAGCTCAAATCTTAGTCAGGTAAAAAATATAGTGGTTGTTGCCTCTGGCAAGGGCGGAGTAGGGAAATCTACCACTGCTGTAAACCTTGCTTTGGCAATGGCCAAGCAGGGGCATAAAGTGGGGTTGTTTGATGCTGATATATATGGTCCCAGTCAGCCGATGATGTTGGGTATTGCGCCTGGCACGCGACCGGAAATTATTGATGGCAAAGTGATGAAGCCGGTTGAGGTTCATGGTATCAAATGTAATTCAGTGGGTTTGCTTGTCGATGAGAATCAGGCCATGGTCTGGAGAGGTCCCATGGTAGTGGGTGCCTTTAATCAGATTCTCAATGATACCCAATGGGGTGATCTGGATTTTCTTATCGTGGATATGCCGCCAGGTACAGGGGATATTCAGCTTAGTCTTTCTCAGTCAGTCCCGGTCTCCGGTGCGGTCATTGTCACCACACCTCAGGATGTTGCATTACTGGATGCGAAACGGGGTATTGAGATGTTCCGTAAAGTGGAAATTCCTATTCTGGGTATCGTGGAAAATATGAGTATCCATGTATGCAGTGAATGTGGTCACAGTGAACATATTTTTGGTGATGGCGGAGCGAATCGTATAGCGCAAAATTATGACGTTCCCCTGCTAGGTCATTTACCGCTGGATGTAAAAATTCGTGAACAATGTGATGAAGGAAAGCCAGCGGTGGCCAGTGATCCAAATAGCAAGGTAAGTGAAATTTACTTCGAAATTGCGACAAAGGTTGCTGAACAACTCGCTGTTGTAAGTACAGCGAAAGCAATGCCGAATATATCTATTAGTGATGACTAATAAATAGATTAGCCTTAAAGGTTTGGTAATTCCCTGAGGTAAGCAAACAGTTTTCGGGAAGCGGCAGGCGGTTTATTTTCCTGTATTTCCTTGCTTGCCTGTCTGATCAATTGACGGATATGCTGAATATCCAGCTCTGGACACTGTTTGATGAGTTCATCAAGGGTGGATTGATCATCAGATAGTAACTGTTCGCGGATTTTTTCCAGGCGCTGGAAACGGCTTTTCTCCATCATAGCCTGCTGGCCGTCTTCATCCAGTACAGACTTTATCCACTGAACATCAACATTGCGCATTACTTTGCCAATGAACTGTAATTGGCGTTTTCTGGCACCATGTTTATTGGGTAAGCGTTTATATTCTTTAATGGCTTGCAGCAGGGTTTCAGTCAACTTACATTTTTCCAGCAAGTTATTTGGTATTTGGGTGAGTTTCTTGCCGAGGTCCTGTAATGCCAGCATTTCTTTTTTACGCCGGGTTTTACTGATTTCTTCTTCCAGTGATGCTTCCAGTTCGTCTGCGTTTTGCTCGATCATGACTTAAGTATCTGTTTAGTAAAAAATCGTGGCCAGGCCAAGAAAGGATAAAAATCCCACCACGTCGGTGATTGTGGTGAGGGCTACTCCGCCCGCCAGGGCAGGGTCAATTTTGAGTGACTTCAACAGCATTGGCAGGTAGGCGCCAGCAAGAGCTGCAGTGAGCAGATTGATAATCATGGCTCCTGCAAATATATACCCCAGAGTAATATCGGAAAACCACAGGGCGGCGACTATGGCCGCAACCACTGCCCACAGAATACCATTGAGTAAGGCTACCTTGAGTTCTCGATTCATTAGCCAGCCGGCATTGGTTTTACCAATCTGCCCAAGTGCCATACTCCTGATCACCAGCGTCAACGTCTGGTTGCCAGCGACCCCTCCCATGCTGGCTACGATTGTCATCAGTACCGCCAGAGCAACTACCTTATCAATTGTTTCTGAAAACTGGCTGATTACTGACGCTGCGATAAAAGCGGTGAGCAGATTGATACCCAGCCAGAGGGCCCGGCGTTTGCTGGTTTTTAGTACAGGGGCAAAGGTGTCTTCTTCTTCATCCAGACCAGCCATACCCATAAGGGAGTGATCTGCATCGTCGCGGATAACATCCACCACGTCATCAATGGTAATCCTTCCCAGTAGTTTGCCGTCTTCATCCACGACTGGCGCGGAGACCAGGTCCATACGTTCAAATAATCGGGCTACTTCATTGGCGCTCATCGAGACTGGAATGGCATCATAGTCGGTGATCATTACCTGATCGACAGTGTCATTGGGGTCGGAGACCAGAAGTTTGCGTAGAGGGAGAATGCCTACAAGGTGATCTTCCCGATTAACCACAATAAGCTTATCTGTCATAAGGGGAATTTCATTATGACGACGCAGGTAGCGAAGTACTACATCAAGAGTATGACTTGGTCGCACAGTAATGGTGTCAGTGTTGAGCAGGCCACCGGCAGTGTCTTCCTGGTAGGACAGTACCGTTTCAAGACGATTGCGATCCAGCTCATCCATGGCGAGCAGAACCTGGTTAATCACCTTTTCCGGTAATTGCTGAAGGATATCGGCAATATCATCCGTCTCCAGACCTTCAGTCATCGAAGCGACTTCCTCCGGGCTCAACTTACCAAGAAAATCTGCCTGGATATCTTCGTTCAGGAAATTAAGGACTTCACCTTCATTGGTTTTTTCTACTAATTGCCAGAGTACTTCGCGAGCATTATGAGGAGAGGATTCAAGTAGATGGGCAATAGTTGCTGCTGGTAATGCATTAAGCATGCGTCGGACACGTACGAAGGCGCCGCTATCAAGTGCTGAACCCAGCTCTTGTAGTTGCTCCTGTGTCTGAATGCTTTTGTCGTTGGTTTCCAGCATGGAAAAAACCTACCATTTTTACTTCAATTAATAAGATGATCCGCGTCTATAACCGCCAGACTACTTTGGAATGAGAAAGCATCAATCTTATGTTGTTAGAGTTTATTCAACGTGAGCATCTTCTCCGAAATTATTTTCAACCAGCGCCTTAATTGCCTGTAGTACTTCGGTCTCATCATTGCCATTAATGATCAACATCAGTTCGGTGCCAGGCGAAGCTGCTAATAACATGACTGATAAGATGCTTTTTCCATCAACGGTTTTAGCTCCATTACTAATTTCAACGGTACTGGAAAAACTGCTGATGGTTTCTACAAGTTTTGCAGCTGCGCGAGCATGCAGCCCTGTTCGGTTTTTTATTGTTATCGGTGATTCAATCATAAACTGCTTACTGTCTTTTTGATTATTATTTTCAGGATCAGCTGATCTCTTTATGCCGGACCTGTATGTTTAGTTTTTCACTGGTGAAATGCTTTTTAAGTTTTTCACAAATAAAAACAGATCTGTGTTGTCCGCCAGTACAGCCAATGGCAATTGTAATATAGCTTCTGTTATTTGCTTCAAATCTGGGCAGCCAGCGCACAAGAAAGTCTTTGATATCATTATACATTTCCTGAACTTCCTGTTGCGACTCCAGATAGTCAATAACCTCTTTGTTAAGCCCATTCAGGCTGCGTAACTGGATGACCCAGTAAGGGTTAGGTAAACATCGAACATCAAATACAATATCTGCATCAACAGGCACGCCATTTTTAAAGCCAAAGGACTGGAATTGTACAGCCATGCCCGCAGCATCATGTGTTGTTACACGATTTTTGACGATATCACGAAGCTGATGCAGGGACAGTGAGCTGGTATCGATTGTCAGGTTTGCCAATGAAATTATCGGAGAAAGCAGCTGCTTTTCCTTTTTAATAGCCTCAAGGAGTCCAAGATTTTCACTGGTCAGTGGATGCTTGCGACGCGTTTCACTAAAACGCTTTAGCAAGGTATTGTCATCGGCATCGAGAAATATAATCTGGCGCTCAATTGTACTGCTATCTAGTTGTTTAAAAATGTCAGGGAATTTTTCCAGGTCTTCTGAAATATTTCTGGCATCTATGCTGACAGCAACCTCCTGGAATTCAGGGTGTAAATCTTTACTGACTCTTTCAGTGAGGGTGCCCAGCATGCTCGCAGGCAAATTATCAACACAGTAGTAACCGATATCTTCCAATACATGAAGACAGGTACTTTTACCTGAACCAGACCTTCCACTGATAACAATAAGTTTCATCCATTTCTGCCGTTACTTAACAGCCAGCCCACTGATAACAATAAGTTTTATTCATTTTTACCTTTATTAATTCTTACTCTGTTTCGTCGTCTGGCTGGGTTATCTCTGCTGTTGCAGCAGCAAAGAGCTCAGCGTTGCCGTTACAGCCTCTTAAATTGGAACAATATTCATTATTGTTAAAGCGTTCTGCCAGATTACGTAAAACATCAAGATGACCTTCAATAGTGTTTTCAGGAACCAGTAAATAAAAAAGTAAATCAACCGGTTTGCCATCAATGGCATCGAAATCAATGGGTTTTTCCAGTTTGATCAAGCAACCGATTGTGCTTTCACATTTGGGAACCCGGCAATGGGGTATGGCGATGCCATTACCCAGGCCGGTGCTGCCTAATTGTTCACGGGCAATCAATGCGTTATAAATCTGGTTGGCGTCCACTGAAGTGACTTTCTCAGCTATGAGCTCAGCACTTGTTTCCAGTAATCGTTTTTTGCTGACTCCCTGGATATTACAAAAGGTCAGGTCAGGGGATAGAATTGTATTAAGTTCCATATCTCTTTAATCTCTTTATTATTTTTACTTCATTCTAGTTAGGCGTAAGTTTTCTAAATCCAATAATTTATAACAGTCTTTTTCTCTCGTTCGAAGGCGCGATGGACAACGATTCCCGGTACTTTGCTATTGTGCGTCGGGCTATATTGATGCCCTGGTCTGATAGCACCTGGGTGATTTTGCTGTCGCTTAATGGTTTCTGAGGGTTTTCAGCAGCGACCAGTTTTTTGATCAATGCCCTGATAGCAGTGGAAGAACATTCGCCACCGCCTTCAGTACCGACATGGCTGGAGAAAAAGTATTTTAATTCAAATATGCCGCGCGGTGTGTGCATATATTTTTGAGTTGTCACCCGCGAAATTGTTGATTCATGCATGCCAACCGCTTCAGCAATATCATGTAAAACCAGCGGTTTCATCGCTTCGTCACCATAATTCAGAAAACCTTTCTGGTGTTCTACAATTTTATTGGAAACCTTCATCAAGGTTTCATTTCTGCTATGCAGACTTTTAATAAACCAGCGTGCTTCCTGGAGATTTTCCTTGATAAAAGTATTATCTGCTTCTGAGCTTTTGCCATTAGCGAGCATGGCGTATTCAGGGTTTACACGAATTTTCGGAGCGGTTTCCGGATTCAGCTCTGCAACCCAGTGTCCATTTTTCTTACTTACAAAAACATCGGGTACCACATAGGTGGTGTCTGAAGGAGTGATTTCTGAGCCCGGCTTGGGATTCAGGCTCAGGATGATTTTTAGAGCTTCCTTTAATTCCGGTTCTTTGATTTTTAGTGCTTTGAGGATGTGGCTGTAATCATGACTGGCTAACTGTGGCAGATAATCGTTGATCACCTTGCTTGTTGTTTCAATGCAGGGCAAGCCGGTATCGATATGCTTTAGCTGTATCCCCAGGCATTCTTTTAAATCCCTATAGCCAACACCAACCGGGTCAAATTGCTGAATGAGATGGAGTACAGCGGTGACTTCTTCTTCATCTATGTCCAGTTCCTTGATCAGAGAGGCATGAATGGATTCTATAGTCACAGTCAGCAGGCCATTAGGGTCTATGGCATCTATAATTGCCATGGCGATAAGTCTGTCACCGTCTGACATGTGCGTCAGGTTTAGCTGCCAGTTGAGATGATCCTGGAGAGTGCCGCTCTTACTGTTGCGGGACTCGAAGTCGAAATCTCCGCCATCTGGAACAGGTGCCGCAGAGGGCAGAGTGGTATTGGTATAAACATCCTCCCAGCTACTGTCTACTGATAAATCAGTGGGAATATTCTTGTCATCCCAATTATCTTCACTGGCGAATTCAGCATTAGGATCCTGATCAATGTCTGACTTTTTTGCTTCTGTAACGGAGGAAAACTCTTCATTTTGATCGAAGTCATTCTCACCTTTTGACTCTGAGGATTCTGCTGAATCCGAAGAATCATCGACTTCAAGAAGAGGGTTGGACTCCAGGGCTTCCTGAATTTCCTGTTGCAGATCCAGCGTAGAAAGTTGCAGCAAACGTATAGCCTGTTGCAACTGTGGGGTCATGGTGAGCTGCTGACCCATTTTTATCTGGAGTGATAGCTTCATACTATAAAGACTTATCCTGCATGAAAGACTCATCCTGGGTGCCTGAATGCAGGCAACTTTACAAGTGATCAGGGATATTTAGTGCCCGGATCAGGGGCGCAAGAATAGCAAATTTCGGGGTTAGGGGACAGGAATTCCTGATATCGGGAATGATTATTGCATCTGATCAAGAACAGATCAAAAACAGGTCAAAAACGAGCCATAATTGGCAGGTTTTGGGTGATAAGGCCTGTGATGCCAGTTTCAACGGTGAATAAAACGAGAGCATTGAATGGGTAGAATCTCTACAGTTTAAACTGATGTCCGAGATAAACATCTTTAACCTGTTGATTATTAAGGATCTCATCAGGACTGCCAGAGGCGAGAATGGAACCTTCGTTAACAATGTAAGCTTTCTGGCAGATATCCAGGGTCTCTCTAACGTTATGGTCAGTCACCAGAATGCCTATGCCTCTTTCGCTCAGATTGCGAATAATCTGTTTGATGTCATTTACCGAAATCGGGTCTACGCCTGCAAAAGGCTCGTCAAGCAGAATGAAAGCAGGATCTGTAGCCAAAGCCCTGGCAATTTCAGCGCGACGCCTTTCGCCACCTGACAAGCTCATCCCTTGAGTATTTGCGATGTGCTCAATATGGAACTCATGCATCAGGCTCAGGGCTTTTTCCTCCCGTTGCGCCTTGCTGAGTTCGGGCCGGGTTTCCAGAATGGCCAGAATATTGTCTTTGACCGTGAGTTTTCTGAAGATGGAGGCTTCCTGGGGCAAATAACCAAGTCCTTTTCTGGCACGCTCATGCATTGGCGCCCGGGATATATCTTCATTATCAATAAAAACGCTGCCATGGTCGGCCTGGATAAGACCAATGATCATATAAAAAGAAGTGGTTTTACCTGCCCCGTTAGGGCCAAGCAGTCCGATAATCTCTCCGCTATGCACTTCGATGGAAGTATCTGAAACGACCTTCCTGCCCTTGTAGGATTTGGCCAGGTGTACAGCTCTAAGGGATTTCATTGCGTGCTCTACTGACCGTTCTTCGGAGAAATAAGGTATTTGCCTTGTTCACCATTTTCGCACGAAGGTGCAGAAAGTTGTTTGCTTTCCAAATAGTAATCAATATGGCAACCGGTCATCAGATCATTGCCCTGGGAGAATCTTGCATTTTCATCCACAGACAAATGCTGGGAATCATAATCCAGAATTATGGTAGTAGCCTCGGCAGTAACGATGGCCTGTTCAATTGCAGGCTGTTGTTGAAATTGTGCGGGCGAACCGATGACGGTGATTTTTTTTACCTGACCATCAATACGCTCAATGGTGATTTCCTGGCCAGAGATTTTAAGTGTGCCCTGGGTAATTTCCGCAGGTGTTTGCGGGCTTCCATAAAATACCTGTTTACCTTCATCCAGCAGTAGCAGGCTATTGTCATATGTCCCCAGAATGGGTTGCTCGGCATCTTCTGGCAGTGCCTGAACTTCAGCCAGGAAAGAAGTGGCCGTCAATAAAAATACAGAGAGCTTGTAAAACTGTTTTAACAAAAAAGCATATCTACTCATTGTCATATTGCAGTTGTCCATTAGCCAGTTGTCTGAAAACATTGATATTGAGATCTGCATTAATGCCAGTGCTTGTTGAAGAAAAGCCGTCAGCTTCGAATAATACGTTACTTTGTGAACTCATGCTTTTTTCTTCAGGATAGATGGTCAGTGAGTCAGTATATATATTGATTGGGGAACCATCTGCAGCGATGCCGCTGATAATAACATTTTCATTCAATTCCAGTCGTTCCTGATTACGCTGTGTATCCAGCTCAATTCTGCCACTGCCGGAATTTATTTCCCATGCTGCGTTATCTTCGCCGTAAAGCATAAAATGAGGAGCTTCAATAATGCTGTATTCCGGGTTTGGAAAATGTGTAACACGAACCGCCTGGAAACGATAATCGCTGACTCCATCAGCGGTATAGTGAACGGTATCCACATTTGCCATGAAATAATCATAATCTTGTGACTGCAGATCAAGTAAGCGGGTGATATCAAGAATTTCTTCATCGGTGGCAGAATCAAGTAAGTAATACATGATTCCCGATAACAGAAAAATAGCCAGAAAGTGATTCCTGAGATTGGTTTTGCCAGGTTCGGGTTTGTTCCTGGCGGATTTTGATAAGGTGGTATTCATGCCGGTAAATTAGGCTCTTATTTAGAGAAAAGGGCTGACGGCATCATCAAATTTTTCCTGTGCCTGCAAGATCCAGTCACAAATTTCACGGACGGCGCCATTGCCTCCTTCTCGTGAAGTGATTGCATCAGCAGCATCCTTTACCAGGAAATGACCATTCGGCACAGTAATGCCCATTTTAACTTGCGTGATGCAGGCAAGGTCCGGCAGATCATCTCCGGCATAGGCGACCTGGGAATATTCCATTCCAAGTGTGTTGAGTAATTCTTCAAGGATATTTAATTTATCATCCCGGCCTTGATAGACATGTTTAATACCCAGGTTTTTCGCGCGAACGGCGACTATTTCTGATTGTCGTCCGGTAATCAGGGCGACTTTTATGCCTGCATTCTGCAGCATTTTTAATCCCAGGCCATCCATTGTATTGAATGCTTTGATTTCTTCGCCATTGTTGGAAAAATATAACTTGCCATCAGTCATCACGCCGTCGACATCCAGAACCAGCAACTTGATGTCCGCGGCCAGTGTGTTTATGTGGTTCTGATTACTCATTTATGCCAACACCCTTTCTCAATTTCCCGTCAAACGACATTTGCTTTCAGCAGATCATGCATGGTGACGATACCATGAAAGCTTTCTTTGTCGTCGATCACCAGCAGTGTGTAAATTTCGTTATCCTGCATTATTTTGGCAGCCTCTGAGGCCAGAGAATTACCGGAAATGGATTTAAAGGTGTTTGTCATTACGTCTTTAATACAGGTGTCTTTTATATCCTGGCTACCATCCAGAAAGCGGCGTAAATCTCCATCGGTGAAAACTCCGCAAATTTCGCCCTGACTGTTTGATATGGTTGTCATACCGAGTTTTTTTGCAGAAATTTCCAGTAGAGAGTCCCTGACTGAAGTATCTTCACTGACACGGGGAATGTCGTTTCCAGTGTGCATGATGTCGCTAACTTTCAATAACAGGCGTCGCCCAAGGTTGCCGCCAGGATGAGAAAAGGCAAAATCTTCAGCGGTAAAGCCGCGTGCTTCCAGCAAGGCCATGGCCAGGGCATCGCCCATGACAAGGGCGGCTGTAGTGCTGGTAGTAGGTGCCAGACCAAGAGGGCATGCTTCCTGTTCCACACTTGCATCGAGGTTGGCTGAAGCCTCACGGGCCAGCAATGACCCGGGGTTGCCGGTGAGTGAGATGAGAGGGACACCTTTCCTTTTAAGCACGGGCAATATGGTTTCGATCTCTGCCGTGGTGCCTGAGTTGGAAATGGCAATGACAATATCCTGAGCAGTGACCATGCCAATATCACCATGACTAGCTTCTGCAGGATGGACAAAGTGCGCGGGTGTTCCGGTACTGGCCAGTGTGGCAGCTATCTTGTTGGCGATATGGCCCGATTTTCCCATGCCCATGACAATGATTCGGCCCTGGCAATTCAGGATTAATTCGCAGGCACTGAAAAAACTGTCATCAATCCGTTCTGGCAGGCTGGCCACAGCAGAAAGTTCAAGCTCAATTGTTCGAAGGGCGCTTTTTTTTAGCGCAGATTTATCCATAACAGAATCACGTTGCCCTATCTAACCAATAATCAGGCTTGCAGTGTAAGCGATATACATAGCCAATAAAACTGTACCGGCCAGGCGACCGATTTTTTTATTCTGGCGAGAGCGCATAAACAAAAAGAAGGTACAGCCCAGGGTGATAAGCATCATCATGGCATAGTCTCTGGTGAGTACAACAGGTGCAATGACGAAAGGGGATAGAAATGCCGGGACAGGCAGCACCAGCAGGATGTTCATTATGTTAGAGCCAATAATATTACCCAACACCAGATCATAATGGCCTTTAAAAGCGCTGGTAATTGATGTGGCCAGTTCGGGCAAGCTGGTTCCCACTGCCATCACCGTTAGCCCGATAACCAGTTCGCTGACGCCGAGAGTTGTGGCAATACTGCGCGCTCCCACCACCAGAATATTGGAGCTGATGACGAGCAGTACAAGGCCAAAGAGTAGTAGCCCCATGGCTTTTTGTGTGGAGATATCGGCAATATATTCAGTTACTTCTTCTGCATTGATAAGGTCATCTTCCTGAACGATGTGTTCTTTTTCCAGCATTGTCATGTTTCTGAACAGGCGCCAGGCAAAGGTCGCCAGAACAACCAGTAACAATAATCCGTCGTATTTATTCAGCGTTAAATCAGCAAATATGACAAAACAAAGCCCTGATACCAGCAGCAGGGCAGGAATCTCTTTTTTGAGCAGGGATAAGGGGATGTCAATGGGATGCAGGAGCACAGTGATGGCCAGAACAATACCGAGGTTAGCGATATTGGATCCCAGAGCATTACCCACTGCGATATTTGGAGATCCCTGCAAAGACGCCGTGGCAGACGTGAAAATTTCAGGCGCGGATGTCCCAAAGGCAACGATAGTCAGCCCTATGACAAGCGGAGATACGCCCAGATTTTTTGCAGTAGTTGAGGCGCCCAGAACAAAACGGTCTGCGCTCCAGATGAGTCCCGCAAATCCAAACACAATGTAGATTGCGGCTGTAAAAATTCCCATGTTTAATTCCTGGATAACTTAAAATTATCTTCAGTTATCCGATGTAAAATCTGGTGACAATATGGCAAGACTATCCTGAATAATCAAGTAAGCATTTATCTTATACGCTTTGCGTAAACTTAATTTTTTTCAGAGTGAGTTTGAGTTAAAATACTGCATTTACTGGTACCTAAGCTGAAATTAATTTACTAAAAACCGTTCTTTTAATAGCAGTTTATTACCGCCTTATTTATTCTTGGTATTCCCGGTATGCAGGGTTTAGCGTCAGTTTAATGGTAGTTTCGATAAGAACAGGGTTATTAGTACCTGTAGTTTACATGGGATCCAGCAGAACTGCTTTTAAACCTGTTTATAAAACACCTTATAACATTGGAGTGAAATCATGAATTACTTGCGCCGGATGGTCATGGTAGTAGGTTTTTTTGCAGGATCTGCCGCCTTGTCTTTTTCTTCCATGGCGGCTCAGGAAATGACTGCCGAAGAGGCTGTTGATCTATACATTAGCGGTTTGCTTTCGAAAATGGAGCAGATCAAGCCTCTATATGAGTCAGATCGAAACTCTTACTTTGATAATGTTGAAAGTGCCCTTGCTGAATTTGTGGATTTTCGAGAAGTAGCACGTGGCGTAATGGCAAAGTATGGTCAGGGGCCCAATGGGGCCAGTGCAGAGCAGTTGGATCGTTTTGCTGTGGTCTTTCGTGCCTCACTGGTAGAGTTTTACGGTAGCGCTCTTGCTGAATATGGGGGAGTGGAATATGAAATTCTTGAAAATACCCAGCAATCCAGTAATCCGGAACGCTCAAGCAATGTTCGCATGTCGATACTGGGTGATGATGGTGATCGGATAGAAGTGCAGTACACGATGTTTTTAAATGATGAGCGCAGCTGGAAACTTCGTAACCTCTATGTCGAAGGTGTTAATCTGCGCCGTCAGTACTATTCCCGGTTTGATAACCTGATGAATCGCAATGAATTTGAGATCGACAAAGTAATCGATCTCTGGCAAATCGAACAGTAATAACATATATCATTAATTGATAGATCATTAACTAACAGATCATTAATCAGAGAAGCGTTATGGCATTTGGCAAAGAAGAAATTGAAAACCTGTTGGCAGAAGAATTTAACGATGCCAGCATTACCGCCGCAGGAGAAGGCGGCAGTTACCAGGTTCGAGTCATATCCGATACCTTTGAAGGACTTAATGCCGTCAAGCGTCAACAGTCAGTTTATCGTGTCCTGAATCCTCATATTGCCAGTGGCGAGATACATGCCATAAACATGCAGCTATTGACCAGGGGAGAGCAAGCCAGCGCTGGAAGTTAATTCAGGTTGGAAGGCAAGGATTATTAGTCAAGGGCTCCAGCAGGGGCCTTTTTTATTTCCTGGCAGGGGCCTTGTTTTCCTGGCAGGAGCCTTGTTTTTTTTGCCAGGCAAAGGCCCCGTTTCTGCCTGATATTATGACTTTTGGCAGGGCTGGTTTCAGGCACCATGACGATGTCTAAATTAATACAGCGACCTATGGTGAATCTTGTTAGAATGTCGCCCGAATATCAGGCCTGTGAACCGAAATTCCCCATGATTTTGCGGGTGCTGGACTAAATCGCGACACTAGTCGCAGAAAGCATAAAGACTGGCAAATAACTGGCCGGCATATGCCTTGGAGAACAAGTGGATAAACTGGAAATACACGGTGGTGTTCCGCTCAAGGGCGAAATACGTATAGCAGGCGCTAAAAACTCGGCCTTGCCTATTCTGGCATCGGCCCTGTTGACTACAGATATTTTAAAAGTCAGCAACCTGCCGCATTTGTATGACATTACTACCATGTTAGAGCTCCTTGGCTGTATGGGGGTTGAATCCACTGTGGGTGAAAAGCTGGGCGTTGAAATTTGTAGCGAGCCTATCAGGCACTTCAGTGCGCCTTACGATTTGGTAAAAACCATGCGGGCTTCGATTCTGGTACTGGGTCCTATGCTTGCCCACTACGGAGAAGCTGAAGTTGCCTTGCCGGGTGGTTGTGCTATTGGTAGCAGGCCGGTCAATCTCCATTTATCAGCATTAAAGCGTATGGGGGCAGATGTCACCGTTGAAAATGGTTATATCAAGGCCAGAACTAATGGTCGTCTCAAAGGTGCGCATATTTTTATGGACCTGGTGACAGTGACCGGTACCGAAAATGTCATGATGGCCGCTGCACTGGCAGATGGTGAGACAGTGATTGAAAATGCAGCAAGAGAGCCGGAAGTTGTGGATCTTGCCAGATGCCTCAGGGCTATGGGTGCGGAGATTACCGGTGAAGGCACAGATACGATTACCATTAATGGGGTGAAAAAATTACACGGCTGTGAATATTCGGTGATGCCAGACAGAATTGAAACCGGCACTTACCTGATTGCCGTCGCTGCTACGCGAGGCAAAATCAAGGTAAAGGATACTCGACCTTCAATCCTTGAGGCGGTACTGAGTAAGCTTGAGGAAGCAGGTGCTCATCTTGAAATAGGTGAGGACTGGATTTCACTGGATATGAAGGACAATCGTCCAAAGGCAGTATCTTTAACTACCGCCCCGTATCCTGCATTTCCTACTGATATGCAGGCGCAGTTTACAGCGCTTAATGCAGTGGCAGAAGGCTCAGGGACTATCACCGAAACAGTATTTGAAAATCGATTTATGCATGTCCATGAAATGATACGTATGGGCGCAGACATGAAAGTAGAAGGCAACACAGTTTTGGTTAATGGCAAAGACTCGTTGAAAGGAGCGCCAGTGATGGCCACAGACCTGCGTGCTTCAGCAAGTCTGATCATTGCCGGCCTTGTGGCAGAAGATCAAACTACCGTGGATCGAATTTATCATATCGACCGTGGCTACGAATGTATTGAGGAAAAGCTTCAGCTGCTTGGCGCAAAAATTAAGCGCCTTCCTTCCTGAGACCCGTTTTTCGAGAAGAGTGATGAGTGACAATAAACTTGTTATAGCCCTTACCAAGGGTCGTATCCTTGACGAAGTATTACCACTGCTGGAAGTAGCAGGGATTATTCCTGCCGAAGATATCAACAGCAGTCGCAAACTGATTTTTGACAGCAATCTGGAAGATGTTCAGTTGATGGTAATACGAGGCTCGGATGTCCCGACCTATGTTGAGCTGGGTAGCGCTGATATCGGCATTACCGGCAAGGATATCCTGATGGAAAATGGCTCCGAAGGATATTATGAGCCTCTTGATTTAAAGCTTGCTACATGTCGCTTGATGACCGCTGCGCCAATTAATCAGACGCAAACCCCGAAACGTTTGCGAGTGGCCAGCAAGTTCGTCAATATCGCCAAAAACTATTTTTCGGAACAAGGGCGTCAGGTGGATATCATCAAGCTAAATGGTGCTCTTGAGTTGGCTCCTATTATGGGGCTTGCCGATTGCATTGTGGATATTGTGGACACCGGTAAAACTCTTGTCGCTAATGGTCTGGAGCCACGTGAATTTATTGCTGACGTAAGTACCCGGGTGATAGTCAACAAAGCCTCCATGAAAATAAAGCACGATCGTGTGCAGTCTCTGCTGGAACGCCTGGCAAAAGCAGTTGCGGATAAAGATTTGTAGGAGGGACTTAAGTCCCGAAGGAAAGGTGCTGCATTCTTCGCGCTTGAAACCGTTCTCGCATCGTGTGTTTAGGTGCTTGTAGGAGGGGTTTTAACCCCGAAAGAAGCACAGTTGAAATTTAAAAGAGCATAGCAATGACTGTCACAATACAACGGCTGAATTTTCGGGATGCGTCATTCCGCACCGAACTGGACAAGGCCCTGGCCTGGGACAGTATTTCTGATCAAACTGTACAGGAGTCGGTCAGTCGCATTATTGCCGATGTCAGAACCCGCGGTGATGCGGCAGTTCTGGAGTGGACAAATAAGCTGGATGGCCTGAAAGAAAATTCAATTCAGGGGCTGGAAATTAGCCAGGATGAATTACAGGAAAGCCTGAAGCAGATTAGCCCGGAGCAGACCATCGCCCTGGAAAAAGCCAGCGACCGTATTCGCCGTTACCATGAAAAGCAAAAACAGGATTCCTGGCAATATACAGATCCTGATGGTTCTGTGTATGGCCAGAAAGTATCACCTATCGACAAGGTAGGTATGTATGTCCCGGGCGGCAAAGCATCCTACCCCTCTACTGTTCTTATGGATGCGATTCCTGCGCGTGTTGCAGGCGTCCAGGAGATCATTGCAACCCTCCCAACCCCGGGCGGAGAAAAAAATCCTCTGGTACTGGCAGCTCTGGCAATGGCCAAGGTAGACCGTGTGTTTACCGTAGGCGGTGCCCAGGCGATCGCAGCCCTGGCCTATGGTACTGACACTATTCCTCGTGTGGACAAGATTGTCGGGCCGGGCAATATTTACGTGGCCACTGCCAAGAAGGCAGTTTTTGGTCAGGTAGGTATTGATATGGTCGCGGGGCCTTCTGAAATTCTGGTGATTTGTGATGGGAAAACTGATCCTGACTGGATAGCCATGGATCTGTTTTCCCAGGCAGAACATGATGAAGATGCGCAATCGATTCTGGTCAGTACCGACTCGGCTTATGTAGAAGAAGTGAAACGCAGCATTGAAAAGTTACTGCCTGAAATGCCGCGTCGGGACATTATCAAAGCGTCTCTTGAATCCAGAGGTTTACTGATTGATGTGGAGAACCTGAAGGATGCCGCCGAGGTATGCAATTTAATTGCACCGGAACATGTGGAATTGTCGGTGGAGGATCCCCAATCGCTGATGGCAGATATCAAACATGCCGGGGCTATTTTTCTCGGCAGGTACACCTCCGAATCTCTTGGCGATTATTGTGCTGGCCCCAGTCATGTTTTGCCAACTTCCGGAACAGCCCGATTTTCATCGGCGCTGGGTGTTTATGACTTTCAGAAACGTTCTTCGATAATTAATTGTTCAGAGAGTGCAGCCAGAGAATTGGCAGAGACCGCTTCCGTGCTGGCTAATGCTGAAGGGCTTATTGCTCATGCCCGGGCAGCAGAGTTCAGAAATAAAAAGCAGGGTAGTGATTAACGTAGCAGGTTGTTACTGAAGGGAGACGGATCGAGT
The DNA here is from genome assembly GCA_018698975.1 of Gammaproteobacteria bacterium. Taxonomy (GTDB): domain Bacteria; phylum Pseudomonadota; class Gammaproteobacteria; order Pseudomonadales; family Pseudohongiellaceae; genus Eutrophocola. The sequence continues at coordinate 23,744 of JABIPQ010000080.1, forward strand.
AAGGGCTTATTATCGGTCAACCAGATAATCGCTTCCCCAACGCCAAGCACAATCGGGAGTGTTATGATTTCTCCCTCTCGATAAACTCTTGCAACCACCGTTTCACCAGGGTTCATATTGTATGTCGTTTGGACCGCGTATATTGCTGCTTCCTGGCTGATGATTTCTATATCAGCCAGGGAAAGAATAATATCATTGGGTTTCAGGCCGGCATTGTCGGCGGGGCCATTTGCAGACAGCTCTTCCACCCACATTCCCTCTGCATCACTATCCAGAAACATGCGGCTGAACATGCGGGAAACAAATTCGCCATCCACACCAAGATAGCCGCCTGGCCCCCTTTCAAGATAGTCCTGCATCAATTCAAAAGCCTTGCTCGCCGGGACAGCGAAACTGATGCCTTCTGATCCGCCCGATTCAGTCACAATAGTTGAGTTGATGCCAATAAGTTTGCCGTCCACATCAATCAAGGCACCACCGGAACTCCCGGGGTTGATGGCGGCATCAGTCTGGATGACATAACTGTCTTCCGTTTTGAGTAAAGCGCTGATAATGCCCAGGGTCACTGATTGGCCGATATTTCTCGGATTGCCAATGGCAAGCACAATGTCTCCGGCATCCATGGAGCTTTCTTCGGCTGCAGTAAGGTATGACAGATCAGTTGCATCGACTTTTAACAGGGCCAGGTCATTTTCCCTGTCGAAAATGATTGGGCGAGCTTCCATGGTTTGGCCGTTATAAAGCGTTACAGTAATTTCAGGTAATGATGATTCATAGATATCGGCACCGTTAATCTCGAAGATATGAAAACTGGTGATTATGTAGCCATCTGGCGAAATGATGACGCCAGAACCCAGGCTGGTGCTTTCATCGTAAAGCAGGATTGGTCTGCGGAAAGGGCTAAATATTTGCTCGTCAGCACGACGTGAAATATCTGCCGTTGAGTTAACACTGACTACAGCAGGCGCAGTCTTGGAAAAAGCGTCGGAATAAGAAAAAGAATTTGTGGTAATTTGCTGAATACTTTCTTTTGGCAGATAGCCTTCCAGACCAGGTATATATTCAGCCAGTCGGGGAAGTTGTAACAGGACAAAGCCGAACACAAGTCCAGATACAGCAGGCCAGATTATAAAATTGATTATCCTGTTCATAGTGCCATCAGCTACCACAGTGAATGTTCGGCTCTTTCCCAGAGTCTTATTAATGAAGAGCCTACAGCGGTCCTAATAAAGAGCCTGCAGCGGTCCTAATAAAAAGCCTTTAGCGGCCTTAATAGAAAGCCTTTAGCGGCTCTTTATAAATAGAGAGTCCCTAAGGTCTTTGTTATGATTGTGGACCCGTAAGTATAACGTAAAAGCGCTTGTGTCACAGGATACTGGCCAGACAAAACACAAAAAGTACTATTGGAGTTTGGAGAAACAAGACATGCCAGTTGCCTTGGCTGATTTACAAGCCACCCTGAATGCCCTGTTAAAACCCGATGATTATCGCGATTACTCGCCTAATGGTCTGCAAGTAGAAGGGAAGTCTTCTATCGGTCTTCTTGTTACCGGGGTCACCGCCAGTCAGGCGCTTATTGACGCTGCCATTAAAATGGGGGCAGATGCCATTCTTGTGCATCATGGTTATTTCTGGCGTGGTGAAGATCCAACAGTAACAGGGATCAGGAAAGCCAGGTTGAAAACTCTACTGGATAATGAGCTTAATTTATTTGCCTATCACTTACCGCTGGATGCTCATTCAAGTCTTGGCAATAACGCGCAGCTTGGGATGAAACTTGGCTTTAAAACTGAAGCTGACCTTGATCCTTTAAATAAAAGTCGGGTCGGAGTTTGGGGGTATTTGGAAGAGCCTTGCAGTGGGGATGAGCTGTTAGTACGTATCAATGACAAACTTGGCAGGGAACCTTTGCATATTCCCGGGAAAGCCAGGGTGATTGAGAAGATTGCCTGGTGCACAGGCTCTGCGCAGAGTTATATAGAAATGGCCCAGGAAGCTGGAGTGGATGCGTATCTCACCGGGGAGGTTTCAGAACAAACTGTGCATTTTGCCCGGGAAACCGGCTTGCATTTCTTTGCTGCAGGTCATCATGCCACTGAACGCTATGGTGTTCAGGCAGTTGGCGAGTACCTTGCCAGCGAGTTGGATCTTACGCATTGTTTTATTGATATTGATAATCCGGTTTAACAAAGTTACAAGCTACAAGGTACAAGTTAAAAGTGGAAAGATTCCGTAATTACCTACAGGTAAATTCCACTGTTCAGTTTAAAGTTGGTGTTGGTAAGATTTTATAGATGATAAACAGGTTGGAAGAGCGCAGCGTTATCCGACATGGTGTCCGAAGGGCACCCGATAACCAATAGTATGTAGGAGGGGTTTCAACCCCGAATGAATTCAAAGTTAAAAGTTAAAAGTTAAATGAAAAATTCCAGGCCAGTGTATTCGACCGAAACAGGAAAACTTTGCCCGGGGTGTGGATATTCTGTGAATGCCTGCCAGTGCAAGAAGGGTAAATTAAATTCGGAAGGTGACGGGATCATTCGTTTGTCCCGAGAAACCAAAGGACGCAAAGGGAAGGGCGTTACTCTGGTAAATGGTGTGCAAGGCAGTGAAGCTGAATTAAAAGCGCTGGGTAAACGTCTGAAACAGATTTGCGGGACTGGTGGCACGGTAAAAAATAGCATCATTGAAATTCAGGGTGATGTGCGTGAGAAAATTAAACCGGAACTTGAAAACATGGGACATAAAGTAAAATTGGCCGGTGGATAAAAAGTGGAAAGTGGAAAGTGGGAAGTAGGGAGGAAGAAGGCCGCAGGCCGATATCCGCCATGGGGTTCGCAGAACCCCTGATCAATCACGTACAACCTGAGTTAAAAGTGAAAGTTAAAAGTTAAAAGTTAAAAGTTAAAAAATAAAAAAGGATAGATGTATGGACACCAAAACTGAAACTGAAATAGAAGCGGCGGTATTCAGAAGATTACTTGAACATCTGGATTCAAGAAAAGATGCGCAGAATATTGATCTGATGAATCTGGCGGGTTTCTGCAGGAACTGTTTGTCCAAATGGTATGTTGCCGCCGCGGCAGAAAATGGAGAGAACGTGGATTATGAGTCAGCCCGCGCTTTGGTCTATGGCATGCCTTATGCAGACTGGAAAGAAAAGTATCAGACTGAGGCCACCGAAGAGCAGAAACGCCTGTTTCAGGAGAGTTTCCCCAAATCCTAGTATTTAAGTGCTTGTCAGCCTATTGGGAAAAATGCGAACTGAGTCACTAAGAACTCCCGGGAAAATGCGAACTGAGTCACCAACCCCCTTTGCACAACTGGGATAGGATATCTCCAAGGTCAGCAACTAATTTACTTTGATCAGTTCGGTCAAATTTGGTTAGAGACTTAAGGAGAAAATGATGGGTACTTTAAATCTCAGTAAGGCAGTAAAGAATCCAGTGCTTGTCGGGGAAGTAGATTTTTCCCTGTTAAATGATCTTCCGTCCAGGTTTGAGCTGAATCCTCTACAACGCAGTAATCGTGTGAATATTCGTCTTCGTAATGAAGATATCAGTACCCTGGAGGCATTGGCTTTGGCAGCAGGGATGCCATTTCAGGCTTTTCTCGCCGATGTAATTCACAGGCATGCCAATACAAGTGTGAAAGACTCCTAAACCGGTATGTAAAAAGACTTAAACAGTCGATAAGTGCTTATTGACTGAGTACTCTTTGCTGCTCTTCATGTGGTATCACTTTTTCGATATCAAACCAGTTCAATTCTTCATTCCTGTCCAGATCTCTCAAATACAGTATATGCCCGTCCAGCTGCCATGTTGCATCAGATTGTATGGGAAGCCCCTCATTATTTAGTGCAAAGCGAAGGGAAAAGAAGCCGCTATGGATGCGCATAATAAAGAATGGAGAAAAGGGCTGTGTAATTCTTACCTGAAGCTCACGTATAAATTCATTTTTTGTGTCCAGAACCAGTGTGCCAATCAAGTGTTTATAGATGTTTTTTCGATCATCTTCCATGCCCTTGAATTCCAGCGTATGTATATAGCCCTCCTGTTTAACAAGGTGCAAAGACTCTGGAATTATCATAGCCAGGAAACGTTCCTTTTCACTGCCTTCCCTTGCTCTTTCTTCTTCGACTATTGAGCGCTTGGTATTCTGGCGTCTTTGCAGGCGCCTCTGCATGCGACGCTCATGCCTTGACTGACGCTCGAGAGATGGAGGGCTACCATTTATCGAGATTATCTGGTCACTTTGTAAAAAGGATTTTGAGGGATCGACACGACGTGCCAGCTTTTCCATGTCCAGTTTGTCGTCGGTTATATATGTATAGGCCCAGCTACCGTCATAAATATTGACAGTTTTTTCAACATAGCTGTTTATCAGATCAAGGTATTGCGCCTGTGTATAGGGATCGTTGCTTGAAGTTACAGGAGGCTGAGCCAGAGCTGCAGCATTCCAGAGTAATAGTAAGAGGAGGGAGAGAAAGGCGCTTCCTGTTTTCATACTAGTGTTGACCCCAGGAAGCTGAAAATATTTTTAGCCAGCCTTAATCAGTTGGAACAAGTTTAATCGCTTTAATTTCAATCTTATCCCAGACTTTGCCGTCAATATAAGGATCCTTTGCCAGGTGCTCCTCAAGACTTTGACGGTCAGGAAAATCAAGAATTAATGCTGAGCCAATCATAGCCTCGTCATCATCAAGAATTGCGCCGCCCATTAGAAACTTTCCATCAGCAATCATTTGCGAGACGTTTTTCAGGTGTGTCTCACGATGTTGCATACGCCGTGCTAGCGCATCACTATCGGTAAAATCCATGGCTGTGACAAGAAATTGCATAGTTACCTCGCGTTTTTTTAATCAAGATGTCAGTGTAACAATTCGATGTTGTATTACTTACTTAAGTCTAAAGTCAGCGCCAGTTTTATCGCAACCTCCATTACACTTCGGTAATGAATTTTGTCACCAGACAAGCTTCCAGCCCTTCAATACCTTCTTCGGAACCATGACCACTTTCCTTGATTCCGCCAAAGGGTGATTCAGGGACAGAAATCCCGAAACTGTTAATACCTATCATGCCGGCTTCCAGTTGCTCGCCTAATTGATTAACGCGTCGCGTGTTTTCAGTGAAGGCAAATGCCGCCAGACCGAAAGGCAGACGATTGGCTTCTTTCATTGCTGCATCAAAGTCATTGAATGAATTTATTAGTGCAACAGGTCCGAAAGGTTCTTCGTTCATGATGCGTGCACTTAAGGGAATATCGGAAAGGACTGTGGGCTTGTAAAAATTACCCGGACCTTCAATGGCTTCGCCACCGGTGTTCAGTGTGGCACCGTTTTTCACTGCATCATCAACCAGATCGCTAATAGCATCACGACGACGGGAATGGATGAGTGGGCCCATTTGTGTATTTTCATCGAGACCGTTGCCAACGACAATTTTATTTACCCGGGCAGTAAAGCCTTCAACAAAGCGGGCATGCAGGGATTCATGTACATAGAATCGTGTCGGTGATACACAGACCTGGCCGGCATTACGGAATTTGGCAGCCACTGCCATGTCGAGTGTACTTTCCAGATCAGCATCCTCAAAAACCAGAACCGGTGCATGACCACCAAGTTCCATGGTGGTGCGGATCATATTGTCGGCGGCCAGTTTCATCAGGGCTTTGCCTACAGGGACAGAGCCGGTGAAAGACATTTTGCGAATTATGGGTGAACTCAGCAAGTAAGTAGAAATCACATGAGGCACGCCATAGACCACGGATAACACGCCATCTGGCAGTCCGGCATCCTGCAAGCATTTAGCCATTAACAGTCCTGTTGCCGGCGTTTCTTCTGCTGGTTTGAATACACACGAGCAGCCCGCAGCTAGTGATGCTCCCATTTTTCTGGCTGGATTTCCTTGCGGGAAGTTCCACGGGGCAAAAGCTGCCACAGGACCCACAGGCTCTTTCACCACATACATACGTGAACCAGGTTGGCGCTGGGTCAGGACACGACCATAGGCGCGGCGTCCTTCCTCGGCATACCATTCCAGTACTTCCGTCGACATTTTGAGTTCCATACGCGACTGCATGATGGGTTTGCCGGACTCCAGAGAAGCCGCTGTGGTGATCTGTTCTTCTCTTTCCCGCATTAATGCTGCTGCTTTTCTGAGCACGGCACTACGTTCTTCAGGTAACTTGTCGCGCCATACCTTAAAGCCTTCCTCAGCCGCAGCAAGGGCGCGATCCAGATCAGCTTCTGTGGCATGGGGTAATTCTCCAAGCACCTCACCAGTGGCAGGGTTCAGAACATCTTCACTTTTTCTGTCGCCTTTTGACACCCACTCCCCTGCAATAAAAAGCTGTAATTCCGGATAATGTGCCAGGGGATTGGTGTTCAGTTGTTCTGCTTGTGCCACGGTTTGCTCCTGCGAATAAAATTGACTGTGCTGATACGCTAAAAAGGGGCGTAATGATCACCCAAAAGGGAGTCTGAGTAAAATTAATTCGCTATACTCTTGCTCCGACTAAGTTAACTCACTCCAGATTTAAAGGTATTTCCATGGCAGACCAAGACCTTATCCCTTTTAGTGACAAATACAAACGCATTGCTACGGAAGAGGCGTGGGCTCCCGAGGAATTGCTAAAGATGTATGCAGATCTTTATAACAGCAAGACCTATGATGATCCCGGGTTTGACAGTTTATGGGGTTTTTACGGTTCGTCTATGGAGCCACGACCGGCGACAGTCAGGAGAAAACTGGCAGACCTGGATGATGAGCGGATAGCCGATATGGACGCGGCGGGCATCGATTTCGCCATTCTTTCCCTGACTTCGCCAGGGGTTCAGGTTTTTGACCGGGACACAGCAGTAACTCTCGCCAGGGACAGTAATGACATGCTGAAAGAGGCGATTGATCGACATCCCGATCGCTATGCAGGCTTATGTGCTATCGCACCGCAAGCACCTGAACTGGCGGCACTGGAATTGGAGCGTTGCAAGAATTTAGGCTTTCGGGGAATCATTAATAATTCCCACACCTTTGGGGAATACCTGAGCGACCCAAAATTCTGGCCTATTTTTGAAGCTGCTGAAGCGATGGACATGCCAATTTATCTACACCCCACTACGCCGCCAAAAAACATGATTGAACCGATGCTGGAAGTCGGTCTGGATGGCGCTATTTTTGGTTTTGGTGCGGAAACCGGTATGCATATGCTGCGTATTATTACGGCCGGGGTATTTGACCGCTTCCCGAAACTGCAAATGATTATTGGTCACATGGGTGAAGCCTTGCCGTATTGGATGTATAGATTGGATTTCATGCACAACGCACAGGTTTCATCGCATCGTTACGAGACGTTGAAACCCTTGCAGAAAAAAGTCAGCGATTATCTGAAAGAGCATGTCACTATCACCAGCAGCGGCATGGCCTGGGAACCGGCGATTAAATTTGCCCAGCAACAGATTGGTCTCGATCGCGTGATGTATGCCATGGACTATCCGTATCAATATGTAAAACAGGAAGTGACTGATATGGATAATATGGATATGTCAGATGAGCATAAGAAGATGTTTTATCAGGATGTGGCAACCAAAGTCTTTAAGTTATAAAAAATTCCTTTCATCCAGAGAGTAATAGCTACTGCGCTCGCCCATGCTTCGTTAAAATTATTTTTTGAACCGGTTACATACAACTGTATGCGCCCGGTTTCAAAAAATAATTTTGCCTCGCCTGAGTTTCGCTCGTGACGCTACCAGAAGTTGGGCTTTATTAGGTAACTGCGTTCCCCATTGGCGGATGACGCTGCGCTTTTCCGCCCTATGGTGATTTGAAAGAAGCAGGTAGGGCGGAAAAGGCCACAGGCCGTCATCCGCCAATGGAAGGCAAAGCCTTCCCGATTTACCTGCATGTTTCGGCTTCTTTTTTACGGGTTCGCCAGTGTGAATTTCTCAGGGTAGGCGTTGTCACCGGGGTCAATAATCAGTGCCATCCTTGGCCCCTGAACTATTTCCACAATATTCGAATACGACGCTATCAATACTCCGGTGTCTTCATCGATATCCAGCATGCGCATAAAGGCCTGGGTGCGCGGCATTGGCAGTACGCCATATTCTTTTGTTGCTGGATCAAAGCGGTAAATTACATCGCCGTTGGCGGTTGGAATCCAGACCACTTTACGTACCGGATCCCAGGTGGCGGCATAAGGTGCAGAAGCAATATCGGGTAAATCATAGATGCCCACGGTTTCTCGGCTGTTGATATCAAACTCAAGCAACTGACCAGAGCCATACAGGGCGACATACATCATGTCATCTTCAGTAATGGTAATGCGGCGTGGGCCGGCATTGGGGTCAGGCAGCTGAAAAGGCCCGATATATTCTTCGCGGCTTATGTCAAAGCCACCAATGGTGCCGTTTCTTAACTGGCTGTACCAGACTTCGTCATGCTCATCATTCATGATCAATCCGTACATGGCAGGTGCAAAATCTTCACGGCCGGGTGACGCCGGTGCTGTCCAGATGTCGGCATTGCCTTCATTGGGTTCAAAATAGCCCACCGCGTTATTACCGATGTCTGAAAACCAGATGCGTCCACGCTCATCGCTAAGCAATTCATGTTCCCAGCCAAAGCTGAGATCATGAATACCCGGGCTTCTGCCGTCATTGGTTTTTAATTGCCAGGTTTCCCATTGTCCTGTCGCCATATCCTTATGCCCGATAATGCTGTTAAACAGTGGCGTTACCCACAAGGAATCGTCGGCACCGCGATGCAGGGAATGAGGACCCATGAGGATGCCGTTAGTGGGCACATCCTGCAGGGTCTGCTCCCCGCTTGCCACATCAACCACAATCATATTGTTTGAAGCAACATCAGCCAGCCAGAGTTGAGCAGGATCACCGAGCATCAAGGCTTCACGAATGGCATTGGGATGGGGGACTTCATATTCCCAGATCACCGTGTTGTCATTGGCAATGACAGGAGCACCCCAGTCGTATCCAGAAATAGTATCCATCGCGTCATTAAAGTGTTCGGCCAGGGTATTCACAACCTGAGGGACATTACCCACATAATAGGCACCGTCTGTGGCGCCATCAGGATCAACCACCTGATCAGACCCGCTGCCGCGGGCAAACTCCCAGGTTGACAGATAATTCATGTATTTAACCAGTGCATCCCAGCCCCGGGTGCGTGCCTGAAGGGGATCCGGGGCATCCAGGTTGGCAATAATGCCAGCATAGGCACGGACCTCAGGGGCAGGTACCTGATGGCAATCAACGCAATTGAGGATGAAGCTGGATTTCACTTGCCGATTTTCGATACGTCCCAGCCAGGCGGATGCGGGAGCTACTTCAGCCTGATTACTTGTGGCTGCCATGACAAAAGTCAGCTCAAAAACTGAGTCTGAAACGGTAGCGCTAATGTCTCTGGAAACCTGCTCATAGCCCAGTGCTCGAGCAGAAACCGGCAGGGCATCAGCAAGTGCATCTGCATAGTCTCCGGGAAAAGAAAACATACCCTCTGCGTTAGTAAAGACAGTCACCACACTGGCGCCAGTGGCCGCTTCGTCACGGTCAAAAATCACCTGAACCTGAGATAAGGGATTGTTGTTCTGATCAAGCACCTGGCCATGCAAGCTTGCTGCAAGTGCTGACGCGCTCAATAAAAAAGCGCTTATAAAAGTAAAGCCGTACTTTAGAATTAGTGTTATATGACCTGGCATGATATTCCTTATCAGATTTAAAGGTTATGTTAAAATTTACGCTAAAAAATAGGTGCTTCTATACTTTGCTAAAGTAGAATCTTTCTGCTTTTTGATGGCAAAAGTATATGCTGATAAACCGTGTAAATACCAGTAACAGCTGCCATTGCTTTCCGCTCTTTGCGGATTCATATTCATTCCATCTTTTACTTTTATAGTAGGCCTTTTAAATAGCAGCTGTGCTAAATAGTACAGCTACTAAAAGCTAATGGGGTTTAAGAATAATAATGATTGAGTGTGTTTCTCAGACAAGTTTCCGGAGTTGCCTGGCCATATTGGTGTTGTTCGGTCTGACAGTATTTCAGGTGTTGGCCCAGGAAGGTGAACCACCTCCCATTGGCGGGCTTACCGGCGGAAAAAGTGTGTTCATTCCGGCCTTGCCTGCAGACTTGCAAATTGACGGTCGTCTTGATGATTCTGTCTGGGAGCGGGCGGCCCTTGTTTCAGATTTTCATCAGATGTCACCCTTTGAATATTCCCCGCCCAGTCAAAAAACTGAAGTCCGTATTTTTTATACCGAGGATGCGCTTTACATAGGGGCGCGCATGTTTGAGGAAGATCCCTCCCTGATAACTGCCAATGTCCTGCTCCAGGGGCAGGGCTTGCCCAATGACGACAGCTTTAATCTGATGCTGGATCCCTACCTTGATCGGCGCAGTGGTTTTATTTTTGAAATCAATGCCAATGGCGTCAGGGTGGAAGGCATTTATCAGAATGTGTCCGGGGTTGATCGCAACTGGAGTGGTATCTGGCAGGCTGAATCCAGTATTGACGATCAGGGCTGGGTAACAGAAATCCGCATCCCTTTTCAGAGCTTATCCTTTGATCCCGGTAACACAGAATGGGGCATTAATTTTCGCCGTACCATCCGCCGCAACGCAGAAGAAATTGCCTGGGTAAGTCGCAACCGCCTGCTCAACCCCAGTATCGCAGGAACGGCTACTGGACTGGAAGGTTTGCAACAGGGACTGGGGCTGGACGTGGTGCCCTATCTTGTCATGCGTAAAGAGCGTGTGTTTGGACCCGGCGGTTATGAAGATGAAGTACTGGAGCCGCAAATAGATTTGTTTTATAAAATTACTCCCCAGCTTAATGCGGCTCTTACCATCAACACTGATTTTTCTGCCACTGAAGTGGATACACGTCAGGTTAACCTTACCCGCTTCAATCTTTTCTTTCCTGAGCAGCGTGATTTCTTTATTCGTGATGCTGACATTTTTCAGTTTGGTCGCATTGGTGTTGGCGCCAATTTTAATGAAGAGGGTAATGATGCCTTGCCCCGATCCGCGCTGCAAAACGGGCGCCCATTTTTCTCGCGTCGTATCGGACTCAGCCCCGGGGGGCAGCCAGTGGATATTAATGTCGGGGCGAAGCTTAGTGGTCGGGTTGGCGATTGGGATGTGGGTACTCTGGTAGTTAACCAGGACGAAGATGAAGTATCGGGAATTGATGCCCAGACGGTTTTTGTAGGACGCGCTGCATTGAATGTATTGAACGAATCCCTGCTAGGGGTGATTGCTACCAGTGGCGATCCCCGGTCCAATGTTGATAATAATCTGGTGGGTGCAGATTTTCGTTACAGGAATTCGCGCTTGCCTGGCAATAAAGTCGTTGAGGGCGAAGTGTGGTATCAGCAGACTGATACCGATGGCATCAGTGGTGACGACGCCTCATGGGGCTTTGGTATCAGTTCGCCAAATACGGCAGGCTGGCGCGGTGGCTACCGCTATAAACGTATTGAAGACAATTTCAACCCGGCTCTTGGTTTTGTTAATCAGACCGGCATTGAAGATCATTCCGCTGACATTGGTTTTCGCCATTTTCTACCGACAGGAAATTATGTGCGTTCGGTTTATGCCGGTGCAGATACTTATCGCAACAGTGATCTGGCCACTGGCCAGGTAATTTCCGAAGTGAAGGACATTCGCGCCAATGCCAACAACAATGTCGGGGATACGGTGTCTGTGGCCGTTATCAGGACACGGGAAGTACTGGACAGGAATTTCACGATTTACCGCTCCAGCACTGGCAGCGGGAATATCGTGATTCCGCCAGGGGATTATGCCTTTACCCAGGGCTCTGCGCGTCTGAGTTTTGCAGGGCGCCGCCGCCTGTCAGGCAATATCCGCATGACCTGGGGTGACTATTTTGGCGGCAACAATTTCCAGCGCAGTGTGGGAGTGAACTGGCAGCCCAGTAATCGCTATAACCTGGGCATGGATGTGGCGGAAAATGAGATACAACTGCCAGAAGGTAATTTTACCGTACGACAAATTTCTTTTGATTCCCTGATTAATTTTACCCCGGAAATAAGCTGGTCCAATCGTATTCAGTACGACAATGTTTCGGAAGGAATCGGAATTAACAGCCGCATGCGCTGGATTCCTGAGGCGGGAAGGGAAGCTTTTCTTGTGCTTAACTGGGGTATGCTGGATCTGGATAAGGATAATGAATTTAACTCAATCAACGGCGACTTTTCCCTTAAATATAATTATACGTTCAGGTTTTAATGCAGGGATGAGCAGTAGCTACTGCGCTCGCCCATTAAGGGAACAGCTTTAGTTACAAATTCTTCGGGGCTGAAGCCCCTCCTACAAACTTTTGAGCTTTATTGGGTGAGGGATGTTCGCTGGTTTTTTACGCCAATATTTATCTATTTGTCGGGCTTGGTGTTCAGGGGTATAAAGGTGTTTCTTCAGGAAAATTTAGTTATGAAAAAACCAATGAAAGAATTTATTAAAGTAATCAGTTTCGTCTTCTGTGTGTTTCCCTTTTCAGTCATGGCCCAGGGCGGACTTGATTTTGATGCTATTGAAATCAGAACAGTTGAGCTTGAAAGCAATGTGCATATTCTGATGGGCGGTCCGGCGCAGGGGAATGTGTTGGTGGTATCAGGAGACGATGGCATCTTTATTGTTGATTCCATGTATGCTCCCATGCACGACAAACTGGTGGCGGCAATTCGCGCCATTAGTGATGCGCCGATTAAATATCTGGTTAATACCCATATGCATGGCGATCATACTGCTGGCAATGATGCTATGGCAGCACTTGGTGCCAGGGTAATCGGACAGGAAAATATACTGCCGCGCCTGCAGGCATTGGGGGCCGGTAATCTCCCGGTGTTAACCTACAAAGACTCCATGACTTTGTATTTGAACGATGAGGAAATTTCTATCTTCTGGCCAGAGTCTGCCCACACCGACCATGACTCCATGATCTATCTAAAAAATGCCAATATCCTGCATGTAGGGGATATTCCTTCGAATTTGCGTTATCCCAATATCGGTATCGATGATGGCGGCAGTGTTGATGGCATGACGCGAGCCGCAAGGCTGGTTCTGGAAATGACCGATGCAGATACCCGGCTTATTGCCGGACATCTGGGACCTCTGGTGCCACGAGTGGAAATGACAGCACAGCTGGATATGTTTGCCGAGGTCAGTCGGCGCATTCAGGCGATGATTGATCAGGGAATGACATTGGAGCAAGTGCTGGCCGCCAGGCCTACTGCTGATTTTGATGAAGCCCGTGCAGCTGGCGCCATCACCCCGGAGCGCTTTACCGGGCTGGTCTATACTGATCTTTCCAGAAGACCATAATTTTTCCAATAAAAAAGGGCCTGAAGGCCCTTTTTTAACTTTTACAGAAGCTGATTCTAGAA
>JABIPQ010000081.1 GCA_018698975.1 Gammaproteobacteria bacterium
CTGACTCTGATTAGCCAGGCTGACAAAGGTATTCATAATTCCCCACACCGTCCCGAACAGGCCAAGATAAACTGAAACTGAGGCCACAGTTGCAAGTACCGGGAGATGTCTTTCCAGAACTTTCTCTTCCCTGGCCAGAGCAACACGCATCGCTCGCTGTGCCCCTTCCATGACTGCATCTGAATCAATCCCGGGTTGCTGACGCAAACGGGTAAACTCCTTGAACCCGGAGCGAAACAGATTTTCCATGCCAATCATACTGGTGTTGCTTTTTTGTTTGGAAGAACCATCCCGATACAACTGGCTAAGATCCATTCCTGACCAGAAGCGTTTTTCAAAGCTCGACAATTCTTTTTCTGCATCAGCAATAATTATCCACTTCTGCACAATGATGACCCACGACATCACAGAAATCAGAAAAAGACTCAACATGACCAATTGAGCCAGCCAGCTGGCATTTAAAATCAGGTTCCATAAACTCAGTGATTCACTCATCTGATACCTCTTATTTCACGTAATTCCTTCATACTATTCAAAATTCCACACTCTTTTTCCCGAACTCTTTTACAGATATGTTGCCGCGCAATCATTTGCTGTTCGAGTCAGTCGCTGTAGCTTCAAACAAGTCTTCCGGTGCTGTATCCGGGTTCAGACCGAAATGGCGATAGGCAAATTGTGTCACTATTCGGCCGCGTGGTGTTCTTTGGATAAACCCTTGCTGGATCAAATATGGCTCAAGAATATCTTCAACTGTGCCTCTTTCTTCACTTATGGCTGTAGCAATACTATCAACACCTACAGGTCCGCCATCAAACTTTTCAATCATCGTCATTAACAAGCGTCGATCCATATGATCAAAACCATTCTTGTCGATACTCAGCATGTCCAAAGCAGTTTCTGCGATTTCCCCGGCAATGGTTCCATCTCCTTTGACCTCGGAATAGTCGCGGACTCTGCGTAACAGACGATTCGCAATTCGAGGCGTCCCTCTGGCACGACGGGCAATTTCTGAGGCTCCGTCATCATCACAGGCAATGTCCATAATTGATGCCGAGCGTTTAACAATCTTGCTTAATTCCTTCATCGAGTAAAACTCAAGACGCTGGACGATACCAAAGCGATCCCTTAATGGAGACGTCAGCAGGCCCGCTCGAGTGGTTGCCCCGACAAGTGTAAAAGGAGGCAGTTCGAGCTTCAATGAACGTGCTGATGGCCCTTCGCCTATCATTATGTCAAGCTGATAATCCTCCATTGCCGGATAAAGGATTTCCTCTATTGCAGGGCTCAGCCGGTGAATTTCATCAATAAAAAGAACATCCCCTTCCTCGAGATTGGTCAGCATAGCGGCGAGATCACCTGCTTTTTCCAGAACCGGCCCGGCTGTGCTTTTTAATGCAACACCCATTTCATTGGCAATAATATGAGAAAGCGTTGTTTTACCAAGTCCAGGTGGACCAAATACCAGAGTATGATCCAGCGCTTCTCCCCTTTTGCGGGCAGCGCTAATAAATATTTCCATCTGTTCTTTGACAACTTCCTGGCCAATATAATCCGCCAGCTTTGCAGGACGTATAGCATTTTCCTGGATATCTTCGCTGGCAGTTTCGCTGGTAGAGTCGCTGGCAGTTATTATTCGATCTTCTTCACGCATTTTTTAGCTTCAGTTTTCCGGTTTTCAGACATTATTCAGGACATATTTTTCAG
Organism: Gammaproteobacteria bacterium; assembly: GCA_018698975.1. Taxonomy (GTDB): domain Bacteria; phylum Pseudomonadota; class Gammaproteobacteria; order Pseudomonadales; family Pseudohongiellaceae; genus Eutrophocola. Next base: position 1,705 of record JABIPQ010000081.1, read on the forward strand.
GGCTGTTCTGATCAGGTTTTCACTGCCTGCTTCCTGCCCACTTTCTTCAAGAACTTTTACTGCAGCTATCACTGCTCGACTTGCTTCCTGTGGCTTATAGCCCAGAGAGATTAGCGCTGTTTCTGCTTCTTCTATACTGCTTCCATGTCCTGTTTTGGCACCTGCAGATGCGGGCAACTCTTCCCGCCCCTGCCATGTTTTAAGCTTATCTTTTACTTCAATAATAAGCCTTTCAGCGGTTTTCTTGCCAACCCCTGGTAATTTTACCAGTGCCCCAACGTCATCATGTTGAACACATCGAACAAATTCATTCACTTCCATACCCGATAACATGGCAAGAGCCAATTTGGGTCCAACACCATTGATTCTAATCAAAATTCGAAACAGACTGCGTTCTTTTTCTTCCAGAAAGCCAAATAATAACTGGGCATCTTCGCGCACAACAAAATGGGTATGAAGCGTAATACCACTCCCCGGGTGAGGCAGATTAAAAAAAGTATTCAGGGGCACATCAACTTCATAGGCAACACCCTGAACATCAATCAATGCCTGTTGATCTTCTTTTTCAAGCAATATGCCGCTTATTCTTCCTATCATGCCGTGTTATGAATCTCTGAATTACAATTAAAAGTATCGGGTTAATCTTTCACCATCAGTCTGCCACGTCGCCCGGGTTTTGTACCAGCCATACGAATCAGAGTCTTTTCCGTATTAGCATGACATACAGCAATGGCAAGTGCATCGGCTGCATCTTCAGCCGGCACTCTTGAAAGTCCAAGCAGGGACTTTACCATGTGTTGTACCTGGTTTTTTTCAGCCTGACCTTTGCCAACCAATGCAAGTTTAACCGTCCTTGCTGCATATTCAGCGACAGGGATTTCGAATCGTGTACAGGCAACGATTGCTGCCCCCCTGGCCTGGCCCAGCTTTAATGCAGAAGAAGCATTTTTGCCCATAAAAACTTCTTCTATGGCAGCAGCATCAGGCTCGTATTCAGCAATAATTTCGGAAATATCGGTGAAAATGGTATGCAGACGTTCAGGAAATGAGCATGTCCCCATTTTGATGACGCCACTGGAAATATATTCCAGGGTATTACCTTTGACTTTGATGAGTCCATAGCCACAAATGCGTGAACCCGGGTCAATGCCTAGAATGACACTCATCAATTCCCCTGTCTGGTCTTAGTGATTTGCTACAACAGTAAGTTTACGTATTAGCCTGGTAAAACTTTTCCGCGCTTCGCATCCTGCCTTGCGATGCTTGATATTTGTCCATTTACCATGACCCACCACTGCCACCCTTCTTTGGTTCCCCGGTAATAATTAATACAATTATTAGCTAGTTTAACAAAACCCAGCCAGGCAAGGGTCTTATGCACCCTCTTGCGGGGTTGCCGATGGTTTGGCTTGTTCTCGCAAGCGGATATTCAACTCACGTAATTGCTTATTATTGACTTCACCTGGCGCATTGGTAAGCAGGCAGCTGGCTGATTGAGTTTTTGGAAACGCTATAACATCCCTGATCGACTGTGTACCAGTCATCATCATCACCAGACGGTCCAGACCAAAAGCGATGCCACCATGAGGTGGGCAACCATATCTGAGCCCATTCAACAGGAAGCCAAATTTCTCTTCCGCCTCTTCCGGGCTAATACCCAGTACGGTAAAGACTGCTTTTTGCATTTCAGGCTTATTGATACGAATAGAACCACCACCCAATTCAGTCCCGTTGAGCACCATGTCATAAGCGCGCGACAAGGCGGTGCCTGGATTCTCTGCCAGCTCTTCAGGTGAGCAGGAAGGTGCTGTAAAAGGGTGATGCACAGAAGTATAACTGCCTTCTTTTTCATCAAATTCAAACATCGGGAAGTCCACTACCCACACTGGTGCCCATTCGCACTCAAGCATATCCAGATCTTCGCCCAGGCGTACTCTCAGTGCACCAATGGCTTCATTGACGATGGAGGCTTTATCCGCACCAAAGAAAAGAATATCGCCAGTTTTTGCCTCAGTTCTTTCCAGTAACTTCTGTACGATTTCTTCCGGCATAAATTTCAGGATTGGAGATTGCAAACCTTCCAGTCCGGCATCTATATCATTAACCTTGATCCAGGCGAGGCCCCTGGCACCATAAATTGCAACAAACTCGGTATATTCATCAATTTGTTTACGGGAGAGAGTCGCACCGCCATCAACCTTGAGGACAACTACCCTGCTGGCAGGATCATTGGCTGGTGCATTGAACACCTTGAACTCCACTTCTTTCATCAGGTCTGCAATATCTACCAGTTGCATCGAGATACGCAGATCAGGTCGATCTATACCATATTTACGCACCGCTTCTTCATGAGTCATGCGAGGAAACTCTGCTAACTCAACGCCCAAATGTTTAGTAAACACCTCGCGGATCATTGTTTCCGAGATTGCCATCACTTCATCCTCATCCATGAAGGAGGTTTCCATATCAATTTGAGTGAATTCAGGTTGACGGTCAGCTCGTAAGTCCTCATCCCTGAAACACTTGGCAATCTGATAATAGCGGTCAATGCCAGACACCATTAATAGCTGTTTGAATAACTGAGGCGATTGTGGAAGCGCAAAAAATTTGCCTGGATGGGTACGACTAGGCACCAGATAATCTCTGGCACCTTCCGGAGTTGCCCGAGTCAGGATTGGAGTCTCGATATCAAGAAAGCCCCCTTCGTCAAGATAACGTCTGATGCTGCTGGTAATCTGCGAACGCATTTTCATCCGATTCAACATTTCCGGACGACGTAAATCAATGAAACGATTGCGCAGGCGAACATCTTCGCTGACCCCCATATGTTCATCGAGTTGGAAAGGAGGTGTATCTGCAGCGTTAAGTATTTCCAGCTCTTTACCCAGCACTTCAATTTGCCCCGTAGACATTTCAGAATTAACTGTACCTTCCGGACGTGCGCGCACTCTGCCCACTACCTTGACAACAAATTCATTACGTACCTGCTCTGCAGTAGCAAAACTTTCTACTGTATCAGGATCAAAAACAATCTGTGTTATGCCATCCCGATCGCGCAGATCAAGAAAAATTACGCCGCCATGGTCACGGCGACGATGAACCCATCCGCAAAGTGAAACTGTCTGATCGATGTGGCTCTCGTTAAGTTCGCCACAGTAATGAGTTCGCATAAAATATTCCTGTTAACTGTTTATTATCTTAATTTTGATTGTTATTTATTAATTAACTACTCTTAATCAGCCTTTTTAGCACTGCTTTTTTCACTTTTATCTGATTTTCCAGTGTTTTCCGGTGCTTTTGTTGTTTTGCTTTCAGCAGGGTTGCCTTCTCCAACTACCGACTTCTTCTTGGTTTTGAAGTCGGTCTCATACCAACCAGAACCTTTCAGGCGGAAACTGCTGGCAGAAACAAGCTTTTTTAAGGATGCTTTACCGCAGGACGGACAGTCTGTTAAAACAGGATCGCTGAACTTTTGAATCTTTTCCAGGTCCGCCCCACAGGACGCACAATGATATTCATAAATAGGCATTAAGTTTATCCTAGAATAGCCACTTTATCGGGTCACAAAAAACCGCGTATTGTAACTCATTTCACTTTTATCTGGCATTAAATAATAGGCTAAATTGGACAGGCAACAATGACCTGGATAGGTGCTGGCAGGATATTTTGAAGATGCTTTTTTTGATAATTTATTTTTAAAGAAAAATGATTCAGCAAATTGTTCGGCAATTCTACAAAAGATTACAGAAAGCCCTTGCCCGACAGTATCTATTCCGCTATAAATACAAACTCATTCAGTGCGATATCCAGAGGTGCATTTGCCGACTGTTTGCACATTGTTTACAAATAGAAAGTACACTTTGTTTACAAATAGAAAGTACACTGAATACCAGCATTTTTAATCTGCTTCGTCACTCAGGACAAAAACTATTTTTGCTCTGATTCCTTTTTGGAAAAGTGAGTAAAGAGAAATCTCTACACTGAAACAGAAAAAATTCTGTAAACAACTATCGCACAGTTTTAATCAGACGTTCCCGGATAAACCGGGGTTAACTATAACCACACAAAACCGAATTCAAGAGAGACCTAAGTATGGCTGCAAAGAAACCTGCTGCTAAAAAAGCACCCGCAAAAAAAGCAAGTACTGCAATCCAGGACAAATACACTAAAACCCAAATCCTGAATACTATTTCGGAAAACACCGGACTGACCAGGAAACAAGTATCATCTGTACTCGATGAACTGGGTGATTTGATCGAAAGACATATCAAGAAAAGAGGTGTTGGTGAATTCACTCTGCCTGGTTTGTTGAAAGTTAAAGCGGTCAAAAGACCAGCTCGTCCGGCTCGCAAGAATGTTCCGAATCCCTTCCGTCCTGGCGAATTCATGGATATTCCAAAGAAACCGGCAACTACCCGAGTTAAGGTTCTTCCACTGAAAAAACTGAAAGAATTTGCTCTGTAAAAATCAGAATTAACCTATTCGGGACAAATAGACCGGTAGACATACTCTGACAAAAGTATTGGAAAAGCAGCCTCAGGGCTGCTTTTCTATTTATTGGACTATTTAATTTCACTTCTTATTGGTCTATCGTTAGATTATCCGGTTGGATCAAGACCCATTTACCTACATTACTTAAATCAGTATTAATTCGATATGCGCACATCCAAATATCTCATTGCAACAAGCAAAGAAACACCCGCCGATGCAGTCGTCATTAGTCACCAGTTAATGCTTAAGGCTGGCATGATCCGTAAATTGGCATCAGGTCTATATAACTGGCTACCCACTGGCTTGCGAGTTCTACAGAAAGTTTCTCGAATCGTCAAAGAGGAAATGGACAATTCTGGCGCCCTGGAAGTATCCATGCCCGTTGTACAACCGGCCGAACTCTGGGAAGAGTCAGGCCGCTGGGACGTAATGGGCGATGAATTGCAACGATTCAAAGACAGACATGATCGAGACTTTTGTCTTGGTCCAACCCATGAAGAAGTTATTACCGACATAGTGCGCAATGAAATTAACAGCTATAAACAGCTGCCCATGAATATCTACCAGATTCAAACCAAGTTTCGTGATGAAAGACGCCCACGTTTTGGCGTAATGCGTTCAAGGGAATTCATTATGAAGGACTCCTATTCCTTTCATCTTAATCAAGACTCTCTGGATCAGACTTATCAGCTGATGTATGACACATACAGCAATATATTCTCCCGCTTTGGTTTCAGTTTTCGTGCTGTTGAAGCGGATTCAGGCAATATTGGCGGCAACAAGTCACATGAATTTCATGTGCTCGCCGATTCAGGTGAAGATGAGATCGTATTTAGCGATCAAAGTGACTATGCCGCAAACCTGGAAATGGCATCTGCCCAGGCTCCCCTGGCAGAAAGGCCACCCTCCTCGGCAGAACTGGCACTTATACCAACCCCTGATAGCCGAAGCATTGATGATGTCTGTAATTTCCTTGGCGTCAAACAATCCAGCACTGTTAAAACTTTGGTAGTGCTTTCCGATGATGATGAAGATGACGAACAAACGCTTATTGCACTGGTACTGCGCGGTGACCACCAGCTCAACGAAATAAAAGCCGCCAAAGTTGCAGGTGTCTCATCTCCATTGACTTTTGCCACTGAGGAACAGATCAGAGCAACGATCAATTGCGATCCCGGCTCTATAGGACCGGTAAAAGCGCCTGTAAAAGTTATTGTGGACAGAGATGCTGCCATTTTGGCGGATTTCGTGTGTGGCGCAAATCAGGATGGGCACCATTACAGTGGTGCCAATTGGGAAAGAGATGCCAGAATTGAAAGCGTTGAAGACCTGCGCAATGTCGAGGAAGGCGATGCCAGTCCTGATGGCAATGGCACCTTATCGATCAAGCGAGGTGTTGAAGTTGGGCATATTTTCCAACTGGGCAATAAATACAGCGCCGCTATGAATGCCACAGTGCTTGATGAAAACGGCAAAAGCGCAATTATGGAAATGGGTTGTTACGGCATTGGTGTTAGCCGCATCGTGGCTGCGGCTATTGAGCAATGTCATGACGAGAAAGGAATTATCTGGCCTGACAATATCGCGCCTTTTCATGTGGTCATCATTCCACTTAATGCCCACAAATCAGAGGAAGTTACTGCGGTAAGCGAATCTCTCTATGCGCAATTGCAAGCTATAGGACTGGATGTCTTACTGGATGACCGAGACAAGAAAACCAGTCCGGGTGTTAAATTTGCCGATATGGAATTGATAGGTATTCCGCACCGCCTGGTTGTTTCTGACCGAGGTCTGGAAAATGGGCAGATAGAGTATAAGAAGCGTGGAATGCCCGACACTCAGGATGTCGCGGTTTCCGACATTGTCGCCTTTCTTAAAAAGACTGTTCTAATAGATTAGATGCCCTAAATTCAGAGCAAATAAGTTGTTAAGGTAATTAAAGTTCAGTCTTGATTGCTATCAATTTTATCTGCAACTTCATTCCCCGCCTCTTTGCAGCTTCGAAACAGCCCGGCTATTGAACGATTTAAGTTCTGTCGGGCAATATCCTCAACAGTGGAGAACGATTCCCTGAGTTCTTGCAAAGAGGACAAGTGCTGAACAATCGATGTTGGCAGCTCCTTCTTCAAATCCTTACGTCCGGGCATTCCCCAGGGCAATAGCACCTGTATTTCCCAAAAGGTAAGATCTTCAAGATCCCGGTTGAGAATATATTCATTTTCTCCACAGGCTCTGATAATTTTCTTTGCCAGCAAAATACTCAGACAGCTATCCAGTTGATCGTCCTGAAACGGCCAGTCACTTTCAATCAACTCCCTAACTCGGACACTGTTACCTTCTCGGTGATTCATCCAGAACTTGTGTAACAAGGCAATAATCAGAAGTGTTGGGTGAATCTGCTCCTTGATGAGATGTGTGCGGAAAATGGGTATCGCTCGAACAAGATTGGCCCCAAAAAGAATGACTACCCAGCATATATAGAGCCAGAGCAGGAAGATTGGAATAGCGGCAAAAGTACCGTAAACAAATTCATAACTTGCCGTTGCAATAAAACGGCTGAATATCCATTTAACGATAATAAACAACAGCGCCACAACCAGACCACCGGTTAAGGCATGCCTGAGGCGCACACCACAATTAGGCACAGCAACATAAAGAAGTGTGAAAGCAATAGTAGTGGTGACTGCGGGAAATATACTAAGTACCATACTTTTAGCCCCTACAATATCTGACACTTCAGTAAACTTTTCGAAAAGTGTAAAAGAGGTGATGTAGGAGCTGATAGCAAAACCCACACCCAGAAGCAATGGACTCAGACTCAACACACTCCAGTACAGCAGAAAGCTGGCAATGCCTTTACGTTGCTGGGCAACACTCCATATTCTGTTAAAGCTGCGCTCAATATTGACCAGCATTAAATAAGCTGTTGCCAGCAACATGACAGCGCCAATCCATGTCAGGTTTTTTGCCTGTTCGGAAAAATCAGACAGATAAACTTCCAGTTCACTGCTTGATGAAGGCAACAAACGATTAAAAATCATGTCCTGAATTTGGTTACCAAACACCTGGAAAGAGGGAAATGCCGAGAGAATAGCCAGAATAAGCGTCAATAACGGCACCACAGCAAACAATGACATATAGGTCAGTGACTTGGCATTTTCCAGCCCCTGATTAGCTAATGATTCCTTGAACACAAAATTGAGGAAACGCCAGATTACTTCGGGTTTAATCCATTGCGAAAAATCGCTTTTTTTATCTTTTACTGTTTTCATATCGCCTTGTTTAATATCAGCAGGATGACTACCATAGCCCCATTTTATACTGTGCCATTTTTATGCAGGTCAAGACATGAGTGATATCACAATTTACCACAATCCACGGTGCTCTAAATCAAGGCAAAGCCTGAAAATATTGCAGGACAATAACATTACACCAAAAATTATTCTCTATCTTGAGAACCCACCTTCAAAGTCTGATCTCAAGAACCTGTTAATCAAACTAGGCATTGGTGCGAGAGATCTTCTTCGATCCTCTGAAGAAGCTTACAAAGTAAACGGGCTTGCTGATAAATCGCTGAGCGACGAGCAACTTATTTCAGCGATGCTTACAGAGCCCAAATTAATTGAGCGCCCGATTGTTGTTGCCGGTGAAAAGGCGGTATTGGGCAGGCCTCCTGAAAACGTTCTGACATTGCTGTAGAAATAACCTTATGACTAAACCCTATATCCTTGTACTTTATTATTCACTCCATGGCTCAGTAGCCGAAATGGCCAGATTGATTGCTCGTGGTATTGAATCGGTTGACGGCATGAATGCCCTGCTACGTACTGTGCCCAAAGTCTCCACAGTTACCGAGGCTGTTGCAGCAACCATTCCGGCAGAAGGCGCAATTTACTGCACAGAAGAAGACCTTGCCAACTGCTGTGGCCTGGCTCTAGGCAGCCCTACACGTTTCGGCAATATGGCTGCACCCATGAAATATTTCCTGGATGGTACGGCAGCACAATGGTTAAGTGGCACATTGGTCGACAAACCCGCAGGCGTGTTTACATCCACGGCTAGCTTACATGGCGGCCAGGAAAGTACTTTGCTGTCGATGATGCTACCTCTGCTACATCATGGCATGCTCTTTTGCGGCTTGCCCTATACCGAATCTGCTCTAAGTGAAACCAGCAGCGGAGGTACTCCCTATGGCCCATCCCATGTTGCCGGTCCCTCAAATGAAAGCGCACTCTCCGAACATGAAGAAGCTTTATGCCTGGCCTTCGGTAAACGAATCGCCTTTATGGCGCTGAAACTCTCACAATGACCTCTAAATGACCATTAAGTGACATCCAATAAATGACAGCCACTCAAGTCAAAAAACTCGCCGGACGCATCGTATTGGTTTCCACCGTTTTATTGCTCTGTCTGATTCTCATCATCAATTTTTTCAGCAATGCCTTTAATCCTATTATCCTCATTGTGCAATTAATCCCTCTTGCCATGACGCTACCTGGACAGTTGCAAGGCTCTTCCCGCGCGATCCAATGGCTTTGCTTCGTCGATTTGTTTTTCCTGGTACAGGGAATACTCCTGTGCTTTACGCCAGGGCGCATGCTTTTAGGCTTGCTAGAGACCCTGATCTGTCTCATCGTGTTTTTTTCAGCTATTATTTTTATCCGGGCAGCCCGAAATGCTGCCTGACGCCCCGCCACTACTCGCTACTATTCGCTACTAACAACGGATATTGACTCTTAATATGACAACTCCTACCAGCACACTCGGAAAATTCTTTAGCGGACTGGCTCGACTTTATCGCGGTTTACGTTCCGTAATTTTGAATCTCATTTTTATTTCTCTGCTGCTGATCATTTTTGGCTCCCTTATCGGTGAGCCTCCTGTCACGGTCCAGCAAGGTAGCGCCCTACTCATTAATCCGGAAGGCACTATTGTTGATCAACTTACTTTCGTTGATCCCATAAATGTACTCATGGCTGATTCGCTGGGCAATAACGCTACTGCCGAGGTGTTATTGCAGGACCTGCTTGATGCCATCCACTTTGCAAGCACCGATGATGATATTTCGTTCATAGTGTTATCACTCAACAACCTGCAATCTTCCGGATTCAGCAAGCTCCAGGAAATTGGCAACGCTCTGCAACAATTCAGAGAGCGCGGAAAAAAAATATACGCCGTGGCCGATAACTACACCCAGGGACAGTATTATCTTGCTGCGCATGCCGATGAAATTATTCTAAATACAATGGGAAATATTGGCCTGGAAGGATTCAGCACCTATCAATATTACTATCGGGATGCACTGGATAAACTGGGAGTTAATGTGCATATATTCAGAGTCGGTGAATATAAATCTGCCGTAGAGCCCTATGAGCGTAACAATATGTCTGAAGAAGCCAGAGAAGCGGCCAATGACTGGATTGGCGATTTATGGCAGCAATATATCGACAATATCAATGAAGCCCGAGATTTTGAACCCGGCTTTTTAAGCGACCTGATCAGCAACCTGGATACTCACCTGGCTGAATTTAGCGGCGACTTCGCACAACTGGCAGTAAATCGAAACCTGGTAGATTCCGTGATGAATCGCGGAGAGCTTAATGAGTACCTGAAAGAAGTCATTGGCCAGGCAGGTGTTAATGATGACTTTCTGCATATTAATGTTGAGAACTATCTTACTGCGAGAAATGATCAATTAAACACTCTGCAACAAAGTAACAATAAAATTGGCATTATCGTTGCCAGCGGCACTATTTATGATGGTCGTCGTACTGCCGGAGAAATTGGCGGCGACACGCTGCAAGGATTGATTCGCCAGGCCAGAGAAAATGACAGCATCAAAGCTGTTGTTTTGCGTGTCGACAGTCCTGGTGGCAGCGCATTTGCCTCTGAAATTATTCGCAGCGAACTCGAAGCACTGGTTAACGCAGGCAAACCATTAGTGGTTTCCATGGGTAGTGTTGCCGCTTCAGGGGGCTACTGGATAGCAACAGCTGCTGATGAAATCTGGGCCAGCAACAGCACTATTACCGGTTCAATCGGTATTTTCGGACTCTACCCGACCTTTGAGGAAAGCTTTAGCAAACTTGGCGTCAATACTGATGGTGTCGGTACTACTGAACTCGCCGGTGCCCTTGCCGTCGGTCGTGAATTACCCGACCTTGCTGACAATATACTGCAACTCACTCTGGAAGACGGTTATAGGCGTTTTATCAACCTGGTAGCTACAGCAAGAAATATGAGTGTTGAGGAGGCTGATGCGCTTGCCCGCGGTCGAGTGTGGTCAGGTGAGGATGCCTTCACCCTGGGACTGGTAGACAAGATTGGTAACCTGGAGCAGGCAGTAGCCTCAGCAGCGACTCTTGCCCAACTGGAAAGCTATGAAACCGAGATAATCAAGCAAGCACTGACTCCGGGGCAACAACTTATCCAGGATCTGGCAAACAGTGTCACATTTACATCTGCGATAAATTTCGTTTTCAATCCTGTAAGCAAAAGACATTTCATGTCACAGGAAGGCATTACCACAAACTCAGTTATTGCTGACTTCTACAGAGCAGTGAATGAGAACCTGCAGGCTATATTCCAGTTTAACGACCCCAATGGCTTATATCTGCAATGTCAGGAATGTCAGGCGGTGCTTTCTCCCTAAGGGCCTGAATCCTGGAACAGGGGTCTCTTACCAGCCCATTACCTGTTTGATAAAAGGGATAGTAAGTCGGCGTTTTTCAGCCAGGGACAACTGATCCAGTTTATCCAGAACTGACAATAAACTCTGTAAATCCCGGGAATGTCGCATATAAATATACTGTAAAACTTCATTATTCATAGGCATGTGTTTTTCCCTGGCACGACGATCAAGAGCAGAAAGCTTCTCATCATCATTCAATTCAAATAATTGATAGATCACCCCCCAGGACATTCTTGAGGCCAGATCCGGTAAAGAAAAGCTCACTCCTCTGGGTGGATTTTTTGCTGAAACCAATAATTTCACCCCTTCTTCACGGGAACGATTAAAGAATTCAAACAGACTTTCTTCCCACTCCTTATCCCCGGTAATAAAATCAAAATCATCAATACAAATAACATCCATGTGATGAAGGCTATTGAAAACTTCGGGGCCAAACAGTTTAATTTTTTGCATGGGAAGATACAGGCAGTGTAATTTTTGTGGCTCTGCATCCTTACTTTCACCTTCATCCCCATCATTTACTTCATATTCGTGTTCATGACAAAGGGCTTGTAAAAGGTGACTTTTACCCACACCTGAATTTCCCCAGATGAATGCAAGGTGCTCATTGAATGTATCAATGTTTTCCAACAATTTAACAAGTTCAGCATTTTTTTCGGAAACCAGAAAATTGGAAAATGTGGATTTTTCCGAGACAGAGAAATCAAAAGGTAACTGCGGTGAGAAATGCATGGGTTTTGCTAGTTAATTATTCCACTGATAAGTCATGTAAACCTGATTGTCGTTTCTTAACAACTCACCCAGTGGCATGAGCGTTCGATTCAGGGCGATTGTTTCAACTAATTGCCTTATCTGGCCACCAGTAGAAAGCCGCAACATGATTTTCTGGTTTTCTACTGAGGCTATCTGGTAATCATTCACATCAGTCAGTCTGGTGACATAGTCCAGCAAGGCGGCATAATCTGCTGCACTGACAATTCCTTCCACCGTGAGATTTACCTCTATACTACTGTCTGTACCCGATAACAGGACTGCATAGTATGACGAAATTTCTTTGGTCGCCAGTGCAATACTTTCCTGAATAAAACTCTCTATAAGGGCGTCAAAAGCTTCTATCTCAAGCACCTGGTCACGAAAAAGATAGTTGCTCTTACCAAATATATCTCCGCTCAATGTTTTAAAAATACGAATGACCAGAACGCCTTCACTTTGATATCTTTGTGAAGCAGAAAGCAGTTTTTCAGCATCCATCTCCCACACATCGTTAGCAGAAACAGCACGAAAATCTTCAAAGTCCAGAATAGGCAGCAATAATGGTAAGCCTCTGTTATCGGCTTCCGTCTCCAGTAATTCAATAATGTCCTGAAAATCATTGCTACTGGAACCTAGCAACTGGCGCGCGCCAAGTTCATCCTGAGCCACAAGCCAAACCAGGGTGTAGGGTCGATTACCTGGCCATATTGGAATGTTGGCATTGTCCAGCAGACTTAACACCTCCGGCTCAAAGAATGTTACGTTAATTTCAATGTTGTTTGCTGCTGCTGACTCCTGAACATTTTCCGCCATCTCTTCTGCTTCCACGCTTCGATAAGACCAGGTATCTACATAATCGTCAGCACTACTGAGGGCTGTTCTAACAACTGCATCTGTTAAGACTTCAGGATTACCCGTGACTTTAATAAGTACTTGTCTGAACGCTTCGGTAAAAGCCTGCTGCCGTTCTCTTTCATTATCACGGGATCCGACAACAACAGATCCTTGATACAATTCTTCCAGCTCAACGGCAAAAACACTTGCTGGAAAAACGTGCAGAAAAAAGGCCAAAAACAGAAAATATTTTCCGTTTAATATGCAGGAAAAGCGATTTTTTACTGAAAAATCAAGGCACTTCATAGGCCGCAATCATAACTGATAACTGGACGAACAACCATGTGTTCACTACCATAAACATCCCTCAGGGGAACATACCAGGAATTTTGTTTTCTAAGTAAACATGAGTGAAGAACCCTTGACGATAAATAGACTCAGACCTTCAAACTATCCAGCCCTTGCAACGGACCGCTTAAAAGCCGGACTCGCATGCTTTTTACTAAGCCTCTTGCCTTGTTTTGTAGAAAGTACTCTGGCCGCATCACCCTCTCCATTTAATGCCGAATACGAAGCAAAATATGGTGGTTTCAAGGCGAGTGCTGAAAGGTCATTATTCTTCAGTGGAAATGGTCAGATAGAAATGACCACATCTTTAAAACTGAAACTTCTCGGAAAAACACTCAGCTCTATTACAGAGCAAAGCATTCTGGACAGCGATCCGCAAAACAATCAATTCCGACCCGTTGATTATTCTTTTACACAAACCGGCATTGGTAAACGGAGACGTCAAATCAATTTTGACTGGGAAGCAGGCACTGCACTTTATAATGATGGCAAAAATGAAATTGAAACCCCTCTGCAAGTTGGCTTAGCCGATAATCTTTCTTCTTATCTGGAAGTAAGTATGCAATTACAGGCAGGTAAACAGGACATTTTTTTTCCTGTCATCGATAAAGGAAATATTGAACATCTCCACTTTAAAGTGCTGGGAGAAGAGCTCATCTCAACCCGTTCAGGAAATTACAGGACTATCAAAATAGAAAAAATCAGAGGGCCAGACAGCAAGCGTTCTACGCAAATGTGGCTGGCACTGGACTGGGATTATCTGCTGGTCAAGCTGGTGCAGATTGAAAACGGCGGCAGCAATATAAGTCTCGAACTAAAGCGGGCGACGGTTAATGAGGTAGTGGTAACGGCAGTTGACGAAAAAGATACAGCCCAGAGGATTATTGAGAAATAAGATTAAATTGAACTTTTAACTCAAGGTCAGACTAACTTATCGGGCCAGCTGAGTTTGTCATGCCGGATGACAGACTACATCCTTTCCACTTTCCACTTTTAGCTTTGAATTCTTCGGGACTGAAGTCCCTCCTACATATATTTCACTATCACTCATCCTGCAGTAGTCCGGAATCTTTTATATAAACCAGGTCAGCTGGCTCATCGATATCATGCAACAGGTCTAATTCTTTCCAGCTTAATTTGTTTTCTCGCAAGCGCAATCGGCTTTGTTCCATGACTCTGGCGCTCCCCCACTCTATCTGGTTAAAAATTTCACTGTGGTGTTTACGCAAACCTACCAATACATAACCGCCATCTATTGCTGGCCCAAAAACCACATCATTATTTTGCTCCAATACTGTGAATGCTTTATCCAAATACTCAACAGTCAATTCCGGACAGTCACAACCTATAAGTATCGCACTATCATGGCCACTTAAGGCCTGCTCAAGAGCAAAGCTCATCCGCTCGCCAATATCAGTACCCTGTTGTGAATAAAGGGAACCTGAAAAAGCGTTGAACTCGGGATGTTTACAATCACCATCCACCCATAACTGAGCGCTAACATCCGGCATCATATTTACCAGAGAGATTTGCCGTTTGAGTAAATTTTGGTAAAAGTTTAACGCACCTTCAAGACCGAGCGCCGGTTCCAGCCGTGTTTTTACCCGCCCTGCTACAGGCTCTCTAACAAACAGGACCAGGCATCGATTTGCTGTTGTGGCCATGGTTTAGTTATCCGCTCCCCCATTACCGTTATCAGCTACCGCAGGATAATATATTTCAGCCAACTTATCGGGGTGAGCACCCAAAAAATACGCCAGACGTAAAGTCCACATAAGAAAAATAGTTTTCACAATTCCTTGCTGCTCCCAACGCCTTGCAGAAGTGATTAATTTTGACGAAAGACAAACAGGTCTATGATGTTTTCTTAATGCTTTACTCAAGGCAATATCCTCCATCAAGGAGATTGGTTGAAACCCGCCGACGCGATGAAAGAGCCTGCTTCTTACAAACATCCCCTGATCACCAGTCGCCACCCCTGATAACCTGCTACGCAAATTCATCATCGTTGCAATTACACTATAGGAAAAACCTGCTTGATCCAGTTGCACGTCAAACCTTCCCCAGTGATTTTCAGATTCAGACATAGCCGCAAGCAGTTGTTCAAAGCCATTTTCAGAGATACGGGAATCTGCATGTAAGAAAAGCAGGATGCTGTGACTGGCATTTTCCGCTCCAAGATTCATTTGTCTGCCACGCCCAACACCTGTCATCAGGATACGATCAACCAGATTTCTTGAAAAAGGTATGGATCCATCTGAACTACCAGCGTCAATCACTAACAATTCATGGCCCTGCTCACGACAAGGCTGCAGTTGGGGTAACAGTATTTTCAGCGCATCAACATCATTGAGCACTGGAATAATAATAGTGATTTTATTCTCAGACATTCGAACCCGGGTGTTTTGAAATTAACTATGTATTTGAAGGAAAAGGGATTTATTCGTTTAGTGCGCCGCCACAACTGCTGCCCTGGCCAGCTGTACAGCCATAACAATGTTCGCCAATGGCGATCATTCGCCCCTCGAGCTTCTCATCGAACATGTCTTTCAGGTGAGGCCTGGGTTTACTACTGGCCAGCAATGGCATTTTCAACATTTGATTGAAATCACAATCATAAACATAACCCTGATAATCAACACTGAGCAGTGTACGACACATAACCGTGTCAAGATTCTCTGAGGAGTAATTATCTCTCAGAATTCCCATATATTTGTTATACAAGCCTTTAGCCAACAACATGCCACCAAAACGACTGATAGGCATATTGGTAATAGTGAAGAGTTGATTGAAAACAATATCAAAGTCTTCTTTCAGGATGCGCTTGTAATCGGCTTGAAGTCCATCCTGAGCAGGAGGAAGGTTTAAATCAACAGGGTTATAAACCAGATTCAGCTGTAAATCTTTCTGTTTGCCATAACCCAGGCTGTTGAGCATTTTCAAAGCTTCTATACTGCCATCATAAATACCCTTGCCCCGCTGTTTCTCGACATTTTCTTCCAGATAACAGGGTAATGATGCCGTAATCGTGACCCCCTGATCCGCAAGAAATTCAGCCAGGTCTTCATAACCCTTTTCAAGTAAAATCATCAGATTGCAGCGGTCAATTACTTCCACATCCATCGCTCTGGCCTGCGTCACCAGATAACGAAAATGAGGGTTCATTTCCGGAGCACCACCAGTAAGATCAAGCACCTTGATAGAATTCTGGCGAATAAAGTCCAGCACAAGATCAACCACTTCCCTGGACATCAGCTCTGTACGCTTTGGACCCGCATTAACATGACAATGGGTGCAGCTCAGGTTGCATAAATACCCAAGATTGACCTGCAAGGTTTCCAGCTTTGCCCGGTATACTTGGGGAAAGTCTGTCTCAAGTAAAAGCTCTCTGGTATCCAACATGGTAAAAACCTGACAATAAGTTTAAACATAAGACCTGACATCAATGATAAACATTACTGTCGGACTTAAAAAAGAGTAAAAAATATCTGCTGTGATTGTACGGTAATGCTTCTGACCATGACACCCGCACTGTCTTTTGCGCCGGGCATTCAACTATCGCTTAGCTATAACTCAACTCTGATTCAACTATTGTCCGTGACAAGCTAGAATAGCCCGCCTATGAATACTGTATTTGATCTGAAGAAACTTGAAGCACTGGAAATTGATTCTGCTTTCATCAATGCCCTGCCCGGTGATCCTGTTACTGAAAATTACACTCGGCAGGTTTCTAAAGCCTGCTACTCCCATGTCACCCCGGACTCCTTTCCAAATGCCAGTCTGATAGCCTATTCCAGAGAAATGGCCGAGGAGCTCGGACTTGATCCTGACGACTGCGAAAAGCCACTGTTCACTCAAGTGTTTAGCGGCACCGAACTACTCGATTCCATGCGTCCTTACTCCTGTTGTTATGGAGGACATCAGTTTGGAAACTGGGCAGGCCAATTGGGCGATGGTCGTGCAATCAATTTAGGTGAGCTGCGTGCGCCTGACGGCAATGCCTGGACACTACAACTCAAAGGTGCAGGACCAACACCCTATTCACGTTCGGCCGATGGACTTGCTGTGCTCAGATCTTCGGTACGTGAATTTTTGTGCAGTGAAGCCATGCATCATCTTGGCATACCTACGACCAGAGCACTCAGCCTGATTGGCACCGGCGAAAGTGTCGTCAGAGATATGTTTTATGATGGTCACCCAAAAAAAGAACCCGGCGCGGTTGTATGCAGAGTCGCTCCCAGCTTTATTCGCTTTGGCAGCTTTGAAATTTTTGCTGCGCGTAAGGAGCTGGATGTTCAGAAAAAACTGGCCGACTACACCATTAGCAGAAATTTTCGCCACCTTCTCAAGCCAGGTAAAAGTGCACCCGACAAGACTGTATACCTGGCATGGTTTCGTGAAGTGTGCCAGCTAAGCGCAACAATGATTATTCACTGGATGCGTGTGGGTTTTGTCCATGGCGTAATGAATACTGACAACATGTCCGTTCTGGGTCTGACCATAGACTACGGTCCCTATGGTTGGCTGGAGAATTATGATCCTGAATGGACACCAAACACTACCGATGCCGAAGGCCGCCGCTATCGCTTTGGCAACCAGCCGATGATTGCTTTGTGGAATCTTGTGCAATTTGCCAATGCTATCTATCCCCTGGTGGAGGAAGCTGAGCCCCTGGAAGAGATTCTTGAGGAATACAAAACAGCTTATGAAAAAGGCTGGCTGGATATGATGAGATCCAAACTGGGATTCACAGACAGCAATGCCGATGATGAAGCCCTGGTGCTGGATTTAATCAAAACCTTCAATTTGGCTGAAACAGATATGACCTTATTTTTCAGGCATCTTGCTGATATTCCAGCAAGTATAGATTCAGCAACAGCGTTAAAAACTATTAGTCCTGCATTCTACAATCCTGAGCTTTCAGATAAGGCCAGAGATGGATTTTCCTTATGGCTGGCACGCTATAGTGAAAGATTACAACAGGAAAAAAGCCAGGATGAAGCACGCAAAATAGCGATGAACCAGGTGAATCCTCTTTATGTTCTGCGCAATTATCTGGCCCAGCTTGCCATTGATAAATCCGAGCAGGGAGATCACAGTGCCATCAATGAACTACTCGAAGTACTGCGAACTCCATATGACTATCAGGAAGGCAAAGATCATCTTGCCGAAAAACGGCCAGAGTGGGCCAGAACCAAGGCTGGCTGCTCAATGCTGTCTTGTAGTTCCTGATAACGGGTTTTTGGCGCTCCGGGCAGGGTAAGCAGCCATGTTGTTCATGATGCTATAGCGTCATATGGCTTAAACGCGCAAAATCTATGATTTTGGGTCGGTATCAATTCACTCCAAATTGAAACCTTAACGAAGTTTTCATGCTTCTATTAAGCAAATAAAAATGTGTATTTCCGCTTAAGGGGCCTACTGCTTTAGAAGTGCGCAGC
>JABIPQ010000082.1 GCA_018698975.1 Gammaproteobacteria bacterium
CGGCCAGTCCTGCCAATACGGTGAACATACTCATCACCTGACCTAGGCATGGCAAAATTAATCACCAGCTCTATCGCTGGAATATCCAGTCCACGTGCGGCAAGGTCGGTGGCTACTAATACTCTGACCTTACCTTCCCGAAACAGGTTCATGACGCGTTTTCTTTCATCCTGCAACATTTCACCGTGCAGGCAAGCAGTCTTATGTCCTTGCTTGATTAGAAATACTGCCAACTCTTCGGCATGAACACGGGTGTTGGAGAACACCACACTTTTTTGAAACTCTTCATTTGCAAGCAGCCAACTACACAACTGTTTTTTGTGAGCTGCATCATCAGCCAAAATAATGTCCTGCAGTATATTTTCATGAGCACTTCGATGGGTACCTATGGCTATTTTTTTGGGAGTGCGTTGAATTTCTTTTGAGATTTTTCCCAAACCCTGATGATTCAATGTCGCGGAAAGGAGAACTGTTTGCCGATAGCTTTGACAATGACTGACAATCTCCATGACATCATCCCTTAAGCCCATATCAAGGGTTCTATCGGCCTCATCAAGGACAAGAAATTCAAGATCACCTAAATCCAGTGAATTTCTCTGGACATGCTCAAGAATACGGCCCGGGGTGCCGATGACAAATTCAGGGTTTTTCCTCAGCTTTGCTTTTTGCTCTTTAAAATTTTCACCACCCAGGATAGTCAACGACTGTATTGCTGTGAAACTTGCGAGCTCCTGGCAATGCCGCTCCAGCTGTATGGCGAGTTCTCGCGTCGGAGTGATCACCAGACAGCGCGTGGCTGTATTGGGGGCTGGCTTTTCAAGCATCTGATGCAGTAATGGCAGCAGAAAGGCCGCACTTTTACCACTACCCGTCATCGCGCTGGCCTGAATATCATGACCAGCAAGAAGTGCCGGGATCATTTCCACCTGTACTGGCGTGGGTTTTTCCAGGCCCATTTTAGCCAGGCCTTTTTCCAGTGATGTATTCAATCCAAACTGCTCAAACATGTTAGTGCCCTGAAAGTTGTTAGCTAGCTTCATTGGTTTATCAAGTAGCAGCGCGCATTGTAACTTGCTTCATCACATTGCGAATGATTTTTGTTTCAATCTTATTATCCAGACTGAGAGTGGATTCAGGATGCAACTGCACAGCACTGACAAGCAAAGACTCATGTTTTAAAGCCATCGCTTCTCCATCTGATGTCTTTGCCCTTACTTTCAGGCAAGCGGGAAGCTCATCTGCTACCAGAGAATGATATCGATCAATCTGCATAGACAGGGAAGTATTGGAGAATAACGCTCCATTCATAAATCGACAGGACGTAATAAGAGAGTTACACCTGCCGGAAAATGTAATGGGCGCGGAGCTCGCCCCAAGACTGCTCTTGAGTCAAAGCTACGAAAAATAATCAGTGATGTTTGTAATATTTACTTGAGTCGTGTTGACTGGTGAAAAACCATCTGCCAGGAATTGGTTTTGGTGTTTAGTTGCCAGAGTGAACAATGCCTGGCTCCTTTGGAGTTTTGTTTCTCAGCATGACTCTGTTTTGCATGGTAGGTAGCCTGGGCAAGCCCCGGGGCTAATTTTTGCACCTCAAATTCACTAAACTGCCAACGCGCAAGCCCGTCTTTTTGCTTCAGCCAGGTAACTACTGATTCTCTGGAAATAATTTCTCCATCGGGATTTACTTCCCTGAATTCCTCAGACAACATTGCTTCCAGAGCTTCCGGGCTTGATGAGAAATCCTGGTGAAGCAGCAACTCTTCCAGAGTTCGTAGATGTTCTTCGATATTCAAAATATCCATTTAATGGTTAAAGCCCTGTCAGACACTTGCTTCAATTTTTACCTGGGCATCACTTAATCCCATCGCCCTGCGCGCAAAGGCTTTGCGTAAAGGCAGCACCAGATCAATGCTGAACAAACCAAATTTTCGCACCCAAACAGCTGCTATATTGTTGGTAGAAAAAAGCCGTGTCATGTAATGACTGAAGGCAGAAGTCATGTTTTGATCAGACTCAGTTTCATCGCGGTATTTATGCAGCAAAC
This sequence comes from Gammaproteobacteria bacterium, assembly GCA_018698975.1. GTDB lineage: Bacteria > Pseudomonadota > Gammaproteobacteria > Pseudomonadales > Pseudohongiellaceae > Eutrophocola. The sequence continues at coordinate 2,048 of JABIPQ010000082.1, forward strand.
TTATATCACCAAGCGATGTACCGCTTTTAGTGGCTTCAACAAGCAGTGCAGCCAGGTGCATGGTATCCCGAAAAGCCAGGTTAAAACCCTGGCCAGCAACTGGATGCAGTGAGTGCGCTACATTTCCTAGCAGGACAAGACCTGGACGAACCTGCTCCTGAGCCTGTACCAGGTTAAGGGGATAACTATTGCGCTGGCCTACCTTGGTAAAATCTCCCAATCGGGGCCCAAATTCATTTTTTAATTGCTCTAAAAAATCTTTCTCGGACAGCTCCAGTATCAGGTTTGCTTCATCATCAGACCGCGTCCATACCAATGCCGCCCGATGCTGGCCCTCATGATCAGGCAGCGGCAACAGGGCCAAAGGACCGAACGGGGTAAATCTTTCATAGGCAACATGCTCATGGGAATTAGTGAAAGCAACATTGGCAATAACAGCTTCTTGCTGATAAGACTCGGTATCGCGGTGAATACCCAGTTTTTCACAAAGTCCGGAACGCCCACCTTCTGCCATCACTACCAAAGGCGTGATCAATCGGGTCTGTTGATCACCCTTATCAAGCAATACTTCCATACCGGTGGCAAGCGGTTTTATCTCAGATACACTAACAGCACTGCATAGTTCCAGGCTTGCCATCGAAGCAAGAGCCTGGTTAAACATTTTGCCCAGTAAGCGGTTTTCAATGACATAACCCAAAGCATCGACATCCAGCTCTTCATTGTCCATGCGCACCGCGCCAAAATTCCCCTGATCTGAAACATGAATTTTCCTTATCGGTTCTGCATCAAGTTCAAGGTCTTCCCACAGTCCCAGGGTTTTTAAATATGTTGCAGTCCCATGAGACAACACTGTACTGCGGGCATCAAACGAAGGTTGTGCGGGAGGGGCCTGTAAGTCAATTGCTGCAGACTCTACCAGGAGGATTGATAAAGGTTTGTTGAGGATTGCTCTATCCAGAATACAGGCCAGACTGGCGCCGACCATGCCGGCACCAACAATCACAAGATCATAGGAGTCAGAACGACACAGGGTCATCCGGCTACCGCCATGAACGATTCAATTTCCTCAACGGTTTTAGGCAAACCATCTGTCAGAACTTCATGACCATCAGCTGTCACAGCAACATCATCTTCAATGCGCACACCGATACCCCACCATTTTTTGTCGACATTCTTATTACCTGATGCGATATATATTCCCGGCTCAACAGTCAGCACCATGCCCGGTTCCAGTAAACGCCAGTTACCATCAATTTTATAATCCCCCACATCGTGTACATCCATCCCCAGCCAGTGCCCGGCTCGATGCATATAAAAATCACGATAGGCTCCTTTTTTGATAAGCGTATCAACCTTGCCTTTCAAAATACCCAGCTTGACCAGTCCCTGAGTGATGACCTTTACTGTCACCTTGTGTGAGTCATCCCAGTGATTACCTGGCTTAACCGCCTTTATAGCGTCAAGCTGGGCCTTTAATACCAGTTCATAAATGGCTTTTTGTTCCTTGCTGAATTTCCCATTGACCGGGAATGTACGGGTAATATCAGAGGCGTAATATTCGTATTCGCAGCCTGCATCAATCAACACCAGATCACCCTTCTTCATCTGTGCATTATTTTCTGTGTAGTGCAAAATACAGGCATTTTCACCACTGGCGACAATAGAATTATAGGCAGGCGACCTGCAGCCAGTCCGGGCAAATTCGTGCAGATATTCAGCCTCCAGTTCATATTCAAACATCCCGGGCTTACAAATTTCCATAGCCCGTTTGTGCGCACGAACGGCAACCTGGCCTGATTCCCGCATAAGATTGATTTCTGCTTTGGATTTAATAAGACGCATCTCATGTAGCAAGTGATCCAGTACCAGAAACTCGCCAGGAGAATGCACACCGCTGCGCACCTTGCTGCGAATTACTTTGACCCATTCCATGACCTGGTGATCGAATTGTTCATCTCTCCCCATGGCATAATAAACACGCTCCCTGCCCTCAATAAGTCCCGGTAGAATGTCATCAATATCTGAAATGGGAAAAGCATCGTCTACGCCGAGAGTTTCAACCGCATTTTCCGGTCCCATCAAGCGACCATTCCACATTTCCTTCAAAGGGTCTTTTTCCTGACAAAAAAGCAGGCATTCTCCCTGAGGGCGTCCGGGTATCAATACCACACAGCTTTGCGCTTCCTTAAATCCTGTCAGGTAGTAAAGATCGCTGCTTTGCCGAAATGCAAAAGTTGAATCCCCGTTACGCAGGAATTCTTCGGAAGAAGAAAGAATAGCAATGGAATTTGGCTCCATGTGAGCCATTAATTCTCGTCGACGTTTTTTGAATTCAGATTTTTTAATTTGCAGCTGAGCCATGGGGGATTCTGGTTCCGGTTTGATTTTAGTAATTTTAAATTAGTAAGCGTTCTACGCCTGTTTTAAAAATAAGTAGCAAGTTTTTTAAAATTTAATGGATATTTTCATCCGGAACATTGATGTCCAGAGTCACTGGTGGCGATTGATTGGCATTGTTTTGCAGGAAGACAGTAATGGCCGCCATCCTTACATACTCTTCAATTTCCATAAAATTGACTTCATTATCACTCTCACTTGCTTCTTCATCTTCCTCATCAACCTCAGCAATGCGAGAAAAATCACTCAGAACTTCCCGAGTGTCTGTTTCCATAGCCGAATCGTCTCTGACCCAGGCACCGGCAAAACCGGCATTAAAGCCATTACACCATTGAGAAAGTGCTATTAAACGCTGACTGAACTCTTCATCTGCATCCGGTAAAAGAAGCTCAAAGGCATAATTCTCAGTCTCTAGCTGACTTAGAATATCTTCTGCCAACATCTTAAGTAATTTAGTAATTACTTGTTTTGTATCTTCCGGTATTTCTAATATTTTTATACTCAAACCGAGGTCAAAAGCCGCACTATCTGCACATATTTGACCACTGAGTACGCCATGTATTTCAGAGACCGATGTAGAAATTCGGTGTGCTGCCAGCAATTCTGCTGTCATCGAAAAATCGGCTGCCATTTTTTCTCCAATTAAGTGATGAGCAGTGAAATTAAGGCGCTAATGATAGCATTGTCAGCGATCTATTTGATAAAACTAGCACCTTCTGGTGAGCAGAGTTGCCAAATCATGAGTTGACCCTGTCGAATGCTCGCTTTATAGTTACTTGACGTTATTTTGTGGATATTCAAGAGCAATGAGTGATACTAGTTTCAACACCTTAGAGGACAAAGTTGATGATTTGATTCAACTTTGTCACGACATGAAAAATGAGAATCAAATCCTCAGGGATGACAAGCATACTTGGGAAAATGAGCGAAATTCACTCATTGAAAAAAACCAGTTGGCCCGCACCAGGCTGGAAAAAGTATTGCAACGGCTAAAAACCCTGGAACAGGTCTAGTCGAGCCATACTTAAACCAAAGAAGCTTAACGGGAAAAGAGATTAGCATTTAATATGTCAACAGAAGTCGATACGGTCAACATAACCATCCTGGGGAGAGATTACCAGATTGCCTGCCCTCCAGAAGATGAGGAAGGACTGCGTAAGTCCGCAAAATATCTGGATACTCAAATGGATCTGGTTAAATCACGTGGATCCACGCTGGCTTTTGAAAAAGTGGCAGTAATGGCCGCCTTGAATATTTGTCACGAGCTATTACAAAAATCACAGCATGCCTCAGATTCAGAGCATAACTCGCTGGATCAAATTAAAACGCTACAGGATAAAATCGAAGCCGCACTGCAGGCCAGCAGACAAATCGAAATTTAACCTGCTTCAATTTGCCGTGCTAATCACTACTCGCTCTATCACACACACTCAAGTACCTTATTACCCGACCTGAAAGTCTGAACAAACGCTTTTATTACAGCTTTTCCTGCACCAACTTCTTACAAATATCTTGAAAATAGCTGTCAGAATTTCATCCCTTCGCGTGCTATTTAACATATAATCAGGGGTAACTCCCTGGGGTATTGGCCAGTTGAATATGTTCTTGAGCCGATAATGTAAACCCGGAGGCCTAGCCCAATGATGTTGTTGTGCATGTCCGCTAGCCGGAAAGCCTTATGCGTCGGACTGGCCACCACCTGAATCTTTCGGTTCAGGGCTATTTTAGCAGCGGTATTTTGGGGAGCTTTTACATCAAGACAAGCCTGCTTTTATTAGACATTTACATTCAAAATGTAAATATATTAGTTAGTACTTACTACCTCATTCCCTCCTTTAATTAAAAAGAAATGGATAGAAAGTCCCTACGCAAACAGATGCGCGAACTGCGCCGAAGCCTTCTTCCTGAAGATCAGGCCAGAGTTGCAAAATCTGCTGCAAAAACCGCACTGAATCAGTCTGCTTTTCCCCTTGGCGAATCTATTGCCCTATATATGGCCGCAGACGGAGAAATAGATACGGGCTTCCTTCTTCAGACACTCCTTGATCAAGGCAAAAACTGCTATTTACCGGTGCTGGTAGAAGAAACAACCACCCTGATATTCAGACAATTTTTGCCTGATAAACCAATGCTAAGAAATTTTTACGGTTTGCTTGAACCTGAAGCCACTGCGCCAGCTATTGCCCCCGAGGATTTATCTTGCGTTTTTATGCCTTTGGTTGCTTTTGATGACAAAGGTAATCGCCTGGGTATGGGTAAAGGCTATTACGATAGAACTTTTGCCTTTGTAAATGATAAAAGCGCTAAAGGGCCCGAATTAATTGGACTGGCGCATGAATGTCAGAGGGTAGAAAATCTTGAGGCGGCGGACTGGGACGTACCTCTGGGGGGGATTATCACGGGACAGCAGTTCTATCAGGTCCGGTGATTTTGCCAAAAACGGCTTACAGGTCGCGAAAAAACTACAAAAGACTGCTCTGCGCAACGCTGCTAATCAAAATGCCGGCACTAAAAACAATTAACAGAACCACCATAAGATCAGGACTTTTTTTCATACTTACTCCGGCATAGCACAAGTTAGGTTAATATTTAAATACTTTTATTAGCTATATGTTGCAAGCGGCTGAACTATAAGGTTTTTATTTTTTTTATGCAAGCTTTATTTGTTTTGAATAATTGTGTAAAGATCACCTCGCAACCAGCTCGTGCCTTGGATAGACTAAGGTGAAATATTTTCCAATAACCCGTAATCAGTAGAGTGGCAATATGACCCAGGACGAATTAAAACAAGCCGTTGCAAGGGCAGCATTTGACTACATTCAAAAGCACCTGCATGAAGACAGCGTAATTGGGGTTGGCACAGGCTCCACTGCCAATCTTTTTATTGAAGAACTGGCCAGCGTAAAACATAAAATCAACGCGACTGTCGCCAGTTCCGAGGAAACAGCACGACGCCTGAAAGAACATGGTATTCCTGTGTTTGATCTGAACGCTGTAGATGAAGTGAGCGTTTATATCGATGGTGCCGATGAAGCTAATGAATATCTTCAGTTGATTAAAGGCGGTGGCGCCGCACTAACTCGTGAAAAAATCATCGCTGCAGTGGCCAAGGAATTTGTTTGTATAGCTGACGGAAGTAAATTTGTTGGGGTGCTTGGCGGTTTTCCACTTCCTGTTGAAGTGATCCCCATGGCACGCAGCCACGTGGCACGGCAAATTGTGAAACTGGGTGGAGACCCTGTGTATCGTGAAGGCTGTGTTACTGATAACGGCAATATCATTATCGACGTCTATAATATGTCCATCGTAGACCCGCGGCGACTTGAAACAGACCTTAACCAGATAGTCGGTGTAGTTACCAACGGATTATTTGCCCTGCGCCCTGCCGACCTGTTGCTTCTAGGCAAAGAAAGTGGCGTGGAAACAATTAAAGCATCAGACTAGCAAGTCTATTTGATCCATTTCCAGCCTTCCCACAGTCCAGGCTGGTTTTGGATCGCAGTTTCAAGAACTGCCAAATAACGCGTCATCGCCTCATTTACATCTATCGCTTCAATTCCATCACTGACAGGTTTTATCTCCATCTCAAATCGACTACCTCCCAGCCAATTCAGGTAAGCTGCCACGATTGGAATATTTTTTTTGACCGCCAGCTTTATCGTGCCAGTTGGGCATGACAATGTTGAGTTTAAAAATTTAAACTCTTTGCGATTCTTGTCATCAAAAACTCCCGGGAAGTCATTGGCGGTAACCACCAGATGACCTTGTTCAAAAGCGCGCAAGATAGGCCGGGCGAGCCGCTGCGGTTTGACCAAGATGACTTCCCCGCCATTCGAAAGTTTTTGTGCATGCCGATAAATGCGATTGATTCTGCTGCCAAACTTCTGGAATCTGGAATTATCCCTGTCATCCATCGCTATAGTAGTAACAGGTAAATTTAAACGGGCCAGCAAATTGCAAAAAAGCATATTAAGATGATGGTGATAGGTCATAACCAGCAAACCTTTCTCTGCACCTTGAAATTCCTGAATATATTCAGCACCCTTAATTTCAAGCTGACACTGTTTAATCCATGACGTATCTTCCCGGGAATAGAAACTTCCCTGAAAGCGCGTCACACTCACCAGCGCTGCATGACGCTTCCAAGCCCTGACGGCTAAATCTTTATCACCAAACACTTTATCCAGACCATGCATAAAGACTGCTTTATGTTTAATAATGCCTGGATGTAGAAAAGGAATTGTTAAAGCAGAAAGACTGTTACCCATCGGGTATGGAAGGATGATGCGCATCAGGGAAGTCCATGCAAGCATGAGCTTAAAACGCAGTACAGCCAGCCAGCTCATATTCTTCATCCCGTACCCGGAGGTCTCCGAGCTTTCTAATTCAATTACGGCCTAATTCAATTACGGCAAACTGCTTAAGACCTGGTTAATAGCTTATAAAAAGGTCATTTACTTTTGAGTTTTATATACCTGATATCCCATCAATCCCTGTAAAAATAATTTGGTGTAATTATTCAATACAAGATCCCAATATTTCCCGACCTTGGCCTTGTCAGAGCCAGCAGGAGCATCAAGTAATTCATCATTAAAATATTCTGTGTATTTTTGCAGGGGCGGGTAAACCTGAGCCCCAATATCTCTATGCTCTATAATTTTAAGACCAGCATTTTGTATAAAATTATTGAACTCTTCTTTGGCGGAAAAATGGTTGCCTGCTTTGAAAGTGACTTTTGATGAATCCTCACAACTTATATCCGCATAGACAAAAGTAGCTCCAGGCTTTAATACTCTGCAAACTTCATTAAAGAACTTTTGCTTTTCATCATAGTGGAATGAAGATTCTATACAATAAACAAAATCCAGGCTGTCATTTTCAAAACTATTCATTTCCATTGAATTACCCTGAATAGTATTCAACCTGTCGACCACTGACTTTTCTTCCGCAAACTTCCGCGTCAACAAAAGATGCTCTTCCAGTAGATCATAACAAGAGAGGCTTACAGGGTGGCTCTCCAGCAAGCGAGCAGCATATCCACCAATACCACAACCAATTTCAACGCCATGAGCTCCAGCAGTCAAGGGTGACAACATGCCTACCACCAGGTCAAAAAATGCCATTTCGGCATCAAACAGGTTTTTGCAGGACGGCGTCCAGTAGCCAAAATTTATTGCATGACTCAATTCACCATCTGTAGCTCGTGACAGATCTGCAAGGTAATCCCTGATCCAGCGGTAAAACTCATTAATCTGACCAGAGCCTTCGTGTTGTGAATTCAATACATACCTCAGTCTTGATTCGCAATGACCGCGATAACGCCTGCATTGCCGTGAACCTGTTGATGGTCCGCGTTGCTCCTGTTATTAATATTAAAAACAGAAATATAATAAATGAGAAGGAAAGCTTCTGCTTTTTGAATCTTTCTTAATCAGAATTTATAAATATTATTTTACCTGAGCCTTGTATTCACCTGCGGCATAACGTGCTGACATTTCTTCCAGGTTGTAGATCTTTTTGATATTGGAAATTTGTCCAGCAGTACCAAAAGCTTCCAATCGGTTAACAACAATTTCTTTCATTGCCGTAATTGTCGGGGTAAGAAATTTGCGCGGATCAAAGTCAGATTTATTTTCAGCCAGGAAACGTCTGACAGCACCAGTAGAAGCAAGACGCAGGTCAGTATCAATATTTACCTTACGCACTCCATTTTTGATGCCTTCCTGAATTTCCTCAACAGGTACGCCATAGGTTTCAGGAATTTCACCGCCAAATTCATTAATAACTGCCAGCCATTCCTGCGGAACTGAAGATGAACCATGCATCACCAGATGTGTGCCAGGAATACGCTGATGGATTTCCCTGATCCTGTCGATTGCCAGAATATCGCCCGTAGGTGGCCGGCTGAATTTATAGGCACCGTGACTGGTGCCCACTGCGATAGCAAGAGCATCTACTTGAGTTGCCTCAACAAACTGTGCGGCTTCTTCAGGATCTGTAAGCAACTGCTCCATAGTAAGTTTTCCTTCTGCACCGTGACCATCCTCTTCTCCAGCCATACCGGACTCCAGAGAACCCAGACAACCCAGCTCACCTTCTACTGAGACGCCACAAGAATGCGCCATATCGACAGCTCTTTGAGTAACCTGCACGTTGTAATCAAAATCCATTGGTGTCTTGCCGTCTTCACCGAGAGAACCATCCATCATCACCGAGGAAAAACCCAACTGAATTGAACGCTGGCACACTGCAGGTGAAACACCATGGTCCTGATGCATGACAATGGGAATATGCGGGAACTCTTCAATGGCTGCCTGAATCAAGTGTTTCAGAAAGTTTGATCCTGCATATTTACGGGCACCGGCTGAAGCCTGAAGGATAACCGGGCTATTTAACTCACTGGCGCCTTCCATGATTGCCCTGATCTGCTCCAGGTTGTTGACGTTAAACGCCGGCACGCCATAGCTATTTTCGGCGGCATGATCTAGCAACTGTCTTAAACTTATTAAAGCCATGATTTTGTCCTTTTATCTTTTATCTTTTATCTTTTATCTTTTATCTTTTATCTTTTATCTTTCAATTCATTCGGGGTTAAAACCCCTCCTACATACTTCTATCTATTCCTTGCTGCGTTCTTCAAGTACCGCAACTGCAGGAAGTACTTCACCCTGCACAAACTCCAAAAATGCCCCACCACCTGTAGAGATATAAGAAATATCATTACGGATGCCAAATTTATCGATAGCAGTAATTGTTTCCCCACCGCCGGCGATGGAAAAGCCATTGTTTGCAGCAATAGCTCTGGAAACATTTTCAGTGCCCAGTGAAAAAGCATCAAATTCAAAAACACCTACCGGCCCATTCCAGAGAATGGTTTGCATACCCGAGATGATGTCGGTAAATAGCTGGCTCGTTTCTGGTCCGACATCAAGGATCATGTCATCTTCTGCCACATCTGCCACAGCCTTTAATGTAGCGGATGCCTGTTCTGAAAATTCTTTGGCAACCATTACATCTATGGGTAAGGGAATATCAGTTTCTGCCATCAACGATCTGGCAACAGGAATCATTTCCTCTTCCACCAGAGACTTGCCAATGGGCAGTCCCGCTGCTGCCAGAAAAGTATTTGCAATACCTCCGCCGACAATCAACTGGTCTACTTTATGGGAAAGTGCCTGCAATACTTTCAGTTTACTGCTGACCTTTGCCCCGCCCACAATGGCCAGCATGGGGCGTAAAGGTTGGCTCAAGGCCTTATGCAGGGCATCAAGTTCTGCTTTCAGCAAAGGGCCAGCACAGACCTTGTCCGCAAATTTTGCTACGCCATGGGTACTGGCCTGAGCACGATGCGCAGTACCAAAAGCATCCATCACAAAAATATCACAAAGACCTGCATAATAGCTGGCAAGATCATCAGCATTGCTCTTTTCACCTACGTTGGTGCGCACATTTTCCAGCAATACGCAGGACCCTGCAGCCAGTGCCTGTGAATCCTCTGCAGAAAAATCAGCAGACATGATATCTACCTGCTGCCCCAGCAACTCAGCTAATCTTGCCGCCACAGGAGCCATGGAAAACTCTATCTGATCACTAATCGCCACCCCTTCTTCTGGTCTACCAAGGTGAGACATTAAAAGAACAGCGGCCCCCTGCTCCAGGGCGTATCGAATTGTCGGCAAGGCAGCATTAATTCTTGCCTCATTAATTACTTTTCCATCCTTGATGGGAACATTCAGATCTTCCCGAATTAACACGCGCTGATCTTTCAAGGGGTAATCTGTAATACTGCGAATTGCCATGTGATTTGCCAACTATGTTCTTTTATATGTACTTTTTTGTACTTTGCTATAGTCAAATTATTGGAACTAATTGAGGCAAGAATCATACCCGATTGCCGGGGATTTTTCTGTACCCTGCCAGCAGTTATATAGCAATAATTGCCTCAATAAACCTGGATCTTGCTTGTGTGTGGGAGGAGGCGAAATATGAGAGCCATAGTTCACAGCGGCTTAATATACTTCGTTGATTGTCAGCTTTTGCACTTCTTTTTTACACTTCAGAATTAATCATTCTGGACAAATCGGGCCTGTGGCTGCAGGCCCTTAAATTTTTCCCTTAATCAATCTAAAGCAGGCTGCTAATCTCATTGGCAATATTCTCAACAGTGAATCCAAAATGGGCCATCACTGTCTTGCCTGGCGCTGATTCACCAAAGCTTGTCATGCCAACTATTTTTCCATCCAGACCAACATACTTGCGCCAGTAATCTGCCTGGGCAGCTTCCACAGCAAGGCGTTTTCTCACAGCGGAAGGTAAAACCGCTTCCCGATAAGATTCATCCTGCGCGTCAAATACATCTGTTGACGGCATTGAGACAAGTCTTACTGCCTTGCCTTTTGCCTGAAGCGATTGCACGGCTTCCAGTGAAATTGAAACTTCAGATCCGGTAGCAATAACAATAAGGTCGGGATCACCATCACAGTCAGAAAGGACATAGGCTCCCCTTTCAATAGCATCAATTTGCTCTGCACTACGCTCAAGATGTGGGACCCCCTGACGCGTTAAAACAAGTGATGAGGGCCCTTCCTTTTGCAGCAAGGCTGATTTCCAGGCAACAGCTGTTTCTACAGCATCAGCAGGTCGCCACACCGACATATTGGGCGTTACTCGCAGTGCACAAACCTGCTCAACTGCCTGATGAGTTGGGCCATCTTCACCCTGACCGATGGAGTCATGGGTAAACACAAAAATACTTTGCTGCTTCATCAGCGCTGCCATGCGGACAGCATTGCGGGCATATTCCATAAAAATCAGGAAAGTGGCACAGTAGGGTATAAAACCGCCATACAGAGCAATGCCGTTATTAAGTGCAGCCATGGCAAACTCACGCACGCCATAATAAATATAGTTGCCTTTCGGATCTTCGTTAATGGGAAGACTCCCTTCCCAATTGGTGAGATTTGAACCAGTAAGATCCGCAGATCCACCAATCAATTCGGGTAGAAACTCTCCGAAAGCAGCGATCGCATTCTGGGATGCCTTACGCGTGGCGAGAGATTCTCCTGCAGTATTGCAGTCGCTAATAAATTTGTCGGCATAGGATTCAAAATCCGGATGGAATTCGCCTCTTACACGCCTCACCAACTCCATGGCATGGACAGGGTATTCTTGTTCATAGCGGGCAAAGAGCTCTTTCCAGGCCGTTTCCTGGCTATAGCCTTTTTCCCGTGCTTCCCAGGTCTGGTAAATCTCATCAGGAATTTCAAAAGGCGGAGATGTCCAACCCAGCGCTTCACGAGTAGCCTGGATTTCATCCTCGCCCAGTGGCGCACCATGGGAAGAGGCTTTACCGCCTTTGTTGGGAGAACCCTTACCTATCGTGGTTTTACAAATTATCAGGCTGGGCTGGTCTAAATTAGCTTGAGCCTGCTCGATAGCCGCCTGAATCTCATCAGGATTATGTCCATCCACGGTCAAGGTCTGCCAGTGATAAGCCTGAAAACGCATTTCGGTATCATCAGCGAACCATTCCTTAACATCACCATCGATGGAAATACCGTTGTCATCATAGAAGGCAATCAACTTACCCAGGCCAAGAGTTCCGGCCAGAGAACAGGCCTCATGAGAGATTCCTTCCATCAGACAGCCATCACCAGCAAAAACATAGGTGAAATGGTCTATAACGGGAAAATTCTCACGATTAAACTGCGCAGCAAGGGTACGCTCGCCTATTGCCATTCCTACGGCATTGGCCAGCCCCTGCCCCAGAGGGCCCGTTGTGGTTTCAACCCCCGGAGTGTAGCCATATTCAGGATGGCCCGGTGTTTTCGAATGTAATTGACGGAAATTCTGTATTTCTTCAATAGGCAGGTCATAGCCGGTCAGGTGCAGCAAGGCATAAACCAGCATGGAGCCATGTCCGTTGGACATCACAAAGCGATCCCGATTAATCCAGTTGGGATTGGTCGGGTTATGTTTCAGAAAATCATGCCAAAGAACTTCAGCGATATCCGCCATACCCATAGGGGCACCTGGATGACCTGAATTGGCTTTCTGAACGGCATCCATGCTTAACGCTCGAATGGCGTTGGCACAGTCTTTCCTGCTGGCTTTCCTGCTGGAATGATCAATACCGGTATTGCTGAACGTTTCAGCCGGCATACTGCTTCTCCTACCCGATTTTTTAATGAAAAATACTTAAATTTTAGATTTTTGCTGTCTGGCATTCAGAATTCTGAAGCTTTCAACAGATTTTTTATTATTCCATTTTCAATGGCCGGCTATTGTCTCCCAGCCAGCTGGAATTTGCTACTTAGAAAAGGAGTAAATACATCCTTTATATACTGTTGAAAAGGCATGTAGTCATGGCTTGGCGCATATTTGCGAAATCGCGAATAGGGTGATACATTCGTGCCCCTGTAATTCCGGTCTGATCATTAAAATATCAAGTATTTAAGGATTCCAGAATTTCTCACTATCAATAATTGCATAAAGCCTTTCAGGATTGAAAAGCTGAAAGCAATTTTGGATAGCCTGAAAATTGGGCTTGTGAGAGGAAGACTTGAAGCGGTTGCTTAACCGGTTGTATCCCGGGGGGGAAGACTTCAGATCAATCATTAACCTTAGATAAATCTAAATTATCAGTAGAAATAAGCAGATCACTTTTGCGTCGGGTTAACGCTCATTAAGAATCGCACACGATTTGTATAACAATAGAAGGAACACAGCATGACTGAAGCAGTATTGTTTACATCTGAATCTGTATCAGAGGGTCATCCCGATAAAGTTTCAGATCAAATTTCTGATGCCATTCTAGACGCTCTGTTAGAACAGGATCCAAAATCACGCGTAGCCGTTGAAACTCTTGTAAATACGGGCCTTGCCCTGGTAGCAGGGGAAGTAACTACCACCGCGGTTATTGATGTCGAGGCAATCGTACGTGGCGTAATTCTTGATATCGGCTATGACGGCGGCTCTGAAGGTTTTGATGGCCATAATTGCGCCGTCCTGAACGCCATAGGAAAACAGTCTCCGGATATTTCCATGGGTGTAACCGCAGGTGAAGGGTTACATAAAGAACAAGGCGCTGGTGACCAGGGTCTGATGTTCGGATATGCCTGTGATGAGACTGACGTATTAATGCCTGCACCTATTACCTATGCTCATTTATTGGTAGCAAAACAGGCTGAAGTGCGTAAGAACGGCAAACTGCCATTCTTGCTACCGGATGCAAAAAGCCAGCTGACCTATCGTTACGTAGATGGTAAACCACAATCCATTGACGCCGTTGTTCTGTCTACTCAGCATACTGCTGATATCAGCCAGGAAGACTTGCGTGAAGCAATTATGGAAGAAATCATCAAACCTGTATTGCCTGCAGATTTACTTGACGGCGATACCAAGTATCACATCAACCCAACTGGTCAGTTCATTGTTGGCGGCCCTCACGGTGACTGCGGTCTGACCGGACGTAAAATTATCGTTGATACCTACGGTGGTATGGCGCGTCATGGTGGCGGCGCTTTCTCTGGTAAAGATCCCTCAAAAGTTGACCGCTCTGCAGCTTACCTGGCCCGCTATATCGCGAAAAATATTGTGGCTGCAGGCATCGCTTCTAAATGTGAGGTGCAATTGTCCTATGCTATTGGTGTGGCTGAGCCAACGTCTATCCTGGTAGACACCTTTGGTACTGGCAAAATTGATGATGCCCGCATCACCACACTGGTTCGCGATAATTTTGACTGCAAACCGGCTGGACTGATTGCCACTCTGGATCTGTTACGTCCGATCTACCGTGAAACTGCTGCTTATGGTCATTTTGGCCGAGAACAGTTCACATGGGAGAAGACAGACAAGGCAGACGCACTAAAAGCAGACGCAGGTCTTTAAGTAGCAAGAAATCTAAAAATTATGTTGATCGGTCGGCAACGCCGACCATGGGTCAGACTTCAATTGTCACTGAATCCATGCGGATTCAGGTATTGTCCAACAATTGAGCTCTGACCCCCTTTTTATAGCTGAATTAATATAGGAAACTTAAAACAATGAGCAATGAAGATTACAAAGTCGCGGATATAGGTCTCGCGGATTTTGGCCGCAAGGAAATAACTCTTGCAGAAGCAGAAATGCCTTCCCTTATGACACTGAGAGCCAAATACGGCGCAAGCAAACCCCTGGCTGGCGCAAGGATTATTGGTTGCATTCATATGACCATTCAGACTGCCGTTCTGATTGAAACCCTGATGGCATTGGGAGCTGAAGTACGCTGGTCTTCCTGTAATATTTTCTCCACTCAGGACCATGCTGCTGCCGCTATGGCTGCTGCCGGTGTTGCCGTTTATGCCTGGAAAGGCCAAACAGAAGAAGAAGCCGAGTGGTGTATTGAGCAAACCATCCTGAAAGATGGCGAGCCCTGGGATTGCAATATGCTTCTCGACGATGGCGGCGATCTGACCTCCATGGCTCACGAGAAATACCCTCAAATGCTGAACAATGTTCACGGCATTACCGAGGAAACTACTACCGGCGTACACAGACTTTACGAAATGCTGGAAAAAGGCGAGCTGAAAGTGCCTGCAATCAATGTAAATGACTCTGTGACCAAGTCCAAAAATGATAACAAATACGGTTGCCGCCACAGTCTTAACGATGGCATCAAGCGCGGTACTGACATGTTGTTATCTGGCAAGAAAGCATTGGTCGTTGGATACGGTGACGTTGGTAAAGGCTCAGCGCAGAGCTTAAGCCAGGAAGGCATGATCGTTAAAATCTCTGAAATCGATCCTATCTGCGCCATGCAGGCCTGCATGGATGGATACGAAGTAGTATCACCTTATAACAATGGCATTAACGATGGCACTCCAGCCTGTATTAATACCACGCTTTTACAGAACACTGACCTTATCGTAACGACTACTGGCAATGTTGATGTGTGCGACAAGAATATGCTGTCTGCTCTCAAATCAAATGCCGTTGTTTGTAACATTGGTCACTTTGACAGTGAAATCAACACTGCCTATATGCGCGAAAACTGGGAACTGGAAGAAGTTAAGCCACAGGTGCATAGGGTTATCCGTGGCAAGGATGCAGACGGCAATGAAGACTACCTGATTCTTCTGTCCGAAGGCCGCCTGATCAACCTGGGTAATGCCACTGGTCACCCTTCCAGAATTATGGATGGCTCTTTCTCCAACCAGGTACTTGCGCAAATGTACCTCTGGGAAAGAAAGTTTGCTGATCTTGATGATGCTTTCAAGAAAGACAACCTGAGCGTTGTAGTGCTGCCAAAATCTCTGGATGAAGAAGTGGCCGCATGCATGGTTAAAGGATTTGGCGGAGTCATTACCAAAATGACCCAGCAACAATCTGACTATCTGGGCATTCCTGTTGAGGGCCCATTCAAACCTGAAAGCTATAAATACTGATCAGTAGTTTGAAGAAAAAAGGCGCCATAAGGCGCCTTTTTTATTGGGGAATTTCCACTTTTAACTTTGAATTTGTTCGGGGTTAAAACCCCTCCTACATACTTTCCACTTTCCACCAACTTCAACCTGAACAATGGAATTTATCTGAAGACAATTACGCAATCTTTTTACATGTATCTTTTTACTTGTACCTTATAACTTTCCACTTTCCACTTTCCATTAATTCAATGGGCGTTCACCACAACAAGCCAATTACCTCTCGCCCCATCACTTCATCATCAAATACAACTTCCGCACGTCTGCCGCAGTCTCTAGCCATGCCATAACATACATGCAAGGGTAGCAAATGCTCAGGCCGGGGATGACATTTTAATGCTCCCGGTGCTTGTTGCCAGTTGACCAGAGCCTGCTCTCTTTCCTGTTCACTCAATAGATTGCTGGTACATGTTTCCTTCAACCAGGTATTAAAGCCAACAGTTTCCTCCTGACTCACCAGGTCTGCCGCAAAGAAAGAACGAATATTATGAAAGGACATACCTGAACCAATCACCAGAATATTCTTATTGCCGAGCAATGTATAAAGGCATTGGCCCAAGCCTACATGTAAGCTTGCATCAAGGTTATCCAAAAGTGAAAGCTGGAGACAGGGAATATTCGCCTCCGGGTACATCAATTTCAGCGGTACAAACATGCCATGGTCAAAGCCGCGCTGGAAATCCAGTCGCACAGGCATGGATTGCGCTTCCAAGCCTCCTGCAATTTCCTGTGCCAATAAGGGATGTCCTGGTGCAGGATATTGGATCTCATAGGATTCCGGGGGAAACCCACCATAGTCGTAAATAAGTTCGGGAGTCACGCCAGCTGTGAGTGTAGCTTGAGATTCTTCCCAATGAGCACTGATTACCACTATGGCCTCAGGTTTCTCAATATGCCTGGAAGCAGACTGCAAAAAACTGATCAATTTTTCATGACCAGGATCACCAAGCAATGGCAACGGGCCACCACCATGCGGTAAATATAAAATGTGCGGGGAGTTCGTATTGAAATGACTCATGACAGCAAGAATACTTTTGAATCATTGTCCAGGGAAGGGAAAATTTAAAAATAAAAAAGGCACAAAAGGGTTACCTTTTGTGCCTTTTTAAAATAATTTTAACTTATATTTTTCTTATAATTTTACTAACAACTTCTTACAAAGGTTTTACTTTGTTTGCACATGGACCTTTCTGGCCCTGACCAACTTCAAACTCAACTTCCTGGCCATCATTTAATGTTGCATAACCACCACCAGCCTGAATTTCAGAATGATGAACAAATAAATCTTTGCCGCCATCTTCAGGAGTAATAAAACCAAAACCTTTATCCGCATTGAACCACTTAACAGTACCTTTACTCATAATATAATCATCTTGTTGTGGTGAATAATAAAATAGTTACTCTCGCTATCACCATTACAAAAGTAACGTACAAACTCTTTCTGACTGACCATCTTATGTTAAATGAAACTGATTTACTGCGTCTATAGTTAATTCTTTACCCATAATTAAGCAAATAAGCACTATTTTAAGGATAAATATTGCAAAGCCAGCACCTAAAACACAAAAATATCAAAATTTGCAATTCTCATGATATTTCTTACTTTTTGATTTGCTAAGCTATAAAGAGAAAATGATAGACATAAATGGGTCGAAAAACGGCCAAATGCATTGCACTCTTAATACATTGCACTCTTATAGAAGCAAGTAGGCGTGTTTAATCTCTACAAATACCCTGTTAGTAAAAATCTGAGTAATGAAAAGTAGCCAAGGAAAAACCGTTATAACAAAACTGCCCATGCAATTTCTAACCTTTAGGTTTAATTCCGGCGAATAAAACACCAAAACAAAGTTGCTGCAGTCTGATTAATCTCAAGCCAGCTCATGTATCAATTCTTTCATGGATATATGCTGATAAAGTGCCCTACCTGAACATCCTTTCTCATTGCCACTGCATTATCAGAGCATAGATGAATAAATTCAGGGCAATTTCGAATAATATCTGGCACTTTAACAAGCGCTACTTCAAGATAACCCATCCGCGCAAAAAAGCCCGAAGCTGTATCAGTTAAAACATAGAGGCTTTTCAGGCCTTTACTTTGCGCATAACGCTCAGCTGTTTCCAACAGAGACTTACCACAGCCCTTGCCGCGACTTTCTTTTGCCACAACCAGAGATCGCAATAGCCCAAAACCCTCATGAAGTTCCACCCCGACAATTCCGGCAGGATTGTTTTTTTCACCACAGCCAAAAAAATCCTCAAAAGAATTTTCCTGCAAACCGGTGACAGGCAGGCCGCTTTGGTTTAGCAATGAGAGTACTTTTTCCGCATTGGGTTGTTGGTGTATATGCATATTGATGAGAATAAAGTATTTCCACAGAATTTACAGCCGTTTAAATCAGGATATTTTCAACATAGTGCCGCTTTAAGAAGAAATGACGACAACATCAGAGGGTGGGTAAGTACAATTGATTAGCTTAAAGTACTTTTTCATACCGATACCTTGCTGCGTGGATGAGCTGCAGTTATCTCGTATATTATTGATTTACTGAAGATTCTCCTTTGAGAAAACTGGCGATAGCAAGTCCTTCCTCATTGATTTAATTGAAGATTCCCCAGCAACAGCTCAGGACTTTTTCAAAACACGACAGGTCGAAAGTGCTATCATGCCAAAAGCCAAAACAAGGTAAAACAGTTGCGCATTGAACCCGTTTTTCCTGTCGGGCTATTTTACTTAACCAGACTTTACTAATAGCTATAGATGAAATAATAAAAAATCGTGTATAAGAAAATTCCTTCCACCGTCAGCATCTCTTCAGCAGATATCGCCTTTTTGCATATCGGGAAAAATGCTGGCACGCAGATTACGCATCTTGCCAGCCAGATAGAAGAGTCCGCTGGTGTGAAGATTATAAATTGCGGGCATGAAACCAAATTGTATATGCTACCTGAAGGTGCCCGGTATTTTTTCTCCATCAGAAATCCGGTATCACGTTATAAGTCAGGCTTTTACTCACGCAAAAGGAAAGGCCAGCCCAGAATTTATAATGAGTGGACTGAGCATGAACATCTGGCCTTTACCCGATTTGAACATGCCAATGATCTGGCCGAATGTCTTTTTAGAAATGACCAACAAGGGCATGAAGCAGCCCAGGCAATAGAGTCAATAAGCCATACATCAAGACACCAGATTGACTGGTTTCAAAGAACAGGACATTTTCTTTCACTCACTCCGCCTTTATGGATTATCAGACAAGAGCATTTCGACGATGATTTTTCTGAATTATTAAACAAAAGTAATATCGCCTTGTCTTATTCTGATTTGAAGGTTTCTAAAGACGCCATAACTACACATAAAAATGACTACACTGAAGTACCAAAATTCAGTGAACTTGCGATTACCAACCTCAAACGCTGGTACGCACGGGACTATATTTTTTATGAACTGTGCGAATCCTGGATGGACAACAATCGAGGCGACTAGGCAGGCTTACCTTTACACACTGATATTTATGAGTGAGCTGTTGTTAAAATGATTATTTCTATCCACATCAGAAAATGTGCAGGTACCACATTCCGAAAAAGTCTTGCTAATTATTTTGGCGAAAGAGTCTTCTTTGATTATGGCGACGAAGTTGGTTCTACCTGGCCCAGCTCCCTAAAAAAACGACAACAAAGTCTTGCCAATGCAAAACAAAACAAAGATTCAACTCAGTCAAACTTTGATGTAATACATGGGCATTTTTACCGCGACAAATACGATTTTCTTGACCATGGAAAAAGATATATCACTTTTTTACGAGACCCGGTATCACGAACCTTATCCAACTATTTTTACCTGAAAAGAAATCTGGAAAGAGAAAACCCGGATGCCCTAATAGTCAACAAGCTTGGCTTCTCACTTAAGGAATATATTCAACACCCCGACTGTGGAAATTTGCAAACCCAATACCTCAAAACAAACACTTTGGCTGAATTTGAATTTGTTGGCATAACAGAAGAATATAATTCCAGTATTAAGAAGTTGAACGCTACGCTTGGGATCAATTTAACAACAAACGCTGCTGAAAACGTTAACGATAAAGCTGCTGAAGATTATGATGTTAGTCCTGATATGTTTAATCTTATCCAGAAATGTAACCTGGAAGATCTTCGCTTATACGAATTGGCATTAAATCGTCTGCACAAATAACAGGCTGCAATGGAAAAACAAATAATTATAGTCGCGGGCGTTAGTAGCGCGGGGAAATCTACATTGATAGATAATTTCATCCTGCCCAAATTAAAAGCAGATGGAATCAATATAGTCGACGATGTGGAGATAAGATTTGCAGGGAAGCTGCTGCAAAACTTTGAACTGGGAAATAAATCCGTTTGTATCGTTCACTATAATCTGCTTTTACAATTCGATACGAATCCAGATTTAACTGAAATAGATTTATCCAGCGAACCTGTATTTTGCCAATTACTGCAGAGTCCCTGTCCAAGTACCGTTTACCTTTGTTATACCCCGGATGAAATATTGCGTACGCGGATAAGCATACGAACCAAAAATGAACCAAAAATTGCGCCGGACGACAGCAGCTATCCATCAGCCGCGATATTGAAGAGTTTCAAGAAAATAGATCAGCGCCTTTTAACCCTTGAATTTGGGAACAGGTTCAAAGGCCATGTAGATAATGTGCAAGTTGTTTTTTCCACTAATAACAATTCCACAATAATTTCATGGGATGATTTTAAATACGCATTACCAAACCAGGCTCTCGAAGAAGCAATTAGCTGAGCTTTTTATTTTACCTGGTCTTTTCAAACTATTCAGTGAGCATACATCTTACAATCCCATTTCATAAACACCTGTTACAATCGTTACAGTGCGACACTAAAAACATGTAACAGGAAATTACATGATTTTCCTGTTAACCAAAATGTACAGCCGCATCCCACTGATAATTACTGAATAGTATGTAACATGATCTATCTCATTCTGGGCATCCTGCTAGTCGTCCTGATCCTTGGCCCCCAGTATTGGGCGAAACACATACTGGAAAAGCACAGCGCTCATCGTGATGACATCCCTGGTACGGGCGAAGAGCTGGTGAAACACCTGCGCAAAAAATTCGATCTCGGCTATCTCAAGGTTGAGGGTACAGAGCTTGGCGATCACTATGATCCCACTGACAAAACAGTTCGACTGTCAAAAAGTAATTTTGAAAATCGATCCCTGACAGCAATTACTGTAGCCGCTCATGAATTTGGCCATGCCCTGCAGCATGCAAAAAACTATAAACCACTTACTACCCGTACCAGCATGGTCAGAACCGCACAAAAACTTGAAAGAGTGGGTGGTTTTGCCCTACTGGTTATGCCACTGGTTGCCTTTACTCCTGCGGGTGCGCGTCTGGCCCCGGCATTATTTCTGGTGGTGATCCTGAGCATGTTGGTCAATACCATAGTGCATCTGGTGACTTTGCCGGTTGAATTTGATGCCAGCTTTGGTCGTGCCCTGCCAATCCTGCGGGAAGGACAGTACATCAATAATAATGATTACCGGGCCGCACGGCGCATACTTACCGCCTGTGCCCTGACCTATCTGGCCAGCTCCCTGTCCGGCCTGTTAAATTTCTGGCGCTGGTTGAAGATGCTCAGGCGCTAGAAGCTACGCAGTCTCAAGTTACAAGTCTCAAGGAATTCGCCCGTATGAAAAACCTGGAGACTCACTATGGCCAAAATACAAAACCAGAACTCCCGGTTCAACCTGATCAAACTTGTGACTTGTGACTGTTCTTGTGACTTGCGACTTGTAACTTGAGACTGTTTCTTGAGACTTGTGACTTGCGACTTATGACTAATGTTGTAGACTTGCTTGCCTGAATAAAACAATGAATCAAGGGGAATCTTTAAATGAGTTCATCCACAAATAATCAGGGAATCCACAGCGCAAAACTGCTGTGTTTGGCCCTGTTAATCACACTTGGCGCCTGCTCACAGGAAGCTGCCGAAACACCTGCACAAACTGCAGCAAGCTCTGCATCAAACATATCCACGGCCACACAAGCCAGCATTCCTGTGACCGATGCAGATCTGGCGAATGCCGCCAATGATGCTGAAGAGTGGTTGTCCTATGGCCGTGACTACGGCGAAACCCGTTTCAGCCCGCTCGACCAGATCAATGACAGCAATGTCGATCAGCTAGGCCTGGCATGGAGCTATGACACCGGTTCATTCCGTGGTCTGGAAGCCACTCCCCTGATGCATGATGGTGTCATGTATGCGACCACCTCCTGGTCCATCGTGTTTGCCGTAGATGCACGCACTGGAGAAGAATTGTGGCGCTATGACCCCCAGGTCGACCGCTCCACTGGCTGGAAGGCCTGCTGTGATGTGGTGAATCGGGGTGTGGCCATGTATGAAGGCAAGATTTTTGCCGGCATCATCGATGGCCGCCTGGTCGCACTGGATGCCGCTACTGGTGAAGAAGTCTGGAGCATCATTACTGTTGACCAGTCCAAACCAATGACAATTACCGGCGCTCCCCGCATCGCAGAAGGTAAAGTACTGATCGGTAACGGCGGTGCAGAACTGGGTGCTCGTGGATATGTGACTGCCTACAACGCTGATGACGGTAGTGAAGCATGGCGTTTCTGGGTTGTTCCAGGAAACCCTGCAGACGGTTTTGAAAATCCTGATATGGAATTTGCTGCCACTACATGGGCAGGAGAATGGTGGGAAGCCGGCGGTGGCGGCAACTCCTGGGATTCCATTATTTATGACCCGGAACTGCGACTGGTCTATGTAGGTACTGGCAACGGCTCACCCTGGAGCCATGAAATCCGCAGTAACGGTATCGGCGATAACCTTTACCTGTCTTCCATTGTGGCATTGAACGTTGATGATGGCAGGGTTGTGTGGCATTACCAGACAACGCCAGGTGATAATTTCGACTACACTGCTGTACAGCCCCTGATGTTTGCTGATATCCCCTTAAATGGCGTGCTGCGCAAAGTCATTATGCAGGCCCCAAAAAACGGTTTTTTCTATGTCCTTGACCGTGAAACTGGTGACCTGATTTATGCTGACCCCTATGCCCAGGTGACCTGGGCTACCGGCGTTGACCTGGAAAGTGGCAGGCCCAACGAAACCCCGCAGGCGCGTTATGACAATGCCATTTCATTTCTTACGCCGGGGCCATCAGGTGCACATAACTGGCACCCCATGTCCTTCAATCCGAACACCGGGCTTTTATATGTGCCCACCATGCAAGGTGGCGCATTCCCTTACTCAATCAGTGAAGACTATGAATATGAATCAGCAGGCTGGAACCTTGGCATTGGCCTGGGTACCCAGGTAGGTAAAGCAGTACGCCCTGATGATGAGTATGCCGAAGGCACCGGCCCTGTTTATGATTCTCCAGGGGTTTTACTGGCCTGGGATCCTGCCACACGCAGCCCGCGCTGGGTCGTGGAATATCCCTTCACTATCAATGGCGGCACACTGAGCACCGCAGGCAACCTGGTATTCCAGGGTGGCGCTGATGGTTTATTCCGCGCTTACAGCGCTGATAATGGTGACTTGTTGTGGGAAGCCGACCTGGGCGTGGGCATAATGGCCGCACCCATGACTTACGAGCTGGATGGCATCCAGTATGTATCCGTACTGGTAGGCTGGGGCGGTTCAAGCGGGCTGATAGGCCCTAATGGTAGTGGTGCCTATAAGCCAGAAGGCCGTTTATGGACTTTCCAGCTGAATGGCGGCGAAATCATTCCGGTAGAAGGACAGCCCTTACCTGAATTAACAGCCATACCCTTTGATGACGATCCAGCAGTGCTCGCCCATGGCGTCGACATGTACACCACACATTGCATGCTCTGTCATGGCGCTGGTGGCGCCAGCGGTGGCGCACTGGCAGATTTGCGTTACGCAGCGCCTGCCACCTACGACATCATCCAGAACATTGTGCGGGAGGGTGCTTTTGGCGGCCGCGGTATGCCAAATCTGGGGCACCTGGTTTCAGAGGAAGATGTGGATGCCGTTAAGAATTGGCTTCTGTCAGAGCGCGCTTCCTTAATGGAGTAATCGTTAAGGTTTACATAAACCTTCGTCAAAAGGGAATTATGATCATGATGCGTACTATTGGTACCAGTCATTACTCATAATTCCCTTTTTTCTCGCCTACACTTCACTCATGCCCCTGATATTTTTACCTCTCTGGCGCTGGTGAGATAGCGAGAGAACCGGAGAACGGCAATCTTGATTCAAGGTGCCAATTAATAGAGGTTTACAGCAAATTATTTTTGCCAACCTGTTATTTATTACTGCCAGTTTGCCCCTCGGGCTTTTCATTTGCACTACTGCCACATTGGAATTCAGAAAACGACTGGACTGACACAACACCTGTGTCAAAAAATCATGGGAATCTATTCACGTCAGGAGTATTCTGAGAAAACCTCTTTGCTGTAGAGAATATATAAACCGACGATGACATTTGATATTCAATTAATCCTGGATAAATTCTCCGTGCTGCTGCAGTTTCTCAGAGATGAGATTTCGCAGCCGGGAAATATACTGCAGATATCTCTTGTCCTTGCCATCTATGTCATATCTCTTTTACTCGCCCGCCAGACTGAGCCCAGGCTCGACACCCTCGCAAGAAAAATCAAGGACAGCCCGGAGCTATTAAGGGTAATCAGTTCATTGTTGCGCAGACTTGAATGGTTTTTCTTTGTCATTCAAATGAGCGTGGTGTGGTTAATAGCAAGTGTTATCAACTGGCTCGATACCTACCTGATTTATCTGGCCCTGCTCTTTTCCATGGCATGGCTCTTAATTACTGTCATTACCCAGTCAATTCGCAATCGCGCCTTCCGCCGATTTGTTGCTGTAACCGGCTGGATTTATGTTGCCATTTCAATACTGGGAATTACCGAGAACGTCTCCCTGGTTCTTGATTCAGCAGATTTTTCTATCAGCGGATTTCGGCTATCGCTGTTACTGCTGATAAAAATTTCAGTGATGCTAATCCTGACCTTGTGGATTTCAATTTCGTTGGGCAATTTCCTGGAGCGGCGGATTCATCGTAATCAGGATTTAACGCCAGGCCTTCAAGTCCTGTTCGGGAAAATTCTGCGTATAACGCTGATCGTTGTTGCCCTGGTCATTGCCATCTCCAGTATCGGCATTGATTTAACCGTCTTCTCGGTATTGTCTGGTGCCATTGGTGTAGGTATTGGTTTTGGTTTACAAAAAGTGGTGTCCAATTTTATCTCCGGCCTGATTATTCTGGCTGACCGCTCTATTAAACCCGGGGACACTATTTCACTGGGGGAGACTTTCGGCTGGATCAATGAACTAAGAGCAAGGTTCGTCTCGGTAATCACTCGTGACGGGATGGAATATTTAATTCCCAATGAAGATTTCATCACACAACAGGTTATTAACTG
Source organism: Gammaproteobacteria bacterium (assembly GCA_018698975.1). Classification (GTDB taxonomy): domain Bacteria; phylum Pseudomonadota; class Gammaproteobacteria; order Pseudomonadales; family Pseudohongiellaceae; genus Eutrophocola. Next base: position 27,342 of record JABIPQ010000082.1, read on the forward strand.
GTCTTTTTCCAACGAACTGGTGCGCATTGATGTGAAATTTGGTGTGGCCTATGACTCCGATCCTCACCAGGTAGTAGAACTTGCTACTGCAGCAACAAAAGAAGTTGAAAGAGTCGTTAGTTACAGGCCCAGCGTATGCTGGCTAACCGGTTTCGGAGATTCCTCACTGGATTTTGTTTTACGCTTCTGGATCAAGGATCCCCAGAACGGACTAACCAATATCAAAGGCGAAGTGTTGATGGCGCTCTGGGATACGTTTAAAGAAAACAACATTAATATTCCTTATCCTCACAGGGAAGTCATCCTCAAAGATTCTTTTGTTACTCTGCAACACAAAAAAGAAAATGAATAACTCCCGCAGATGACTTGAGCAGTTTTACGCACACCCACAAAAAAGCCCGGCTAATGCCGGGCTTTTCAATAAACACTTTTGTCATAGCACTAAGCATAGACAAAAAGGCTTATTACTTACGCCATGAACCTTCAACGTAAGAGTCACGAACAACTTCTGCATAAGGAACCGTGCTAACGATCGCGCGGATATTCATGGAAGTAGAGTTTTCAACTGTAGTCTTCTCAGTAGCAGGCTCTTCACCCCAAACCAGAACAACTTCAGTGCCGATTTCGACATCAGAGTTAACTGTACCCAGAGACAGACAGCTGCGTTCGTTGTAACTGTAGCCAGAGAACATAGACAGACCGATAACTTCGTCACCGCCCATGATTTTGTCGAATGAAGAGTTGCCGTAGTTAGCAATGGGGATATCCATATATTTAACGTTAGGGCCTTTCTCAAACATTGTCGCGTAAGCAGCAACAACATCTTCTTTGTTCCAGGCAAATGTCACTTTCTTACGATGATCATCATTCTGCATGGCTTCCAGGGCTTCGCGGCCGATGAAGTCATGGTCGAATTTGATGAATGGGCCGTAGCCAATTTCGTAAGGAGTTACATAGTAGTCTTCGATGTTTTCAGAATCGTAGGAACCGGCAATAGCAGCAGTACCTTCGTAGCTGGCTGCTGGCAACCACTCACGATATGACTTCATACGGTCATCAGAGTAAACAGCAGGCAGAGGAGATGGAATCCAGCCAGACTCTAATGTGTTTGAAGCGTAGGCACGTGATCCAACAGGAACGATACCAAATTCTTCGCCTGCTTCCAGGATTGCGTCTTTAATACGATCGCCGTCAGCATAAGGACCCCAGATTTCAAGACCTGGTGCACCAGCCATACCATGACGCAGGGTGCGCAC
>JABIPQ010000083.1 GCA_018698975.1 Gammaproteobacteria bacterium
ATAAAAATCCAAAAAAAGATGAATAGACTCGAGATTACTCATCTTACATTCTTGATAATCCATTTTTTCTTCACGGATTTTTACTTGAACGCAAGAAAAGTTACAAAAGTCTAATCGAAAAGGTAAATCCCCAAAATTAAAGGCAGACAGTTTAAATACGGCCTAACCCAAATATTCTTTTATTATGTACTAATTATCGTCCTTGAAAATAAAAGCCCTTTTTCCCTAAGGCCGGCAAGCATATCAAATACTGGTGCCAGATTTAACACCTTAATCCCTAAAAAATCAAAGGATTTCTAGGTTTAATGTAGGTGATTTCAAAGGAGTATTTATTTGAACATAAAAAATGGAAATTGCCTCATAAAGAGGCAATTGGATAATAATTAATGGATAAGGAAAGTGACTGCGTAGTCAGGAGCTTTTATTTACCAGCCAGCCGCTTTTTTAAGCCCTTCGCCGATTTCCGCAAGACTTCTGACAGTGGTTACACCAGCTTCATTCAGAGCCGCAAATTTTTCATCTGCAGTGCCTTTACCCCCTGAAATAATAGCCCCTGCATGCCCCATGCGCTTCCCCGCAGGTGCTGTAACTCCTGCAATATAGGACACAACCGGCTTGCTGACATTCGCTTTTATAAACTCTGCAGCTTCTTCTTCAGCAGTGCCGCCAATTTCTCCAATCATCACTATCGCTTCAGTCTGCTCATCTTTTTCCAGCAGCGAAAGGATATCGATGAAACTGGAGCCAGGGATTGGGTCGCCGCCAATACCAACACAAGTTGATTGGCCAAAACCGTAATCTGTGGTTTGTTTCACCGCTTCATAGGTCAGGGTGCCGGAACGCGAGACGATTCCTACCTTACCTGGTAAATGGATATGCCCCGGCATAATGCCTATTTTTGACTCCCCCGGTGTAATCACACCCGGACAATTGGGCCCAATCAGGCGCACGCCAAGTTCATCGCATTTTACTTTGATCACGAGCATATCCAGAGTCGGAACCCCCTCGGTAATACATACGATCAGCTTTATCCCGGCAAAAGCCGCTTCGAGGATTGAATCCTTGCAGAATGGCGCGGGTACATAAATTACAGACGCCTCGGCCTGGGTTGCAGCAATCGCCTCGCTAACGGTGTTAAATACAGGCAACTCAAGATGAACTTGCCCACCTTTACCCGGCGTGACACCTCCTACCATATTAGTCCCGTATTCAATCGCTTGCTCGGAATGGTATGTGCCCTGGGATCCAGTGAAACCCTGACAGAGAACTCGCGTATCTTTATTTATAAGAATGCTCATTGTGCGCCTCCTGCTGCCTTCACTGCCTGCTGCGCGGCTTCAGTGAGACTATCTGCTGCAATAATATTTAGACCACTTTCTGATAAAACCTTTTTGCCCAGGTCAGCATTATTACCTTCCAACCTGACGACTACTGGAACCTTTACACCCACTTCTTCAACAGCACCGACGATGCCCTCGGCAATAAGATCACAACGCACAATGCCACCAAAAATATTAACCAGCACGGCTTTCACATTCTCATCAGACAAAATAATTTTAAATGCTTCAGACACTCTTTCCTTGGTTGCTCCGCCCCCTACATCCAGAAAGTTAGCGGGCTCGCCACCATGAAGTTTTACAATATCCATCGTACCCATTGCCAAACCTGCACCATTAACCATACAACCAATGCTGCCATCCAGAGCCACATAGTTAAGGTCCCAATTGGCCGCATGAACTTCTCTCTCATCATCCTGAGTCGGATCATGCATTTCTTTTAAGGTTGGATGCCGATAAAGAGAGTTGCCATCAATATTTAGTTTTGCATCAAGACAATGAAGATTGCCTTCAGTAGTAATTACTAATGGATTGATTTCCAGAAGAGCCAAATCACATTCAACAAATAATTTTGCCAGACCTAAAAATATTTTGGTGAACTGTTTAACCTGATCACCGCTTAGCCCTAATTTAAAAGCCAGCTCCCTACCCTGATAGGCTTGTGGTCCAACCAAGGGATCAATGGTTGCCCGCAGAATTTTCTCTGGTGTTTCATGGGCAACCTTTTCAATTTCCACACCACCTTCGGTAGAAGCCATAAAAACTATTCTTCTTGAGCCACGATCTACAACCGCACCAAGGTAAAGTTCTTGCTCGATCTGAGTACATTCTTCTACCAGAATTTTATACACTGGCTGTCCATCTTTATCTGTCTGATAAGTCACCAGACGTTTACCGAGCCAGTGCTTGGCGAAGTCTTCAATCTCCTGCTTACTGCTTACCAGTTTCACACCTCCGGCTTTACCGCGCCCCCCTGCATGAACCTGGGCCTTTACCACCCATTTATCACCTCCGAGCTTGTTTGCAGCATCTACAGCATCTTTCGGATTGTCGCAGGCAAAACCATTTGAAACAGGCAAGCCATAGTCAGCGAAAATTTTCTTGGACTGGTATTCGTGTAAATTCATCAGTATTCCGTTTGTAAGGTGAAATAAATTTAAAAAAGTTTCTTGCTTAACGCTTTTTGCGATTAGCAATATGAATGGCATGTCCGTTAACCGCTAGTGCGGCCTCATGGACAGCTTCGCAAAGTGCCGGGTGTGAGAATACGGTCATTCCAATATCTTCAGCACTGGTACTGAACTCCATAGCAACCACCATCGTCTGCGCAAGATCTGCTGCAGAGGGACCAATGATATGACATCCCAGGACACGATCAGTTTCAGCATCCGCCAAGATTTTAACCATGCCATCAGAATCATTTGCAGCGAGTGCTCTACCGCTGGCAGCAAAAGGAAATACGCCTGTATTGTATTTCACCCCTTCCGCTTTTAACTGCTCTTCAGTTTTACCCACGGCGGCTATTTCAGGATGAGTGTAAATAACATTAGGAATCAAATCATAATTCAAAGAGGCTTTTTGCCCGGCAATAATCTCGGCAACCATCACACCTTCTTCAGAGCCTTTGTGAGCCAACATGGGGCCACGCACACTATCACCAACGGCGTAAATGCCAGCCAATCCAGTAGAGCAATGATCGTCCACTACAATAAAGCCACGCTCATCTGTTTCTACACCACAGTCGTCAGACAGCAGGGTCTCTGTCAGCGGCCTGCGTCCTACACATACAATCAATTTATCAAAATCTTCTTTCTTCTCACCTTCTGAATCTTCGAATGTAACAGTTACACCTTTCGCCTTGCCTTTCTTCAAGGTACTAGCGGTAACTTTTGCGCCAAGACGAATATCCAAGCCCTGTTTTGTGAGAATCTTTTTCGCTTCTTTGGCAATCTGCTGATCTACCATCGGCAGGAATGCATCAACAGCTTCCAGAACAACAACTTCTGCTCCAAGTCTTGACCAAACTGAGCCCAGCTCCAACCCTATAACTCCAGCACCAATAACCCCAAGACGTTTAGGCACTTCCTGAAACTCCAATGCTCCGGTTGAATCAACAATCACTTCACCATCCAATGGTGTTGGCGGGATTTCAATTGGCACTGATCCTGACGCTAAAATAATATTATCAGCACTGAAGGTTAGTACTTTGCCATCATGGTCAGTGACTTCCACTATTTTATTTTTTAGAAGTTTTCCTGTGCCTGATATGCCTTCGACTTTATTTACTTTAAACAAACCCGCTATACCACCGGTGAGTTGCTTAACCACTTTTTCTTTGCGCGCTATCATTGCCGGCACATCTATTCCGACATTGCTAACCTGAATACCATGCACTTCAAAGCCATGGCTTGCTTCAGCAAATTTATGCGACGAATCAAGTAATGCCTTGGATGGAATGCAGCCGGTATTCAAGCAGGTCCCACCATAAACAGGTTTGCTCTGTTCATCTATCCATTTTTCTACACAGGCGGTTTTCAAGCCTAATTGAGATGCCTTGATTGCTGCCACATACCCTGCAGGGCCTGCGCCAATTACTATCACATCATAATCTGCCATTATTCATTCCTGTTTGCTTAATCGTTGTATATCTGATCATTGAATATTAGTGCCACCTGGCACCTGCCAAGATTCTGATATATCGTTAGACCTCAAGAAATATTCTTGCCGGATCTTCCAGTAGTTCCTTGATAGTTACCAAAAACTGCACTGCTTCTTTGCCATCTATCATGCGATGATCATAAGAAAGCGCAAGGTACATCATCGGCAAAATTTTCACTTCGCCATCGACTGCCATCGGGCGCTCCTGAATTTTGTGCATTCCCAGTATCGCTGTTTGCGGTGGATTCAATATGGGCGTCGACAGTAGTGAGCCGAATACACCACCATTGGAAATGGTAAAAGTACCACCGGTCATTTCATCAATGGACAACTTTCCATCGCGCGCTTTGAGGCCGTAATCACGAATAGTTTTCTCTGTTCCTGCAAAGCTTAGTGCATCAGCATCACGTAACACAGGCACCACCAATCCCCGAGGCGAAGAGACCGCTACACCAATATCCTGATAACCATGATAGATAATGTCGTTACCATCCATGGACGCATTCACTGCTGGAAAGCGTTTTAAAGCCTCGACACTGGCACGCACGAAGAAAGACATAAAACCTAATCTGGTTCCGTCATGCTGCTTTTCAAAAGCATCTTTGTATTTATCACGTAGATCCATCACTTCCTGCATATTGACTTCATTGAAAGTTGTCAACATGGCGGTGGTCTGAGTAGCCTGCAATAAACGTTCTGCCACTTTGGCGCGCAGGCGTGACAAAGGAACCCGCTTTTCAGTTCGGGGACCATCAGCGAGTGCAGGCGCAGAGGCGATTACAGGCGCTACATCTGTTGAAGAAGCCGGTGCTGGCACAGATGCAGGGGCAACTTCCGGTGCTTTCATGAAATTCACCACATCTTCTTTAGTAACCCTTCCATCTTTACCCGTACTCTGGACAAGATTCGGATCAACATTATTTTCTTCGGCCAGCTTTCTCGCAGCAGGACTCATCAATACTGCAGTGTCGCTTCTGTCTTCATCAATTTCTTCCGGGGCAGATACATCTCCCTTTGCGGCTGATTCACTTGCACTTACCGTTTCTGTAGCAGGCGCAGCACTGGCAGGAGCGGCTGCAATAGCACCTTCTTTGAACACTGCCAGAATTTCATTACTGACAATGGTGTCTCCTTCCGCTTTCTTGATATCTTGCAAAACACCATCAGCCGGCGCTACGACTTCAAGAACCACCTTATCGGTCTCAATATCCACCAGCAATTCATCACGGGCAACACTTTCACCAGGTTTTTTATACCAGGTCGCAATTGTCCCGTCTGGAACTGATTCAGGTAATGTAGGCGCTTTAATCTCTATAGTCATGCCATGCCCCTTTTAGAACTTTGCTGTAATTTCTTATTCATTATGTAGTTACGCTCTCAGCACTTTTTACATCAGCAACAATTCTGTTTTCCTGCTCATCAAGGCCAAGCGCGTCCATTACCAGTTGCTTCTGTTGCTGCAGATGCAAAGCCATGTAACCCGTAGCTGGCGATGCAGAGGCTTCACGACCGGAATAATCAAGCTGGAAATTAGCACGTTTGCGCCTGATTACATTTTTGATGTGATGCAGAATCTGGTACCAGGCGCCCTGGTTTTGAGGCTCTTCCTGACACCACACCACTTCTTTATAGCGCTTATAAGGCTTAAGAATGAGATGTAAGGTTTCTTCTGGAAATGGATAGAGTTGTTCAAGACGGATAATTGCTATATCAGTGATTTCGAGCTCTCTGCGTTTTGCGCGCAAATCGTAATACACCTTGCCACTGCACAGAACTATTCTTCGCACCTGTTTCGGCTCTATATCTGCATCCGTCTCAGCCAACACTGTCTGGAAGGCCCCGTCAGCCAGTTCATCCATTGTTGAAGTCGCTTCCGGGTGTCGTAGCAAGCTTTTGGGTGTCATCACTATCAGAGGTTTTCGTAATGGTCTTATCATTTGACGACGCAGCATGTGGAAAATCTGAGCAGGCGTGGTTGGCACACAGACCTGTATATTGTTTTCTGCACACAGCTGCAAATACCTTTCCAGGCGGGCAGAAGAATGTTCTGGCCCCTGCCCTTCATAACCATGAGGGAGAAGCATGGTCAGACCACACAGTCGATTCCATTTGTTTTCACAACTGGTCAAAAACTGGTCGATCACTACCTGGGCACCATTGGCGAAATCACCAAACTGACCTTCCCAGATGACCATTGCATCAGGGCGAGTACTGGCATAACCAAACTCGAAAGCCAGTACCGCTTCTTCTGAAAGAATTGAATCAAAAATAACAAACTTGCGCTGAGCTTTTGAAATATGACTCAAGGGTACATAGTTTCTACCAGTTTCCTGCTCATGAAGTACTGCGTGGCGATGGGAAAATGTTCCCCTGCCAACATCCTGTCCGGTGATTCGTACCTTGTAATTATTATCAACGAGACTGGCATAGGCCAGACACTCGGCAAACCCCCAATCAAGTGACTGCTCGCCACGGGCCATCCGTGTGCGATCTTCCATAAGCTTTTTCACCTGACGATTTAATTTGAACCCTTCCGGCATATTCACCAGACGTTCGGCTAATTGTTTCAGGTGAACAATGTGAATATGAGTCTCACAAGGCATATCCCATGAATGCCCCAGATAAGGCCGCCAGTCGACAAACAATGCTGTGTTTGGCACATGCACCAGACTCCCAACGACATGTGTACCTTCATCCAGGGATTTTCGATAAGCGGCATTCATCACTTCCACATCTTTTTCAGTGATCTGCCCCTGATTAATCAGGCTCTGTGCGTACAATGCGCGAGTAGACGGATGTTTCTTGATTACGTTGTACATCAAGGGCTGTGTTGTTGAGGGCTCATCAGTTTCGTTATGCCCGCGACGACGGTAACAAACCAGATCCACTACAACATCCTTGCGAAATTTATTACGATAATCCAGCGCCAATTGAGTCACAAATAACACAGCTTCCGGGTCATCCCCGTTCACATGAAAGATTGGCGCCTGTACCATTTTTGCGATATCTGTGCAGTACTCTGTTGAACGAATATCTTCCTGGCGCGAAGTGGTAAAACCAATTTGATTATTAAGAACAATATGTACGGTGCCACCTGTCCCATATGCGCGAGTCTGCGACATCTGGAAGGTTTCCATCACTACGCCCTGGCCTGCAAAAGCAGCATCACCATGAATCAATATAGGCAGCACAGTGGAACCAACCGGATCCTTGCGGCGATCTTGCCTGGCTCGTACGGAGCCTTCTACAACCGGCGAAACAATCTCAAGATGGCTTGGGTTAAATGCCATACTGCAATGAACTTCGCCACCGCCTGTCATGATATTTGACGAGAAGCCGGAGTGATATTTCACATCCCCTGAACTTTGCAGCACAACCTTGCCTTCAAATTCCTCAAACAGTTCTGTGGGGTTTTTCCCCATGATATTGACCAGCACATTGAGACGGCCACGGTGGGCCATGCCAATAACAATTTCCTTGGTACCTTGTTCACCAGCACGTTGAATAATATCGTCAATGGAATGAATCAGGCTTTCACCACCTTCAAGTCCAAAGCGTTTAGTCCCCGGATACTTTCCGTCAAGATGCTTCTCCAGTCCTTCTGCAGCACTTAATCGCTCTAGGATATGCAAACGCTTCTCGGTATCAAAATTTGGTTTGCCACGCCCACTTTCAATACGGTCCTGGATCCACTGTTTTTCTTCCAGATTAACAATCGCCATGTATTCATAGCCGATGGACGAGCAGTAAATGCTTTCCAGATCATTAATAATTTCGGAAAGGCTTGCTGAATTTTGTTCAATAAAGAGTGGCTGAGTCTGAAAGAGTGTATTCAAATCCGCTTCGGAGAGTCCATGAAAGTCCAGTTCGAGGTCAGGGACTTTTTCCCGGTACATGATATTCAAAGGGTCGAGTTTGGCATGTTGATGCCCACGTACCCGGTAAGAACTGATTAGCTGGACGACACTAACCTGTTTGGCCTCATGGGCAAGGCTGCCCGGCATGGTACTGGCAAGAATTTGTACATTGGCAGCGCCACGAAGAGGCAGACCCTTGAATTGTTCAATAATATCCTCGTGGGATACATCGGGCCCATTACCACCTTCTACACCTGGTAAAGCAGAAAAGTAGTCGCGCCACTCTTCCGGAATTGAAGTCGCATCGTGCAGCCAGGATTCGTACAAACCTTCTACGTAATCAAGATTGCCGCCGGCAATATGCCCTGACTTGAGCATGAGTTCCCGAAAATTATCCAGCATGGTATTTCCTGCCTTCCCCGTTTTGTTTACTTCAGAAATCTACATCTAGTATTAACGACAGTTTGGAGCAACTGGTGAGGTCAGACTGCGCCTGACGTTCTTCAATGCCCTCTACGCTCCTCTTTCCATAAGCATAGAGCGGATATGACCAATTGCCTTTGTCGGATTTAGTCCCTTCGGACATACAGCAACACAATTCATGATGCCGCGACATCTGAATACACTGAAAGGGTCTTCCAGATCTGCCAGACGCTCCTCGGTATGGGTATCTCTACTATCCGCAAGAAAACGGTAAGCCTGGAGAAGTCCTGCCGGTCCGACAAACTTGTCCGGGTTCCACCAGAAAGACGGGCAATTAGTGGAGCAACAGGCACAGAGTATGCATTCATACAGACCATCCAGCTTGGCGCGGTCTTCCGGTGATTGCAGGCGCTCAATGGCTGGCGCTGGCTCGTCATTCTGCAGATAGGGTTTGATACGTTCATATTGCTTGTAGAAAGCAGACATATCTACAACCAGGTCACGGATGACCGGGAGTCCGGGCAGCGGACGCAAAACCAGCTTGTTGTTTTTTACTACTTCAGAAAGATGGGTAATACAGGCAAGTCCATTAACCCCATTCATGTTAACGCCATCAGAGCCGCATACGCCTTCCCGACAGGAACGACGGTAAACCACAGAGTCATCCTGCTCTTTTATCAACGCTAAAACATCAAGCACCATGATGTCTTTGCCTTCAGGAATTTCAACCTCATAGTCCTTCATGGAAGGCTTCAGGTCAGTTTCAGGGTTGTAGCGGTAAACACTAACTTGCACGGTATTGC
>JABIPQ010000084.1 GCA_018698975.1 Gammaproteobacteria bacterium
CATAAAGTGATAAATACCAGGCGCCTGCGCTCAGGCCAGACTGGTTAAGAGGACGATTAAGGCTAAGAAAATTGCGCAATATGCGATGACTGGTGCGCTGTTCGGGAAAATGCTCTTCCAGACGCACTCTCATTGTCAGATAATTTTTCTCACCCCACACGGTGGAATACAGTCCTTGCTGAAACAGGATATTCTCTTTCCAGAGATTAGTACCGCTGCCAAATTCGCCGTGGCGCAGATGATAAAAACCGACACCATAACGAATCGGGTGTTTTTCAGGTTTATAACTGATTAAACCAAGTGCCAGAGTTTGCTGCATATCACCGCCCAGATCCCAGTTGCGGCTTTGTAGAATCATTTGTGTGGCCCAGGGGGTGCCTTCAATATTGCGGTTATAAAACCAGCTATACCAGCCGCCGAGCTGCTCTTCGTCAACCTGGGCCATTGCTGCTGAAGGAGCAAGTATGCCTGGACCCAAAAGACTAAAAAGCAAAAGACCAAAGAGTCTCTGGTGAGGCTTAAAAAACCTGAGCATTGAGATTATCCGTAAATATCTGGCAAGACAAAAAAATGTGCGGGGAAAATAGCAATAGTCCCGGCATAATTCAATCCAAGAATAGTTCAGACTTGTTTCTAATCAAGCCAGGGTAGGTGATAAAGTAATTGTCCGGCATTATTTCAGACATGCGCCAGATAAAACTTGAGATACCATGGTAATACAAGAGCAGTTCTCACCCATAACTTTCAAAATAGCATATCTGGTTCATTCTGCGCATTGGTCTATACTGGTCACCAGCAAGTCATCATCTTTTTTATTTTAAACGGAGGGTTTTTCATGAGCACTACAGTCAATGAGCTAGTCGACAAGATTGCCAAACTTGAAAAACAACTGATGGATCAGCTGGATACCCAACAGGAAAAATTTAAATACTCACTGGAAGGCAGGCGCGTAAAATTCGAACAGGATATTCTTGATGCGCACAGACAGCTCAGAGTTGCGATAATACCCTGGTTATTTTCCTCAAGAGTACGCAATGTAATTTCTTCACCGTTTATCTATGCCATGATCATTCCGATCGCGTTTTTTGATTTTACTATTACTGTTTACCAGCACATCTGCTTTCGTCTCTATGGTATCAGACGGGTAAAACGGGCGGCTTACATTGTGCTTGACCGACATCAGCTGGCCTATCTCAATGGCATCGAGAAATTAAATTGTATTTATTGCAGCTATGGTAATGGCGTGGTGGCTTATACGCGGGAGGTTCTTGCTCGAACTGAGCAATACTGGTGCCCAATTAAACATGCGCGAAAGGTAGTGGGGCGTCACCGCCGTTATCAAAAGTTTATGGATTACGGCGATGGCGAAAACTATCGTGATCGGCTCATCAATTTGCGTGATGAGCTGAAAGAAAATGATTAGCTCACGACATTCATAATGTAATGACTGTCCATGTATTCACGAACCTGGTCAACCTGTCCGTCGATAATTTCAAAGGCCCAGCAATATAGATTGTCGTAGACAGTGCCTGTCTGAAATGTTCCTAGCGCCCGGGTTTCTGCATATACCACATTATCCTTGGCGGTAAGTTTATGAATGCTTACTTTGGGATCGCCTTCTACAAATAATCCTCTCACCGGAGCGAGAAATTCGTCGATGATGTGGTCGCGTCCAGGGTGCGGACCGGCACCAGGGATTTCCTTTGACATGGCGGTCCAACAGGCGTCTTCTCTGAACATGCCGCGCAGGGTTTCCAGATCTCCCGAGCTCAAGGTTTCAAAAAAGTTCTTTACCAGTTCTTCATTCTGGGTTTCTACATCGGACATTATGAACATACTCCCGTATTCTTTGATATGCTTGGTTTTTATTGTGTAATGCAAGATACAAGAAACAAGTCCCAAGTCACAAGTCCCAAGTTACAAGAGGTGCAGTGATGGTCATTTTTAATCATTGTTGCCGTTTAACTTTGGCATGTGAATTGACAGCCTGGCCCAAGGTCTTGCGGTTAATTTCGTCGCATACTGTTTGAGACTTGCGACTTGTGACTATTTTTTTATGAGGTGTTTTTATGTCTGATGCATATGATGTTGTAGCAATTGGCTCTGGCCACAATGGCCTTGTTGCTGCTGCCTATATGGCTAAAGCCGGAAAAAAGGTGTTGGTTCTGGAGCGCAATGACTGGATTGGCGGTGGTGTTGTCACCAGAGAGTTAACCCTGCCCGGGTTCAAGCATGATCAGCATTCCATGGCCCATATTTTTATTCAGGCCAATCCACTTCTGGTCAATGACGAGTTGGGCTTGAAGTCAAAATATGGACTGGAATATATCCACCCGGAAACTCCGATGATTTCTGTATTCCCTGATGGTCAGACCCTGGCTATCCATACGGATAGAGAGAAAAACATTGAGGAAATTGCCAAGTTCTCCGCGAAAGATGCTGAGAATTATCGCCGCTTTTCTGAAAGCGCTGCCTCCTATTTGCCGGCGTTAATAGGCACTCTTTATACCCCGCCTGCACCTGTTGGCGCCATGTACGCGATGATGGACCAGAGCCGGGAAGGCCGGGAAATGATGCACGTGATGATGAAAAGTGCCTATGACATCGTCATGGAAAATTTTGAAGACGAGCGTGTACGTCTGCATTTCATGCGCATGGTCAGTGAAAATCTGACGGGTCCGGAAGAGAAGGGTACCGGTATCGGTCCATTCATCTTTCTCGGTTTCCTGGAAAAATACGGCATCGGCGTTGCCAAAGGGGGCAGCGGTCAATTGAGCCAGGCCCTGGTGGACTGCATTGAAGATCACGGTGGTGAAATCATGACCGGCACTTCAATCAGTAAAGTGCTGGTGTCCGATGGCAGGGCAACAGGCGTATTGACTGATGATGGTCGTGAGATCAAAGCCAATGATGCGGTGATCGGTGCCATACATCCCCACCTGCTGCCGAAAATGGTCGATGGGCTTGAACCTTTTGTTGCCCGTACCGCCGAAAATGTGGAATTGTCTGCCAACTGTGTCTTCACTATTCATGCAGCCCTGGATGAGCCGCTGCAATTTGCTGCCGGCGATCATGTGAAAAAGGCGATGATGATTGAATTGTTGCCAGAGAGCATGGATGTCCTGCGCGATCATTTTGACGATCTGCGTTATGGCCGAATCCCCAAACGCTCTCTCTGCGCGCTTGGTTCTGCTACCAATCTTGATCCCTCACGTGCCCCGGCAGGCAAAGCTACCATGCATGCATGGGATTACTGCCCTTATGAGCATCCCGATGGCGGTGCCCAGGCCTGGGACAGACATAAGGAAGCCTTCGCGGATCATATGATCGAGAACATGAACCCTTATGTCCCTAACCTGACTAAAGACATTATTCTGGATTGGCACTGCGATTCGCCACTGGATATGGAACGCACTTCCGCCAGTTTCCAGAAAGGGGATATTCATGGTGTTGCGCCTTATATGCATCAGTTTGGCGCACACAGACCAACCCCTGAGTTGGGCAATAATCTGGTGCCAGGGATTGAACGACTCTACCTGGTCGGCCCATTCCAGCATCCAGGTGGTGGTGTTTTCGGTGCGGGTCGTGGCACGGCCATGACCATGTTCGATCAATTGGGCATGGACTTTGATGCAGTAATTGCTTAAGCAGGACTAATAATAAAAATGAAAATATATGCACAAGATGGCAGCGAATTGATGGATGTGTCTGCCATACAACGTGACGGCAACAAGCTGATGGTGAAAGGAAAAATATTCCAGTCCATGCCGATGACGGCACGCTTAACGCCTGAAGAAGCACGCAAGGGTTTGAAGCTGATGAGTTTTAGTACAATAATATTTCTTATTAGCTTCCTGTTCCGCTCCAGCAGCAAAAAGGCCGGCAAATAAATCGTGGATGCACTCCAGTACCTGGAAAACTTTCTTCAGTCTCTGGTAGCAGGGCTGCTGATGGGTGCCATGTATGGATTGATGTGTGTCGGTTTGACCATCATCTTTGGCGTGATGCGCGTTATCAATTTTGCCCAGGGTGAATTCATGATGCTGGGCATGTATTTCGCCTACTTCTGCTTTGCCTGGTTTGGCACCTATGCTTTCTTTGGTGGTCTCTGGTTTCCCTTTTTTCTGGCGCTACTGGCAGGTCCCGCCGTATTTCTTGTTGGCGTTTTACTGCATCGATTATTAATCAATGCAGTAACTGGGCGCAGAGGCAATAAGCTTGAGGCACAGGGGCATTATGCCCAACTGGTGCTGACACTGGGAGTCGCCCTGGTCTTGCAAAATGGTGGTCTGTTTCTGTTCGGCTCCTCACCGGTTTCAGTGGCCAATGAGCTTTCTTACAGCGCCTGGGAGTGGGGCCCTGTAGTGGGCGATCGGGTCAGTGTTTTTGTTAATCAGGCGCAAACCATCTCCGCCTTGTTGGCACTTGTAGTAGTCATTGGTTTCGCCATGCTGATGAATAAATCAAGGCTGGGTAAATCACTGCGGGCTTCTGCGGATAATCCTGATGCTGCCATTTATATGGGCATCAATGTGGACCGGGCTCATCGACTGGCTTTTGGTTTTGGGGTTGGCATCACGGCAATCGGTGGCGGTCTGCTGGCATCCAACGCGCCCTTTCAACCTTACATAGGGACGGAATACGTCATCATCATGTATGCCGGTGTTGTGCTGGGTGGCCTGGGCAGTATCCGTGGCGCTTTCCTGGGCGGTTTAAGTATTGGGGTCCTGCAACAGGTCTCCGCTATTATCCTGCCCAACCAATTGCAAAACACCGTGATATTCATCTGCTTCCTGATCATTATTCTGTTCCGCCCACAGGGCTTTTTTGGCAACAAGGACAGGACCGCATGAGCAGTGTAAGGAAGGACTTCCTGCATATCGGCTTGTTTGGCCTTGTCTATATGATATTGGCCTTGCTGGTGGGTAATTCCTACTACCTGCTTATTATGACTATCGTGCCTGTTTGGGCGGTGATGGGCTTGTCGTGGAATTTATTTTCCGGCTACAGCGGGCTGGTCAGTTTTGGTCATGCCGCGTTCTTTGGTTTGGGCGCTTATCTTGTCGCTTTGTGCATGGTGGTGTGGGATCTCAATCCCTGGCTGACTATCATGCTTGCAACTGCAGTGGGGGGATTGTCAGCGCTGCTGGTAGGAATTCCAACCTTCAGACTTAGAGGGCATTATTTTGCCTTGGCTATGCTCGCTTATCCTCTGGCGCTGCTTTATATCTTTGAATGGCTTGGCTACCAGGAAGTGGCACTGCCAATGAAACGGGAAATGCCTGTCCTGTATATGCAGTTTGAAAATCCGGTGGCTTATATAGCGCTTGCCCTGGCCTTGCTGCTGGCAGCACTGGGCATTACCTCAATACTTTCACATTCCCGTTTTGGCATGTCACTGCTCGCCATCAAACTTGATGAAGATGCGGCTGAAGCGGCGGGCATTAATACTCTCTATTGGAAACTTATCGCCATCACCATCAGTGGTGCATTGGCGGGTGCCGCCGGCGGCTTTTATGCAGTGGTACTTCTTGTGGTCACACCGCTGGCAGTATTCGGCATGCTGGTGTCGGCACAGGCGCTGATTTTTGCCATGTTTGGCGGTGTTGGTACCTTGTGGGGGCCGGTACTGGGAGCCTTTATTCTGGTGCCGCTTAGTGAGCTTTTATATGCCCGTTATGCCGCAGACTTTCCCGGTATTCAGGGCGTGATTTATGGTGTGGCAATTATTGCGGTGATTCTTTTTGCGCCAGAGGGGATTCTCTGGAAGGTTCGCTCAATTTTAAAGCCCGGGCAATTTCGCATGTTGGGTTCTACAGCCAGTATTACCGATCTTGAGGCAGATGAATCACTGTTGGCAGTAAGCCAGAGTGGTGCAGGTGAAAAAATCCTGGAAGTAGCCGGGGTTTCAAAAGCATTTGGCGGATTGCAGGCTACTGACCAATTATCGTTTGCGGTAAAGTCGGGTGAGTTGCTGGGTATTATTGGGCCTAACGGTGCGGGAAAAACCACCTTGTTTAATCTGCTCAATGGTTTTATCAAGCCAGACAAAGGCGAAATTACCTTTCAGGGGCAGTCGCTGATGAAAAAGCGGCCGAATAAAATTTGTGCCATGGGAATAGCGCGTACTTTTCAGGTGGCAAAACCTTTTACCCATCTCTCTGTGCTCGATAATGTTGTCATTGGTGCTTATGTGCATACCCGCAGCAAGGAAGAGGCCAGTCGACATGCATCGGCTGCTATCAAGCTGGTTGGTCTTGAAAACCAGTGTGACTTG
The DNA here is from genome assembly GCA_018698975.1 of Gammaproteobacteria bacterium. Classification (GTDB taxonomy): domain Bacteria; phylum Pseudomonadota; class Gammaproteobacteria; order Pseudomonadales; family Pseudohongiellaceae; genus Eutrophocola. The sequence goes on from JABIPQ010000084.1 coordinate 6,278, forward strand.
CCAGGGGCTAACCTTACCAATAAAGAGCTACGCCTGATGGAGTTGGCCAGAGCGCTGGCATCTTTGCCGAAGTTGATCCTGGTTGATGAGATTCTTGCCGGGCTGGACCCCGATGCCATGCAGGAGATGCTTCTGGTTTTGGAAAAAGTCAGAAAGCTGGGAATCACTATTGTCATCATTGAGCACAGCATGCAGGCAATGGTGAAGTTAGTGGATCGTTTTATAGTGCTTGATCATGGCGCATTGCTGGCGGAGGGGCGGCCTGAAGAAATTGTCAAAAATCCACAAGTAATAGAAGCCTATCTTGGCAAGAAGTGGCTTGAGAATGACTAAGCCCGTACTCCTGCAATTGGATAATATTTGCGCCGGCTATGGCGAGATCGATGTATTGCAGGATATCAGTATCAAGTTGCTGGAAGGGGAGCTGATTTCCGTAGTTGGCCCCAATGGTGCTGGTAAAACTACATTATTTAAAACCATTTCAGGCATCGTGACGCCCTCCAGCGGCCAAATACACTTTAGAGAGAATGACTTGCTTGGGGTAGAGGCGTCAAGGCGTGCGCATCTGGGCCTGGCTCATGTTCCTGAAGGCAGACAGGTATTTCCGTCGTTGACTATTTTAGAGAATCTGGAAATGGGCGCCTTTGCTGAAAAAGGCCGGGCTGAGTTCAAGGAAAACCTGGAAAAAATTATTAGCTGGTTTCCTGTTCTGGGAGAGAGGCGCGAACAGCTTGCAGGGACCCTGTCCGGTGGTGAACAACAGATGCTGGCTATTGGGCGTGGACTGGCCGCAAGTCCCGATATTTTGATGCTTGATGAACCCTCAATGGGCCTGGCTCCGGCGATTGTTGATGAGATTTTTGAGCGGCTTATTGAAATTCACCGCACCAGCGAGCTGAGTGTAATTCTTGTAGAGCAACGTGTGGCAGAAGCCTTGCATTTTGCCAATCGGGCTTATGTTCTGGAAGCGGGTAAAATTATACTCAGCGGCAAACCTGAAGAACTGCAAAATGATGATCGTATCAGGCAAGCTTATCTTGGCATGTAAATTTTATTTTTAAAATTCCCGACATAGCTTTTTACTTTAAGAGATATGGCATCTTGCATCTGGACTTGAACTTTAAATTGAACGAGTCAGCAAGGGCAGCGAGAATAACGTCAATATTTTTCTTTTCCACAATGGCCGCCAACAAAAGGTGCCATGTAAAACATAAAGAGAAGCGCTTTTTATAGAAAGCATCACCGATGCAGCTCAATACAGCTTTGCTCCCTAAATGGCTGGATCATTTGAAGGTGAACTGTAACTTCGGGGTTTTTACCGCTAGATAGATCCCACTAAAGTTTGCCTTAATTAATATTCAGCATTGTTATACTTGGGTGGATTGGGTAATGAATATTGAATGCTCATCGGGCACAATTAGTCATGAAAGGAGATGCCTTCTCCCCAAACAAAGGTAAAAACCTGGAGAATTAATTGAAGGAAACCCTGGCAACTAAATTTCTGCCCTGCATTGACTGGCTAGGAAGCTACAATGCAAGGACGTTTAGCGATGACCTGATAGCTGCAGTAATTGTCACCATCATGCTGGTACCGCAGTCCCTTGCCTATGCCTTGCTGGCAGGGGTACCGGCAGAAGTGGGACTCTATGCCAGCATTTTACCGCTGGTACTCTATACCGTGTTTGGCTCCAGTCGCACACTCGCTGTGGGCCCTGTGGCAGTGGCGTCTCTGATGACCGCTTCATCAATTGGTAATCTGGGACTGGAAACTCAGGCCCAGTATCTGCAAGCTGCGATGATATTAGCCATGCTGTCAGGCATGTTTTTACTGCTTCTGGGCTTATTGCGCTTTGGTTTTCTCGCCAACTTCCTTTCTCATCCAGTAGTGTCAGGTTTTATTACAGCCTCAGGCATTATTATCGCCTTAAGTCAGGTCAGGCATATCCTTGGTATACCGGGTGAGGGGGATAACCTTCCCGACTTACTGATAAGCATGTCATCAAATTTAAGCACTATTAACTTTTACACCCTGCCAGTGGGTATTTTTGTTCTTGTTTTTCTTTTTGCTTCGCGACTTTGGTTGAAAAAGGGGCTGATAAAAATGGGGACGGCAGATTTCACGGCGGGAATAATTACCAAGTCCGCCCCTGTGATCGCGGTAATAATCACCATTTTGTGGGCGGGGTTGTCAGGTCTTGGTGAGCAGGGGGTTGCGTTGGTAGGTGCCATACCTCCCGGGTTGCCGGTTTTGGCGTTGCCTGATTTTGATCTTTTTCTGGTCAAAGAGTTACTGGTACCTGCTATTTTGATTTCTGTGATTGGTTATGTGGAATCTGTTTCTGTTGGCAAGACTCTGGCGGCAAAACGTCGACAAAAAATAAATCAGAATCAGGAATTGATTGGGCTGGGTACGGCGAACATTGCCTCAGCTTTCTCCGGTGCCTTTCCGGTGACGGGTGGGTTTTCCCGCTCAGTAGTAAATTTTGATGCCGGTGCGCAAACTCCGGCTGCCGGTTTATTTACTGCTATCGGTATTGCTGTTGCTACCTTGACCCTGACGGACTATCTGGCCCTGTTACCCAAAGCTACGCTGGCGGCAACTATTATTGTAGCGGTTCTGGGTCTGGTGGATTTTTCCATACTTAAAAAAACCTGGTATTACTCGAAAAATGATTTCATCGCAGTGGCAGCAACCATTATTGTCACTTTGCTTGCCGGAGTGGAGATAGGTGTCTCTGTCGGAGTCGTTGCCTCGCTGGTATTGCACCTGTACAAAACGTCGAGACCGCATATCGCCGAAGTAGGAGAAATAAAGGGGACAAAGCATTTTCGCAACGTCAAACGCCACAAGGTAGAAACGAGTCCTTACATTCTTTCTTTACGCGTGGATGAAAGCCTGTACTTTGCTAATGCGTCTTTCCTGGAAGATGAAATATTTCGTAACCTGGCAGAACATAAAAAGTTACGTCATATTATTTTGATGTGTACAGCGGTTAATGAAATTGATATCAGCGCTTTGGAAGTGCTGGAGTCAGTGAATGAAATTCTGAAGGAACAACAAATCGGCTTTCATCTTTCTGAAGTGAAAGGGCCGGTTATGGATCATCTGGAGCATACAGATTTTCTCTCAGAGTTGAATGGCCAGGTATTTTTATCGCAGTATCAGGCTGTCCAGACACTGCTTCTTGAAGAGACATTACTGTCACTTTAAAGCATTTTTGAGCAGCAACATAAGGTCGGTATGCCTCTCTTTTTTTAGCCTGTAAATTACAATTGACAGGTCATTGTCTTGTCTGTAATTTGTGTGTCAATTCAACTGAAAAAACGAGGAGGTGATCTCAATGTCTAGTGATATGTGTAAGGTTTCGGCGGATATTGGTGTAAATGTTCAATTCGGTATTAACGACCGGAGGCAAACTTAGCATCCTCTTCATATAAGCTATTTGAATGGTTTTTATAGAGTTCCGTTGGAGCCAACATTCACGAAAGGGAGCCTTGGGGCTCCCTTTTTTGTGGTCTCATTTTTCTTTAGGAGCATTTGGGGCTTTATTTCCTCCTGCTTAGATTAGCTGCCCTATGTAGGAGCGGTTTCAACCGCGAAGAACACAGCACTTTTCTTCGGGACTGAAGTCCCTCCTACATAAATCAGCTAGCCCTTGTAGAAGCGGTTTCAACCGCGAAGAACAAAGCCCCTTTCTTCGGGACTGAAGTCCCTCCTACATAAATCAGCTAGCCCTTGTAGGAGCGGTTTCAACCGCGAAGAACACAGCACTTTTCTTCGGGACTGAAGTCCCTCCTACATAAATCAGCTAGCCCTTGTAGGAGCGGTTTCAACCGCGAAGAACGCAGCACTTTTTTTCGGGACTGAAGTCCCTCCTACATAAATCAGCTAGCCCTTGTAGGAGCGGTTTCAACCGCGAAGAGCCCAGCACCTTTTTCCGGGACTAAAGTCCCTCCTGCATAGGACCGCTATCCATTGTGGCGAAGAGGGGTTCCCTTGACATGGGGAGAGCCGCGTTTAATCATTGTCGCTCAGGTTAAATTTTATATAAAAATAATTAAGATCCAAAAAAGGGATGTAATGAGAAATCTTAGATTCATTTCCATAATACTCAGTTTGTTAATCGCCATACCTGCCTGGGCACAACAGCCCATAAAAGTCGGTTTAATCGTTCCCTTGTCCGGGCCCTGGGCAAGGCAGGGGCAGGTGATGCGTGCTGCAGCGGAACTGGCTATAGAACAAATTAATGCCGGAGGCGGCATTCAGGCCCATGGCAATGCGCCCCTTGAGCTGGTGGTGTTCGATGCCGGTGACTCAGTAGAAAGAGCGAAGAATGCGGCGCAGCGCATGGTTGCAGAAGAGCCGGATCTGGTCGGTGCCACTGGCGCCTATCTTTCGTCATTTACACTAGCGGTGACTGAAGTCACTGAACGGGCGCAGATTCCCATGTTAACGCTGAGTTATTCTGATCTGGTGACTTCTCGTGGTTTTGATTACATCTTTCAGACATCAGCTACTGGTGCCTATCAGTCAGAAAACGCCTTGCCCCTGTTAATGGATATGGCGGAATCAGCTTCCGGAGAGCGACCAAAAACTATTGGCATTGTGATGGATAACACCGCGGCGTCAGTGGCCTTTGTCAGCCCCATTACCGAAGGTAATGCACTGGAAGAATTTGGACTTGAACTGGTGGTGAATGAAGTCTTTACCCCGCCACTGTCCAATGCCACCCCCCTGATTCAGCGCGTGCGTTCGCGACGTCCGGATTTGCTGCTGCTGTTACCTACAGCTGTCAGTGATGCGAAATTACTTATTGAGAAAATGAATGAATTTGGTTTGGGGCGTGGACGTTTGCCCACCATTTCCAATGGCAGCGCCATGGGGGATCCTGATCTGGCTGCCAATATGCCTCCCGCCCTGCTGGAAGGTGTCATGTCCATAGTTGCCAACTGGAGTACCAGTGGTCAGGAACAAATGATTAATGACTACATGGATTTTTCCGGTGAACCCTGGATGACCCAAAACCCCTTGTGCGCTTTTGGTCATATCTGGCTATTAAAAGAAGCATTGGAGCTGGTGGAAACCGTAGACAGTGTTGCCGTGAAAGATGCGCTGCATTCCATGGATATCACTTCGGGAGCGTCTGATTATTTTGCCGGGGGACGTGTGCGCTTTGATGAAACGGGTAAACGTCAGGATGCGGGAATACTCGTTATTCAATGGCAGGATGGCCAGCCCAGAACTGTGTATCCGGAAAGTGCAGCACTGGGCAATATTATCTGGCCGTCGAGATAAAACATGGGAAAGAAAATTTTAATGGCGACAGCCATTATCCCTCTGTTATCTGGAAGTGTGCAGGCTGCTGAAGACACCATTAATTTAAGCGGTAACTGGGAAATTCATTCCAGTGTGGGCGGCGCTACACCTATAACGGTGAATTGTGTGCTGGAACAGGAGGGTAATGAGCTTACCGGCACCTGCACCCCGGTAATGGAAAATCCGGAAGCTGCAATACTCACAGGTGAGGTCAATGGCAGCACGGCCAACTGGCAATACGGCGTTTTTTTCAACGGCAGTGCCGGGACAGTTGAGTTTCAGGCAGAAGTAATAACGCAAAATGGCATGCTTGGCACACTGATACTTTCCGACACGCCAGCGCCTTTTTCAGCGCTGAAGCGCTAGATCCTATCCCTCTTACAAAGTAGAAGTAAGCAGGTGTTATCTGGACTTTGCTTCCTGCTCACCTTTATCCTTTATCCTTTATCTTTTTTCTTTTATCCCCATCACCCCGCAAACCACCCCCCATCCACACTTTCACACGCCCCGGTGACAAAGCTTGAGGCCTCAGATGCCAGATATAAAGCTACCGTGGCCACTTCTTCAGGCTCTCCCATACGACCTACCGGCTGGCTGGCATCCATATCCGCACGAATGGCTTCAGGATCAGGGTATTCATTGATTCGAGCCAGCATGAAGGGGGTGGCGATGCGGCCAGGACAAATGCAGTTGATGCGGATATTGTCCCTGGCATGATCCAGCGCCATCGCCTTGGTCATGCCGACAATGGCGAATTTGCTCATGCAATAGGCGGCGCGGTCAGGCACGCCAATCACCCCACAAATACTGGCCATGTTCACAATATTGCCGCTTTTTCTTTCTAAAAAGTGCGGCATCAAGGCATTGCTTAAACGGTATACGCCTTTCACATTGACGTTGTAGAGCCTGTCGAAGTCTTCCTCGCTGGTTTGCGGAAGCGTCCCTACCAGACCGGCACCGGCGTTGTTGAACAAAATATCTACCGGGCCCTCGCTGAGCACTGCTGAGACGAAGGTATTCACACTGTTGTTATCTGCGACATCGCAGTGATGCACCGAGATGTTGTCGGCAAAAGCGGAGTTCCTGTGCCTAAGCTGGCAGGCGTCCAGATCAATATCACTGACATAGACCTTCGCACCCACCGAGGCAAATAACTCAGTAGTGGCGGCACCTATACCGGACGCACCGCCGGTGATGATGGCGGTTTTGTTTTCCAGATTGAAAGGATTTTTGCTCATGGTATTCCTCATAGGGGTCAGATCCATTTGATCCCACTAATATAAAGTAAAGAACGCGTTATGTTGAGATCAAATGGCTCTGACCCCTATGATATTGTATGATGCTCGCCTCGAATTTTCACAAATAAACACATTATTTTGGAGTAAAGACCATGTCAGATGATTCTCGTGCGGCTCTCAAGGAACAGGGCATAAAAACCCGTCGCGAAGTGCTGGGTGACAAGTATGTTGATGCCTCCCTTAACAATGCCAATGAATTCAACCAGGGCCTGCAGGACCTGCTTAATGAATACTGCTGGGGTGACGGCTGGAACCGTGGCGGCCTGAGCAAACGTGATCGCAGTCTGATCAATCTGGGTATGCTGACTGCACTGGGCAAGACTCACGAAGTGGCTGTACATACCCGTGGCGCCAAGAATAATGGCCTGAGTAACGAAGAAATTGCAGCGGTATTCCTGCAGGCTGCGGTTTATTGTGGTGTGCCCGCCGCCGTTGACAGTTTCCGTGCGGCAACACCGGTGATTGCAGAATATGACGCAGAATAGTTCTATTAACAGTTTCACGCCGCCAACAGCTATCGGTTTTGTTGGTCTGGGCAACATGGGTTATGCCATGGCAAATCGACTGGCTGAAGCTGGTTACACTGTCACTGTTGCTGATCTCAATCAGGGCGCGGTAAAGCAGTTCTGTGCGGAATCCGGTGCAACAGCTGCTGACTCCTTACAGGCGCTTGGTGCGCAGTCCGACCTCGTTATCACCATGCTGCCGGAAGGTAATGCAGTTAGAAAAGTGCTGTTGGGTGAGGGCGATAATGTCGTTTCAGGCTTAAAAGACGGCGCAGTGTTGATCGATATGAGCTCCTGCTCTCCAGTAGACACCCGTGTGCTGGGTGAGGAACTTCTGGCACAGGGCTTTGTGATGATTGATGCGCCAGTTTCCGGTGGTAAGTACAAAGCGGCAGACGGACAGCTGGCCATTATGGCCGGTGGAGATCTGGAAATAGTAGAACGTTGTCGTCCGGTGTTTGAAATCCTCGGCAAACTTTTTCATACCGGTGGTCCTGCCTCAGGCCATGCCATGAAAGCGATGAATAATTTTCTTTCAGCAGGCACTTTGGCCCTGACAGCGGAAGCGGTGATTACCGGCTCAAAATTTGGCCTGGATCCTGAAGTGATGGTCAATATCATTAATGCTTCTACCGGTCGCAGTAATAGCTCGGAAGATAAATTCCCCAAGTTTGTGTTACCAAAAACATTTAATTCCGGTTTTTATCTTGGCCTGATGGCCAAGGACTTACGCTTTGCCGTCGATCTTGCTGAGTCAGAAAATACACCTAATGGTTTTATCAATCTGTTGAGTGGAATTTATGACAAAGCGGAAAAGGACCTTGGTTTTGAAGCGGACAACACCGAGCTGTTTAACTACCTGGAATCACTTGTTGAGTCTGAGGAATAAGAGTTGCTATGAGCGCACTTGAGCCCTTTGAAGTTTATGCCATTCGTTATGCCTGCGTTGATCGTAAAGCCTCGGAAAATTTCCTGGGCGGCGATCCTCACGAAGCAGGCATGCCGATGGATTATTTTGTCTGGATGGCTCGCAGTAAAAGCAAAACCTGGGTGATCGATACCGGCTTTAATCAGCAGGCGGCAGTCAAACGTGAAAGGGAGTTTTTACGTTCACCGGCCGAGGGTCTCGGATTACTTGGTGTGGATGTCAACAATGCTGAGGATGTCATCATCACTCATCTGCATTATGACCACATCGGTAATTTTGATCTTTTTCCAAAAGCACAGTTTCATCTGCAGGATAGCGAGATGGCGTATGCCACTGGTCGCTATATGGCCAACCCGCTTTTTGGTCATGCCTTTGAAGAGGATGAAATTGTCGCCATGGTGCGCAATGTCTATAAGGGCCGGGTGAGTTTTTATGACGGCGATGCGGAACTGGCACCAAACATAAGCGTGCACCATGTAGGCGGACATACCAAGGGCTTGCAGGTAGTCAGGCTATGGACGCGCAAGGGCTGGCTGGTACTGGCCTCCGATGCCAGTCACTATGCTGCCAACATGAATGAGCGCCGTCCTTTCCCCATCGTCGTGGATGTTGCCCAGATGATTGATGGCTGGGACAAAATGAAGACCCTGGTAGAAGACCCCGCCAATATCATTCCCGGTCATGATCCTGAAGTGATGAATCTCTACCCGGCACCTTCGGCTGAACTGGAAGGAATTGCGGTTCGCCTGGATTGAATACAGTTGCAAGCTACAAGGTACAAGATAAAAGAATGTAGGAGGGGTTTTAACCCCGAATGAATTCACAATTAAGAAATTCAAAAGAACACTTTTAATACCTTGCCCTCAAGAATTCTCAAAACATCATATGCTTGTAACTTGTAACTTGTAACTTGTAACTTGTAACTTTCCACTTGTACCTGTTTCTAACACCTAACCACCGGAATATCCGCCCAGCAGGTGGTGTAGGACGGTGACTTGAAGTTGCGGCTCATCAGCCATTTTTGCTCTATGCCGGCATTGGCCAGCTGCACGCTGTACTTGCCGTAGCGCTCGTTGATACGGTCCACGGTTTTCATCAGGGTACGGGATTTTTCTGTTTGCTGCGGGGCGTAGAAATCGAGCTGCTCGTATTTGCGGGTACATAAATCCAGCAGACCGATGCCGCATTTCTTGTAGCGGATGCCGGGTTTGAAAATTTCGGCGATAGCTTCACTGGCCGCTTGTGCGATTACCCGGGTGTCGTTGGTCAGACAGGGCAGTTTTACAAAACGGTGCCGGTAAAAGCGCTCCTGGTTCTGAAAACTTTCCAGATATATCCATAGTCTGGCAGTGAGCCCCTTTTGCCGACGCATTTTTTCGCAGGCGCGGGAGGCATACAGGCTCACCGCCTGTTGCAGTTCATGCAGTTCGGTCACCTTGTAGCTGAAACTGCGGGAACAGATGATTTCCTTTTTAGGTTCCGGATCCAGTTCCAGGTCCATGCAGGCTTCACCGTTTAACTCGCGAATGGTTCTTTCCAACACCACGCTGAAACGTTGGCGCAGCCATTTGGCGTCACTCTGGGCCAGCTCCAGGGCGTTATAAATACCCATCTCGTTCAGACGTTTCTTGATGCGTCCGCCAATCCCCCAGACAGAATCCACCGGGATACGGGCCAGCAACCATTCCCATTTCTCCTGCTTATCCAGTACGCAGACGCCATTTAAACGGGGAATTTTCTTTGCCGCATGATTGGCTAGCTTGGACAGGGTCTTGCTGGGAGCGATGCCCACACAAACCGGCATATGCACCTGTTGCCAGAGCATGTCCTTAATAGCGTGCCCATGCACATGGTAGTCCTTGCAGTGCAGGCGCAGGAAAGCCTCATCAATGGAATACACTTCCATTTCCGTGGCATAGGGCTCCATCAGTTTCATTACCCGGGCAGAGATGTCGCCATAGAGTTCGTAGTTGCTGGAAAAAACATGGCAGCCGGCCTGTTCGACCTGCTTGCGTATCTGAAAGAAGGGCAGCATCCCGGGAATACCCAGCGCCTTGGCTTCGGCATTACGTGCAATGATGCAGCCGTCGTTGTTGGACAGCACCACCACAGGATTGCCGCGCACAGCCGGGTTGAAGATGGCTTCGCAGCTTGCGTAAAAAGTGTTGCAGTCGACCAGCGCGAACATGATTAAAAGTTTTCAATTTTTCAGGGCAGGGAGAGCAAGAGTAAATCAGAAGCAGGGGAGTGGCAAAAATTTTCTGCAATAAAAACGTGGAATACCTTTCTATTAACATAAGGCTCATAACTTGAGGTAAATTATTGTGAGATTAATGTTCAGGATTTTGATTGGTATGGCATCTGCTGTGTTATTGGCGATGCCTCTTAGCGCACAAATGCCCGGCTTTGGTACCAACGATGACATTGCCTTTGGTGATGCCCTGTGGCGAGCGCTGGAGCAGGACAACCTGGTTGGCGACGATGCCATCATGTCACGTCCCTATGAAGGCTCTCAGCCTCATGGCAACAAGCTGGTGACTCTTGAGGCTGACGTGACTGTTAACGGCCAGCGCAATGAAGTGATTATCAAACATAACTATGGTGGCGAAGGAGCAACAATCGAGGCAGTGTCCGATAATCCCTCTCAATACCTGATGGCAACTACTGTAATGTTCCGCCGGGCAGGCTTCGATGCCGACAATAAGGACTGGTTCTGGGCCAAGTATTTGCCCGATGGCAGCTATGACAAAGCACCTAACGGCAATGCGCTTGTGGGCAAAGGGCCAGGATGCATCGCCTGTCACACCGCGGCTCCAGGCGAAGATATGGTGTTTCTCAATAACCGTTATTGAGACAGAAGAAAAGACAGTGTTGCAGCAATGCTCGCCATGAGGCTTTCTGCAACGGCTGTCAGATAAAACGTTATCAGGTGCGTCAGGGTAGTGCTAATTTTTAAAAATTTGTTCTGACCCTTATAGACTTTATCGTTACAATAGCGCTTTTTGCGTTGGCGGACGAAGAAGTGTTGAAATCAACAAAAATCCTGGCTTTGGCATACCTCATGCTGTTCTCGGTGAACGGCTTGGCTCAACAGGGTGCGCTGCAAAATAGTGCCACCAAGTCTGTATCTATTCCCGTTCTGTCCGGCAATGTCACCATTAATGGGGTGCTCGACGAAGACACCTGGTCACAGGCTGTACTGATCGAGGACCTGCACCAGGTTTTCCCCGAAGAATATGTCTCCCCAAGCCAGCCGACACAGGTTCGGGTTTTTTATACAGAAAATGCGCTTTATATCGGGGCGCTGATGTTGGAAAGCGATGCTGATCAGATCACTGACCGGGTCCTGCGCCAGGGTCAGTCTCTGAGCAGTGATGATGTATTTGCCGTGATCCTTGATCCTTACCTGGACCGCCGTAATGGTTACCGCTTTGAGGTGAATCCCAATGGTGTGCGCTGGGAAGGCCTGTTTCAGAATATTATTGAAGTAGAAGGTAACTGGCAGGGCGTATGGGAAGCTAGGGCACAGCGCAATGCAGAAGGCTGGTCAGCGGAGATCCGTATTCCATTCCAGTCGCTGTCGTTTAATCCGGGTTCCACTACCTGGGGGCTTAATTTTAATCGTATCCGGCGCAACAGTAATGAGAATATCGCCTGGTCATCCTATAACCGGGAAGTTAATCCCAGTACCTCTGGTATTGCCACCGGGCTTGAAAACCTGCGTCAGGGGGTAGGTCTGGATGTAGTGCCTTCCATGACCCTGCGTCGCAATCGCAAGTTTGGTCCAGGCGGCTTCGAGGAAAATAATTTCGAACCACAGCTTGATGTATTTTATAAAGTGACGCCCCAGTTAAATGCTTCTCTGACCCTGAATACCGATTTCTCGGCGACAGAAGTGGACGACAGACAGGTTAATCTGACCCGTTTTAATTTGTTCTTTCCTGAAAAACGCGACTTCTTTCTGCGTGATGTGGATATCTTTGAATTCGGCCAGATCGGTTCCGGCAATTTCAACAGCACCTCGGGTACCGGTTCCTCGGCGATCTCCACACCGGCGCGGCAAAGTGCGCGACCGTTTTTCTCCCGCAAGATAGGACTGGGCAGTAATGGTGAGCCGGTGGATATTATCGGCGGGGTAAAACTCAGTGGTCGGGTAGGGGACTGGAATGTGGGTACCCTGGTGATCAATCAGGATGAGACCGAGACTATTGATGCGCAGAATATATTTGTTGGCCGAACAGTGCTTAATGTCGGCTCGCGCACCCAGGTGGGCGCCATAATGACCGATGGCAACCCTCAAAGTAATGCGGACAACACGCTGGTGGGTACTGATGTACGTTACCGCAACACCAGTTTTTACGGTAACACCATAGAGATGTCTGCCTTTTATCAGGAAACCGACACCGAGGGCGTTGCCAATCAGGACAATGCCTCCTACGGGCTGAATTTCTTTCTGCCCAATGCCCAGGGCTGGCAGGGTTTATATCAGTACAAGCGGGTAGAAGAAAATTTTTTTCCCGCTGTTGGTTTTGTTAATAACACCGATGTTGAAGTTCATCATGCCAATGCGGGCTACCGGCATTTCCTGGCACCGAACAGTTTTTTCCGCTCCATCGCTTTGCTTGCTGAAGGTTATCGGGAAGAGAACCTTGATGATGGATCCCTTAATACTGAAAATCTTGATTTACGTCTTACCTCTTTTACCAACACCAATGATTCTTACTGGACCCGTTATAACTATTACAAGGAATTACTACAGCAGCCCTTTACTATTTATCGTGCTTCAGATGGCTCAGGCACGATCACCATTCCTGCCGGTGAATACTCATGGAATGAATATTTTATGGGCTTCCAATGGGGCGGACAGCGCAAATTGTCAGGCAGCCTGCAACTGCAGGGTGGCGATTATTATGACGGCACCCACTTTCAGAAAAACGGCAATGTGACCTGGCGCCCGAATCGCAATTTTTCCCTGCGCTTTAGTTTCACTGAGAATCGTATTGAACTGCCTGGCGGCAACTTTACCTTACGCTTGTTTGGGCTGAATTCTCAGTATGCATTTTCTTCCACCCTGTCCTGGAGCAATCTGATCCAGTACGACAATATTTCCGAGAATATGGGACTTAACAGTCGCCTGCACTGGATTCCCAAAGCAGGGCAGCAGGTCTTTCTGGTATTGAACTGGGGTTTGATTGATGCGGACAAGGATAACCACTTTGACTCAACTGTCGCCGATTTGTCGTTGAAATTTAATTACACTTTCCGGTTTTAATAGCTTGCAAAGCGCGCCAGACTTGCTTGAAAAGCTTCAGGTCCGGGTTTGTTCCATATCAATTAAAACAGCCCCGGTTCCTTACAATGAACGCGTATGTTTTATAATCCTCCTGTACCTGTTTCAGGAATATATGTCATGAAAGAAGAATTACGTACTCAGTATGTGAAATCACTGGAAAGCAGAATCGAAACGATTAATAGTCTGAAAACCAAGTTTTTTGAAGGCAATGAAATTGCTGATCAGAATATTCGATTGCTTGCCCATCAACTACATGCTTCGGGAGCTACGTTTGGGTTTCATGCCATTACCAAGGCCAGTGCAATACTGGAAGCGGCCAAAGAGGATGATCTGGTTCCAAGGATGATGGAATTGAAAAGTGTTCTGGAAAAAATCATTAAAGGGTATAGCGTCGCATTTCCGGACAAAATAGCTGCGAGTAATGCGCGTCCGGTCTATGAAAAGAAAGCGGATGAAAAACTGGTTCTCATTATTGAGGATGATCCCGCTATTGTTGCGCAGATCAGCAGTTGCCTGGATCAGCAGTCCGGTAAAATTACTACAGTTGTGGCCGAAGATGCACTGCATGCTGAAGAGGAATTGTTAAAGGGAGACTATGACCTGGTCATTATTGATCTGGTGTTGCCGGATAAGGATGGTCGCGAGATTTTACGTGAGATCAAGATTGATTTTCAGTTGGCCTTTCCGGTGATTATTTTATCAGGCATTAGCAAAGACCTGGTCCGTGTTGATTGTATGAGTCTCGGCGCTGACCGTTATATTGCCAAGCCTTTAGATCAGGAGTTGCTGTCAAAGGAGATCGGCAAACTACTTGTTGGCGAGGAAAGCTCGTCGCTGAGCCTGATGCCCATGGAAGAAGCACAGCAAAGTGCTGAGGATGAAGTCCATCTCCCGCTTGAAGGGATGACTATTCTTGTTACAGAAAATGATAAGCATCTTGGTGAGCTAATCTGTCACTTGATGACTGATGAAGGAGCCCAGGTAAGCTATGCGAGTAATGGGCGTGAGACCATTGAAGCCCTGCGATCTACGCAATGTTCTTTACTTATTCTGGATTTAAACATGCCGGATATGGATGGTATTGAAGTGCTGAAAAAAATCAGGGGAGAGATGGACCTGAAAGGCTTGCCCGTGATACTGCTAACTGCATTGGGCGGCGAAGCTGACATTATGCGCGGCTACGACGTTGGGGTTAATGACTATATTCTAAAACCCATTTCTGAAGTGTACCTGGCAGGAAGGGTGAAGAGTTTGCTCAAGCATCATTAATAAAATCCGGTCAGATGGTATTTGCCAGATAGAAAACGCTGGGTATTAAAACTTTGATTCTTCGGTGGTGGGTTTATCATTGAAGTTTAATTACACGTTCAGGTTTTGAATTTCTGAATTGGAGGATGCTTACAAAGTAATTGCTTGGTAAAGATTCGTTATTCTTTACTACATAAAAAAAGCAGGCCAATGGCCTGCTTTTTTTATCAAATGGTCCTATCAATTGATCAAGGGAGCGCAATTGGAGCTCTTGTTCCCAGCATGCCCACCCCATTAAGGAAGTCGCCGCCTGCTTCATGCAGCGAGAAGCCGGTAGCGAAACCCTGATTAGTTCCTGTGCCGGTAAATATACCGCGGATTTCACCGGTGATAGAGGGTGATGTCAGGCCTGTGATTGTAGAGTTGGCAAAGTCATTAATGTTGGCTACCGGGCCATGTACTGTGCCTGTAAACTCGCTATACCAAGTCGTTGCGCCCACGTCGGCATCAAAGAAACCACTGGTAATCTGGCCAGATCCAAAGTGCACATCAAACCCCATATCCAGAGTATCGAGAGAGCCATGGGAGCCGCTGCCGTCATGATCAACTACACCACTGTAAGACCAGGAGCCTGTAAGGTCAGCAATGTCTGCGCGCTCAGCTGATAGCCAATAGGCATCAGCTGTGTAGACACTGGCAACGCCCTGAGCATCAATAATATCAACGCCGCCGTCCCAAAGTCCCCAACCGACGTTGAAGCCAGGTGTGTTATTTGAGGCCGCAGTAGGTCCGCCTTTTTCTTCTATAATACTTAGCGGATTAGAGCCAAAGAGTGTTTCATGAATATTGTCGTCAGCATTGGTAGGGATTACGCTGGTAGTTAATTGGGCATCGGTCAGGCTGGTGTCGGCAAACCTGATGCTGCTGTTATTCCCGGTGGTGAGGAAATGCTCTTCCACCGTGCTGGTAGTGCCGGAGCGTTTAACTAATAAGCCCAGATTGTCATTCATCGCTAACAGTTCGTCACGTGAAAGGCGGGTTTCACGAAATCCAAAGATGTCATAATCGCCAAGAATCCGGGTGTCTATGACCGTTACTTCGGTGGAGCTGGTATATGAAGCAGGCAAACTGAACTGGGCCAGTGCTCAGGTAGTGATTAATGAAACTTCAGCTGGAGATCTGCAGATTGTGGATTACTCCGGGAAGCCACCTTATAAAAGACAATTCATTTCTGATAGTGAACTTGATTCGGATTCGGTATTTGAAAAAATCCATGACAGTGTATTGGTGGTGACTGGTAGTAGTCGTCGTTCAGGGCCACCGGGCAAATCTTTGCCTGCACAGGTAGCCAATATAGAAAGGGTATCCGAGGAAGATATTACCCAAATGGCACGCTTTGAAGAAACTGATTCTTCGGTACGTGATGTCCGCAGGTGGCGCGGCGCGCCAGGAAAAGGCCGTAAACTAGTCCACTAATATTTTATGCAAACAGCAGAAGTTTCCAAAAAAAAGGCGATGCACAAACATCGCCTTTTTTGCCTCTGACCTTAAGCCTTCAGCTTTTAGCTTTCAACTTTCAACCATTAATCATTCCGCCAGCAACTCCGCCGTCAGATAATTCGCCACATCATGTGCCTGTTCTGAACTGAACACCAGACTGAATGGCGGCATACCATTTCTGCCGTTGCTGAGCACTTCCATGATGTCTGCAACCTCCAATGCCGACGTCAGTTCTGCGCCGCCGCCATGACCGCCTTCACCGGTATCGCCATGGCAATACACGCACGATTGCGAGTAGATGGTTTTGCCATTTGCTACATCCGCTTCCCGGCCTTCAGGAACATTCAACGCCGGTAAGGGTGCAGGGCCGCGTAGTCCACCGGCCCCTTGTCCAGCAGGCACTTCATTAAGGTTGCCGTTAAGTGAAAATAACCAAACACCATCGCCTTTCTTACCGCCGAATAAACCACCGCCCGCATAGGTGACGATGTGCTGTTCACCCTTATGCATAAAAGTAGTGACACCGGAATTAGCCGGAGCGTCCATGCGAAATTCCCAAAGACGATCGCCGGTGGCGGTATCCAGTGCAACAATTCTGTCGTCATTTCTTCTGCCCATAAACACCAGACCGCCGCCGGTAGCCAGTGAACCACTGCGGCAACCATCATTGAACTGACGCTGCCACACCAGCTTGTTGGTTTTTAAATCAATAGCAGAATAAACACCGCGACTTTGGAGACCAGCGCCTACATAAGCACCGCCCAAAAACTGGCCTTCAAATGTCGGCGCTTCAAACTGGCTGGCATCAGCGCGGGCAGCATTGGCACTGTCAGAGGCGCAGATGAACATGGAATTGGTCTCTGGATCATAAGCGCTGGGGGGCCAGTTAACCCCGGCAAGAGGCGTGAACACCGTGGTTTCATAAAAGGGCGTAAAGATGCGCCCTTCGTTGACCAGATCGTAATCTTCGGGGGCATATTTCACATCGTGGGCAACCAGCGCATCGCCAATTACATAAGGCTGCGTCGGGGAGGTGGCCTGGCGTGGTTCCTGGGGTACCTCGCGTTCCTCAATGCCAATTAGAGGTTCACCGGTGATGCGATCAAGAATATAAACCCAGCCGGTTTTGCCGGCATGGGCCAGGCCTTTGCGCATCTCACCATCATATTCTGCTTCAAACAGGATGATGGGGTTGGGGGCATCGTAGTCCCAGATATCATGATGCACTTCCTGAAAATGCCAGCGGTATTCACCGGTGTAAACATCGACTGCCAGAATGGATGCGGTAAATAAATTATCACCAGGACGTACGCCGCCACCCAATACAGGGCCGGCATTACCGGTGGAGAAATACAGCATGCCCAGTTCAGGATCCAGGGCAGGGGTATGCCAGACCGGCGCACCGCCCCATTGCCAGACATCGTTGTCCTGGGGCCAGGTGTCATGCCCAAATTCACCCGGGCCTGGAATAGTATAGAAGGTCCAGATTTCAGCACCGTCATCCACGTCATAGGCTTTAACGCGACCGCGAGTACCGAGATCGCCGCCGGAATAACCGGTAATAACCATGCCGTCATAATACAAAGGCGCTGACGTTAAACTGTAGCCCGCGAAAGGATCGGCATCCTGAATTTCCCACACCACTTCACCGGTTTTTTGATCCAGAGCCATCAGCTTGGCATCTACTCTGCCCAGATAAACCTTGCCTTCACCAAGCCCCAGTCCGCGACTCACCCAGCCGCAACATACAAAGGCATCATCAGGAGTAAGGCCACTGCGGTATTCCCAAAGGATTTCACCTGTGTCCACACTTAAAGCAAAGACATCGTCCTGGCTGGTAACGATATAAATTATGCCTTCGAAAACCAGCGGCTGCGCCTGGTTGTTGTGGCGAAACTCCAGCGCAGAATCAAGTCCGGTGCGCCATACCCCTTTCAGGTTCGCCACGTTGTCCTTGTTAATCAGGTTCAGGGGAGAATAACGCTGGTTGGACAGCGTGCCGCCGTTGGTAATCCAGCCGTCATCCTGGGGAGAGGTCAGCTCGGCAACCGAAAAGGCCGGAGCGGCAACAATGTCTTCGGCAGCAAACGCAGATCCTGCGGTTACAGACAGCATGACCAAAGCCACTATTGAGGTAATTTGTTTCAGAACTCGTACCAGCATGGATTTCCCCTTTCTTATTTTCATTACTTGTCTCGAAGTTGGGGGATTATAGCCAAGAAACAGGCAGGGGATACAGGGGGCAAGAGGCAGGAGACAAGAGACTAGCCGGGTTGAGTCAAATATTCAGATTTTGCAGGTCGGATAAGTGCAGCGCCATCCGACAAATAGCAAAGCACAATTTAATAAGCTATCGTCGTAAGACGCCTGCAGCCTTTTCCAACCTGCATTATTTCCACTTGCACTTCCATTTGTACCTTGTCCTTTCTACTTTTTGTAGAATCCTTCCGACATCTTCCTCCACATCTCCAAATTCCGTTTATTCATATCCGAAAACGCCTTCACCGGATTATTCTGCATCATGTCGCTGTAGGTATCTCTTAACTGATCCTGCTGGTTCTGGAAAAAAGACAGGCTCTGGTTCATGAACTCACCAAAGGGCTGGTGTGGGCCTTGTCCGTAATAGCGAATGAAGGTTTTCAGGTTGTCGGTGGTGAACAGGGGATTGTTCTCTGATTCCTGCTCAATGATCAGTTGCAGCAGTACACTGCGGGTAACATCTTCTCCAGTCTTGCTATCAAGCACCACAAAAGAAATCCCGCCGACAATCATCTCGCGAATATCATCAACCCTTATGTACTTGCTGGTCTGCGTGTCATAAATACGACGATTGGGATATTTCTTGATGATACGAACATCCTCATCACCCCCAATGTCATCATCGTCGTGTTCGTTATGCTCTTCACTCATGGGATTGCCCCGGGGTGAATTCCCCATTAATTAGTTTTGTTTTCTTATAAAACCTATCGTCTAATACTTTCCACTTTCCACTTTTTTCTTGTACCTTGCCCCTAAGTATCAATCCCCCCCATACACAAATACTTAATCTCCAAATAATCCTCAATCCCATACTTGGACCCTTCACGTCCCAAACCGGATTGTTTTACGCCACCAAAGGGCGCCATTTCGTTGGAGATAATGCCATCGTTAATGCCCACCATGCCGTATTCCAGGGCTTCTGAAACACGCCACACGCGGCCAATATCGCGGGTATATATATAGGACGCCAGTCCAAACACCGTGTCGTTGGCAATGGCGATAGCTTCTTCTTCAGTGGAAAATTTTATCAGCGGGGCAATGGGGCCAAAGATCTCACGGGAAGCCACTTTCATATCCATGGTGACATCGGTGAGCACGGTAGGCTCAAAGAAACATTCACCCAGCTCGCTGCGCTTGCCCCCCAGGCCAATAGTGGCGCCGGAATCAACGGCATCCTGTACCAGTTTTTCCATGGAGTCGACCGCCAGGGCGTTAACCAGCGGACCAATGGTAACGCCTTCGTCAGCGCCATTGCCCTGATGTAATTCTTTAACTTTTGCGGTGAGTTTTTCAGCAAACTCATCATAAATGCCTTCCTGCACCATGATGCGGTTACTGCACACACAGGTCTGGCCGGCATTGCGGAATTTGGATATCAGGGCGCCGTCAATGGCTGAGTCGATATCGGCATCATCAAAAACAATAAACGGCGCATTACCGCCAAGTTCCATACTGGTCTTTTTAATGGTGCTGGCACATTGCGCCAACAGTTTGCCGCCCACAGCGGTTGAACCGGTAAAGGAGACTTTAGCGATACGTTCATCGGCGCAAATAATATTGCCCACTTCACGGGAACGGCTGGTGATCACCATATTAAATACACCGGCAGGAATGCCGGCCTGTTCAGCCAGTGCCACCAGGGCGATAGCCGATAACGGCGTTTCCTTGGCAGGCTTGCTAATCACCGTACAGCCAGCGGCCAGAGCAGGGGCCACCTTGCGGGTAATCATCGAGCTGGGAAAATTCCACGGAGTGATGGTGGCCACCACACCCACGGGTTGTTTGATCACCACAATACGTTTGTCAGGGGAGGGGCCAGGGATGGTATCGCCATAAATACGCTTGGCTTCTTCGGCAAACCATTCAATATAGTTGGCGCCATAGGCAATCTCCCCACGTGATTCGGCCAATGGCTTGCCCTGTTCCATGGTCATGATCTGGGCCAGCTCTTCCTGATATTTCATGATCAGCTCATACCAGCGGCGCAGAATATTCGCGCGCTCCTTGGCAGTCCTGGCACGCCAGGCAGGTAATGCGGCATCAGCAGCGGCAATAGCATCCAGCATGTCTTCATCGCTGGCATCAGTCAGCGTCATGATATTGCTACCATCAGCCGGGTTGAATACATCAAAAGTGGCCGAGCTTTTACTCTGCCACTTACCATTAATATAGCTGCCATTCTTAATCAGGAAACTGTCGAAGAAAGTCATAATATGCGCTTGGATTAGTGAATTATCAGCTTATATTGCACTGCACAATATTTAAAATCAATGGAAAATTTAATGAAGCGAAATACGAGCCCAATGAAGCCCTTAAAATCCAGGATTAAATTCCCCCCATCCCCGTAGGAGCGGTTTCAAGCGCGAAGAACAAAGCCCCTTTCTTCGGGACTAAAGTCCCTCCTACATAAATCAGCTAGCCCTTGGAAGCTGGGGACTAATAATTACTGTGATTTGAAGGTTTCCCGGTTTTTGTGCCATGACCATGCGGTTGCTATGATGTTTTCGATGCTGGTGTACCAGGGTTGCCAGTTGAGGGTTTGCTGGGCGAGGGTGGAATCTGCGACCAGGACTGGGGGATCACCGGGGCGGCGGTCGCATAGTTTGTATTCAATTTTTTGACCAGTGACAGCCTCGGCGGCTTTGATGACTTCCAATACACTGAAACCTTTACCTATGCCCAGGTTAAAGGCGTGGTATCCCGAATTATTCTGAAGGTATTCGCCGGCCAGTAAGTGGGCTGAGGCAAGGTCGTTGACGTGGATATAGTCACGTACGCAGGAGCCATCGGGGGTGGGGTAATCGGTGCCAAAGACATTCAAGGTCAGCTCGCCACCAGAGGCCACTGATTTGAGAGTATTGGGGATCAGGTGGGTTTCGGGCTTATGTTTTTCACCTATTGTTGCTGAGGGATCGGAGCCTGCGGCGTTGAAATAGCGCAGGCAAACTGAATCCACGCGATAGGCTGCAGAATAGTCCTGCAGGATCTGTTCTATCATCCATTTAGCGCGCCCATAAGGATTGATGGGGTTTTTGGGGTGGTTTTCGTTGATTTTGTCCTGTTCGGGATTGCCATAGGTGGCTGCGGTTGAGGAAAACACCAGGCGTTTATGGCCGGTTTGTTTCATGACCTGAAGCAGGTTCAGGGTTTGCGCTACGTTGTTCTGGTAATAGCTCTCCGGATCTGTGAAGGATTCTCCTACCAATGAGAAGGCACAGAAGTGCATGACCAGATCATAGCGGGCACCTTTGAGCACGGATTCCATGAAAGTCAGGTCGCCGATATTACCCTGATGAAAAGGTAAGCCAGGGATACTTTCTTTGTGGCCAGTGACCAGATTATCTACGATGGTGATTTTATGGCCAGCTTCGGTAGCGGCTTTGGCGATATGGGAGCCGATGTAGCCGGCGCCGCCGCAAATTAAAATTTTCATTTTTTTCTCTTTTAATTTTACAGGCTATTCTAGCTCAACAACTTCTTTAGAGGGTAATTGGTGCGTTTGAAAGATAAAGGATAAAGGAAAAAGGATAAATGAGGACGGGGCAAGTATGGTGGATGGGGTCGTGGGAGGGATCCGGCCTACGAATGTTTTAGCTACGGTTTAGATTATTACGATTGATTCATCATGGGGTTGATGGCGTGGACTACTACCCCTTCTATTAATAAATCCAGATCTTCATTTAGTGACACTGACGGGTAGCTGGGGTTGGCGGCTCTTAGCAGGCGGTGTTCTATATCCAGAATTTTACAGGTTAGTTCGCCGTTGATGGCGGCAATTACTGTGTGTCCGCTTTTTGGGGTGATGGATTTATCCACTACCAGCAGGGCGCCGTCGAGGATGCCGGCGCGGGTCATGGAGTCGCCTGAGGCGCGGGCCAGGAAGGTGGCGCTGGGATGTTTTACCAGGTATTCATTCAGGTCCAGACCTGCTTCGATATAGTCATCTGCAGGTGAGGGGAAGCCGGCGGCGACGCTGGATGAGAAGAAGGGTAGAAGGATTGACTCTCTCGCTTCATGGCTGGAAATACGTGAGACTTTCATGATGGGTTCACTTTCTGGAAATTGTTTGTCAGTTTATAGGGGGAGGGATGAAAGATAAAGGATAAAGGATAAAGGATAAAGGTGGGCGGTTCAGTGGGGCGGGACGACACTAAAGAGGCAAGAGACAAGA
>JABIPQ010000085.1 GCA_018698975.1 Gammaproteobacteria bacterium
ATCGCTGACTATTACCTGACACCTTATGACCTTGGTTATGGGCCTTTCGTCAAATTTGACCATGACTTCGTGGGCAGGGAAGCGCTTGAAAAAATCGCCGCTAAGCCACCGCGTAAAAAAGTCACCCTGGTCTGGAATGATGAAGATGTTGCGGACATGTTCAAATCCTTAAGTCATGGTGGTAATGCATATAAATACTTCGACATGCCTCTGGCAAACTATGCCACTATGCCCTTCGACAAAGTAATGAAAGATGGGAAAATGACCGGCGTATCAACTTATACGGGATATACCTACAACGAACGCGCAATGATTTCATTGGCTAGCATTGATATAGAAAACAGCGAGCCTGGCACTGAAGTCACTCTGTTTTGGGGTGAAGAAAATCGTGGTTCAACTAAACCCACGGTTGAACGCCACAAACAAAAAGAAGTGCGTGCAATAGTTGCACCAGCGCCTTTTGCAAAAGTGGCACGTGACTCTTATCGTCCAAAATAGTCGCTTGTTAAAGTAGAACGAAAAGTGAATTGAACATGCTGATACTGCCTCCCCATCATAGGACATGATGGGGAGAGTCGGTGTAAGGCTAAGGAAACACCTTCTTAATTACGATGATCCGCAACAATTTCCCCGCCTTTTAATACCAGCTTCACATTCAATAAATTGAAGATCAGTTCCAGCGGATCGCCATCAATAAAAACGATATCTGCCTGTTTGCCTGGCTCAAGCGTTCCTATTTCATTTTCCATATCAATAAACGCCGCCGTATTAGGGCCCATTAGTTTGACAATATCCCTGGGTGAAAACATCAAATTGAGCGCCCTGAGTTCATGGGACAAGCCTTTTACCGGAGAGTAGTTGGTATCAGTTCCGAAACCGTAGACAACGCCAGCATCCCATAAGGTACGGCCATTGACAGCTTTCTCTCCAGCAGCATTTGAACCGGTCCCCAAAATACCTTCAGGCCAGGAATTGCCATCGCGGAAAGTGGGAATATTGTCATCGTTATAAACATCAAAGGTAGGCACGGCAAAGCCAATGGTGGACAAAGTTTCAATATTGGCCTGGGCAACCACTCTAGCCTCTTCTGCCGTTAAAAAGCTGTCATGGGGTGTATGAACAAGCTTACCCGTTCCGGCTTCAACCGCCGCTAGCATGGCAGGGACAGTCACTGCATGTACCATTACTTCGAGGTCATATTTACCTGCTTCATCAACCAATATAGCAAGTATGTCTTTTTCATTGGGTGTTGTGCTGGCTTTGATTATTTCAACGCCGGCTTCGGCCAATTCCCGAACCCGCGCCCGCGCAGAGGCTTCAGTGCTGTATTGCCCGGGATCTGCTCGAGCTGAAGTAATGACACGGGGGCCGGTCAACTCGCCGGCATCAATACGTCTTTTCAATTCCATAATGCCAGGCAGTCGTCCGCCACCTTCCATTAATGTCGTGTAGCCCGCATCCAGATATGCCTGCATGCTCTGCGTAGACTGCTCGGCGAACCATGTTTGCGCATCACCGGATATGATGTGCCGATGTGCATCAATAAAACCCGGCATCACGGTCATGCCATTGGCATCTATTATCGGCACACCAGCAATATTTGCTGCGCCTTCCGAAACAGAAACAATGCGGCCAGCATCAATTACAACGGAACCTGAATCAATTACCCTGCCGGTGCCATCAATAATCCGGGCATTGGTAATCACCAGATCCTGGGCATTTGCAAAGCAGGAAAAGACTGCAAAAATAATCAGCAATTTCTTCATTATGATTGTCTCCAAAACTTGAATTGAAATAGAACCGCAGGGCAATCAAAGGCAGAAAAATCTGCCAATCATTGCCAGTTTGAATTTGAATGCGTTCGCCAGAATTTAAAACGCAAGAAAAGAAATCTTATTGTCTTGTTATGGGAGTTTCATTTACCGGGGAGCTTCTAAGGAAAGATTCACCGGTTTCTACGTTACAGCCATTAGCAGGCAACTCAGAACCACATTTAATAATGCCAGCTTCGGCCATAGCACCGAAAGGGCGACCATCTCTCAGCGGGTGAAGGGTTGCCGTCAATATGGTTCCCACGGGGAAACTTTTCACGGTTACGCCCTGCTGGGATATTCTCGCTGCCGGGCCTAGTTCCACACCCCAGACAACTTCCTCACCTTTATCGTCATAGACCTGCTCACCTTGTTCATCGATCAGGGTGAACAGTATTTGTGCATGATTGGCACCCGGAATAAAGCGAATCAATTTCCCGGTCACTGTCTTTTCCGCAACCGTATCGTACATAGCAAAGGAATGATGAGAATAAGCTGGCGACAGCATGCCGACAGAGATTAAGCCCGTTACACAGGCAATTGCACAATTTTTTATAATAATTCTTGGTAGCAAGTTCATGTTAACTCCTATTCCTTTCTAAATAAGACGAAATTAAGACCCTATTCGTCGGGGCTCTCAAAGTCCTGCTCGAAATAATTTTCCCAATTTTGCGCCCATGGGCGGCCAAAGTAATCAATAAAATCTTCATCAAAAAATGTCAGTTGCGTTGGCCTGCCATCAGGACCATTAATAATGGTACTTTGCACACGACATTCCGCATAGGTTAAACGACGCTGGGGATCATCAATATTTGCCGTCTTGTTCCAGGGTGTCACGGTATGTAGCGGTTGAGTAAAGGCTTCCGGGTCATAAAACGTTGCTTCTACTATCAAGCCGCCATCCGATCCTGGCCTGATGATTTCAATGATTTCCATTGAATTACTAAACTCGAACATGGAGTGTGACAATGTCCACCCTTGTACATTAGCGGTCCAGATGACCAATGCATCATCATCCCAAAAGCCAATACTTTCCCCATACCACTGGGGAACTTCCTGAACATGCTCCCGGCCAAGCAACACCTTGCGGACAAAATTGGTGCCATTCATGCCACTGAGCTGAACTACATCCGGTGTCATCATCACTTCAATTTCACCAATTGAAAATTCAGCCCACCAGCGCGTCATGCCTTCCGGATAACAGAATGCTGCCATCCACTGTGGCGAATTATTTACTCCTTCATGGAAGGCCATCTGAGTCATGCGTTGTTGGTATTCCGGGGTCAATAAGGACAACATCGTGGAGGTTTGCAGGTTGCGCCCATATATCCATTGTTCATCTCTGGCTCCGCGTCGATACCAGCCATCCCATTCCGGCAAATTTGCACGCGAATATTCTGTTACCTGGGCAGAGACTTTCAGAGCAGCATAGTGCTCAGCAGCTGTCATATAGGGATAAGGGCTGACTATGTCGGCGATATCCCGGTCATGCTCGCAATCACCCCATTCACCGACTCTTTCCTGATTCCACATATCGGTAAGTTGTCGAGGAGTATTACAGCGCGTATAACGCGGGTCAGCCCAGTATTGCTCATCTAGATAAAAGTTCCGGGTGGTAAACAGATCCACGGGAAGTGGCGTGACTCCTGCAGGCGCTTGAGCTTGTGACTGTGCCATCGCTCCGGAGACAGTAAAAAACAACAGGCCAATTGAAACTATTATTCTGAACATCTTCAAATCTTCTACTCCAATTTAACTAAAAGCAACCTTTCATAAACTAAAGGCAACTTTTCCAGAATCCCGCTTACTAAGCAAGCTCTTCATCCTGAATCGGGTTTACAAGCGTCCCTACTGTACCAATAGATACTTCCACCACATCACCCGGAATCATCCATACCGGAGGTGTTCTTTTGAATCCTACCCCTCCAGGTGTGCCGGTAACAATAACATCGCCAGGAGATAGAGGGCTAAAGGTTGAAATATAATTAATCAGGGTAGCAACAGGCCAGATCATGTCAGAAATTGGCTGATCCTGAAGCACCTCATCATTAAGCTTTGTGATAACTCTCTGTTCTTCAAGATTACCCACTTCATCCGGGGTAATCAGATAAGGACCAAACGCGCCGGTGCCCGGAAAGTTCTTGCCCGGGGTAAACTGGATATTGTGTTTTTGCCAGTCACGTATGGAGGCATCATTGAAACAGGCATAGCCTGTCACATGGCCCAGTGCTTCTTCTTCAGGAATATTCCGTCCTGCCTTGCCAATCACCAGTGCCAGCTCACCCTCGTAATCCAGTTTAGTGGAAATACGGGGTCTTATGATGGGATCACCATGGGCAATCAAGGAATCCGCAAAACGTATAAAAATTGCAGGATGCTCTGCTTCAGCCCGTCCTGCTTCTTTGCGATGGCTGTCATAATTAAGCCCAACACAGAAAATTTTACCTGGATCCACTACAACAGGTAAAAGCTGAATCTCTTCCTTATTATAGGTTTCACCGTCCACTAGCGTATTCAGAATATCCATAGATAGGGCTGCTTTTAAATCTGTGCCCTTCCCATCTGAAGAAACAAGTTCAATTATATTGTCTCCCTCTATTTTTCCTAAACTGACCACCTTGCTATCGGGACGATAAAAACTGACATATTTCATAGTTTAACCACCTTGGAATAATTCTTAAATACAACGTCAAGACTGTTTTGTGAAATTCTTAACAATACAATTTTTAAGCGGATGTGGAAAAGCAATTTAACGGTCTCAGCGGAAGATCATTTCTCCAAAATCTTGGGCATAATAATATCATAGGCCAGCAAAATAGAAGCATTTACAAAATTCTGAATTTCAAGCTAAAAAGGATATCGTTAAGCATAAAAAACCGACAAGAACTTCACTTTGGTTTAGTATTAAATCAGTCATAAGTCAGAGTTACCAAAACTGCCTGGATTATCAGCTGCATTGGAAATAATAGATTATTTGCCGATAAAATAACAAAGGGAAAAGGAGATAGGGTTTGAAATTCAGAATATTGTTTCTTGTTGCAGCAATCTTTTCACTTGGCGCTTGCAGCTCAGATGAACAATCAACACCTGTGCCTGCTCCCATTTCTGAAGAGTTGGCGGAAAATGTTAGCAAGGGCCCCGCTGCCGTTAATTCTGATCGTCTGGTCGCTGCAGACTCAGAACCCGAACAATGGATGGCGACGGGTCGCACTTATGGTGAGCAACACTACAGCCCCCTCAGCGGCATCAACAAGGATAATGTGGGACAACTGGGTCTTGCCTGGTATGCCGATTTCAATATTGCTCGCGGCCAGGAAAGCACCCCTTTAGTCGTGGACGGTGTTATTTATGTCACTACGGCGTGGAGCAATGTCAGAGCCTTTGATGCTGTTAGCGGTGAACCCCTCTGGCAATTCGATAGTGAAGTGCCACGTGACTGGGGCGTGCGCGCCTGCTGCGATGTGGTGAACCGGGGCGCCGCCCTGTGGAATGGCAAGGTGTTTGTCGGCACCATCGATGGCCGCATGATTGCTATTGATGCGGCAACTGGCACCAAGGTCTGGGAAACCGATACCTTTGTTAATCGGGAATTGTCATACACCATTACCGGCGCCCCGCGCATCGTTAAAGGTAAAATAATCATTGGTAACGGCGGCGCCGAGTATGGCGTACGCGGTTATGTCACTGCCCTGGATACCGAAACCGGGGAAATCCTCTGGCGTTTTTACACGGTACCGGGCAACCCTGCAGACGGCTTTGAAAGTGACACCATGCGCATGGCTGCCGAAACCTGGAACGGGGAATGGTGGGCACTCGGTGGTGGCGGCACGGTCTGGGATTCCATGGCCTATGATCCGGAACTCGACCTTTTATATATTGGTACTGGCAATGGCTCCCCCTGGAACCAGGCAATTCGCAGCCCGGGTGGCGGCGATAATTTATTCCTTTCTTCTATAGTGGCACTGGACCCAGATGACGGCTCTTATGTCTGGCACTACCAGACCACCCCTGGCGAAACCTGGGATTACACGGCCACGCAACCAATCATGGTCGCCACACTGCCCATTGATGGTGTGGATCGAAAAGTGGTGATGCAGGCACCGAAGAATGGCTTCTTTTATATTCTGGATGCCACCACAGGTGAATTTCTTTCTGCCCAGCCTTTTGCCAATGTTAACTGGGCTTTCAGTATTGACCCGGAAACCGGTCGTCCCATTGAGAATCCGGATGCACGCTATGATCAGACTGATCAGGCCTATCCTGTGCAACCCGGACCTGGCGGCGCGCACAACTGGCACCCCATGGCTTACCATCCTGGAACCGGCATGGTCTATCTGCCCTCGACAGACAGCTTTTATGTCTATGCCCAGGACAAAAATTTTAACCCCGATCCGCTGATCTCCAACATCGGCGTTGACAGGAATGCAGCGGCTACTTTGGGGCCCAATGCCACTTCCGATATGCCGCGGGGAAATTATATGCTTGCGTGGAATCCGGTGACACAGCAAGAAGGCTGGCGCATACCGGGATCTTCTGCCGGTATGCTTGCCACCGGAGGCGGTCTGGTCTTCAAGGGCAATCGTGATGGAATTTCAGCCTTTGATGCTAGCAATGGCACGGAGTTGTGGACGTCCATTGATACCCAAACGGGTATCGTAGCGGCGCCTGTTACCTATTCCATCGACGGGAAGCAGTATATTGCCGTGGTGGCCGGTCGCTCCAATTCCAATTATTACGCACCGGATTATTCCCGTCTGCTGGTGTTCAGGCTTGGTGGTAATGAACAATTCCCGCCGGCCATTTCCTATACGCCACCTGAACTCAATCCCCCGGCTTCAACAGCTTCCCCGGAACAGATCGCCCGTGGTGAAGATCTGTATGGGGATTCCTGCTGGCTATGTCATGAAACACCGGGTAATGCCGGCGGTATGGGCAGACGCGGTCTGTTTCCCGATTTGATTTTGTCCCCGGCACTGGACAGCCCTGAACTGCTTAGCGCCATCGTCATAGACGGAATTCGTAGCCAGAATGGCATGGGCTCATTTGCCAATGTGGTGGATGCACAGGGCGCAGAAGATATCAGGGCCTACCTGATTGAACGGGCCAATATCACGCTGCAGGCAAGATCGGGACAATAATCCAGGTTTGCCTTTGTTCTGTTTGCCGCTGTTCTTTTTTCAATAGCTGAAATCTGCGACAATGCCCGCGTTTTTACCATCAGGAATTCACCATGCAGATAGCCAGCAACTGTGTTGCCAGTTTCCAGTATGTACTCAAGGATGAAGCCGGAGAAGAACTGGACTCATCACCAAGCGCCCAGCCGATGACTTATCTGCATGGCACTAATTCCCTGCTGGCAGGTCTTGAACTGGCGCTGGAAGGCAAAAGTGCAGGCGATAAATTAATCGTCACATTGCCGCCTGATCAGGCTTTTGGCGAGCTTCGGGAAGACAGCGAACAACGTGTTCCGAAAAGTCATCTGCAGGGGGCTAAAAAATGGAAGCCTGGTATGCAGGCAGTCATTCACAACGCCCAGGGACACCAGCAGGTTACTGTGCTGAAAGTTGGCCACACCATGGCAACCATTGATACCAACCATCCAATGGCCGGCAAGACGGTGGTGTTTGATATCGAGGTGATTGAAGTACGTGAGGCATCGAAGGAAGAACTGGCCCACGGCCATGCCCACGGACCTGGTGGTCATCAACATTAGACTGGAAACAGGGAAGATCCTCCACGTGCCGATAAGTAAAATATTCACCATTGCCGCTCGCGTTGAAGCACTTACCTGGGCGGGCCTGCTCATCGGCATGTTTCTCAAATATGGCCTGGAAGTCACTGAACTTGGCGTCTGGCTTTTCGGTCGCCTGCATGGTGCGGCTTTTCTGGTTTATTTTTTCGTCGCCATCATCGCAGCGATACGTCTGCGCTGGCCATGGTGGTGTGCCTTGCTGGCAGTACTGGCGGCAATGCCGCCGCTGGTAACCTTCCCCCTTGAGCTCTGGTTTCGCAAACGTGGCATGCTCGAAAAAAACATTTCTTCATCATTGGAATCATGAAGCCGCAGGATTTATTAGCTCATTATCATTCAAAAGTGCGTATGAAAAATGAGCGCCTTAGACAAGGCTTTGCTTATTTTCCCGGATCACACCTGTTTCCGGCTACGATGGGATTTTGAGCCCTAACTAACCCAGCACCTGAGGATTGAGCTGCCATATAGAATAATTGAGGGCAGATGCGAAACTAACCCAAAGTAAATACGGTATGAGAAGAACACCAGCAAGTGGACGCACGCGCCAGAAAGAAACGATGGTGGCAACAATAAGAAGCCAAAGCAAAACAATGTCCACGAATGCCAACGCGCCGAAATACCAGGCAAAAAAGAGCCAGCTCCACAAGGCGTTCAATGCGAGCTGAGCTCCAAAAAATGACAGAGCAATACGATTAGCTCGCAAGCCTCCACAGCTCCACACCAGCCATACAGCAACAGCCATCATTGCGTACAGCAGGGTCCAAACAGGTCCAAACAGCCAGGACGGCGGCGCCCATGTGGGCTGCGCTATCTGCTGATAGAAAGATTGAGCCTGGATTGATGCTACCGCTCCAACAGCAGAAGCGGCAAAACACAAAACGAGCCAAGCAATAAGCCCAAAGATTTTTTTTCGCTTTGACAGTAACAACATCTCGAATTACCGAATCTTACTTGAAAGCCAGATTAATAAACCTTCGGCCTTACAACAAACAGAAAAGGTCACCTCAGTTGGCACCATCCATGCGTTCCTGCGTTTCAACACCGGAACAGATTAAGGGTAACAATTGATCAAACGGTGCCACTACCAAAGTCTTGGTGGGCACTACAAACGGCTCGGTCAACACACCCGAATCATAGATAGTCGCGTCTATTTGCAGGGTATTGGCATCTATCCGGTTGTAACGTTCAACGATACGTAACTGATCGGAATGAAACGACACCCCGCCTTCAGCAAACATCCAGGTGTCGTCGGTAAAGTTAACTGTTTCAACCACAAAGGTGTCACCTTCCCAGTGACCCACTGCATCGCCGCGATAGGATGGTGGCAAAAAGCGATGCTCGCGGCCATCAGTGGGAATCAGCTGATAGCCGTGAAAAGTTTCCTGCAGAAAAATCATCATGTCCGGTGTGGACACAATCTGTCCTACTGCCCCCACATCAAACAAGCGCACACTGAGAGTACCGAACGCTGTCGATTTACACTGCAAGGTCGGGTCGTCCTTGTCACTCAAAGTGGCCATACGCTCCTTGGCTTCCGGTGTGTACAGATCGGTATACAGATTGTATTGCAGACCCGCACTTCTGTCTGTTGTACTGCCGTAGCCAGCACTGCCCAGATCTCCCCCGGTCCACCAAACGCCGGACAAATCAGGTTTACCATCAGACATGCGTGGAATCTCTGAACCTTCTTGCGCATTTACAGTGGCAATAATTGCAACTGACATAATCAATGCAAAACACACTTGAAAGAAATCTTTAAACGATAATCTAGTCATAAATCTATTCATTGGACTCACCTCTTGCCTCTTGTATCTTGCATCTTGTCTCATCGCTCTCTCGGCCCAAACATGCCAAATTCAGTACCATCTGCAGTAACCAGCCTGGTGAGCATGCCATTAGTAGATGCATCTCTGGCTCGAAAGCCACCTATTGTGACCAAATCACCTTCCTTGATAATTTGTGGCGAGTAACCGCCACGGATCATGCCGCTAGGCGTACCTGCCTCAAATGACCAGCGTTCGATTTCGCCGTTTTCCCCTTCCACATCCAGAAAAAAGTACGAATGCGGATTGGTCAGGCGAACATTGACAATCTTTCCGGTTATTTCGATTGGCGCATCCATTTTGTAAGCCGCGGCAAAGGAATGATGCGCCCAGGCAGACGCACTGCTCAGTAAAATCATCATTCCTGCAAACGCGTTGATAAAAACGCCAAACAGTCGTCCCCTGTTCTGTGTCATGTATATTTCCCCTTATGCTTCTTCTTTCTAGGTGGTTGTTGGTAGCTGTTTCCAGCAATAGCTAACTGATTTAAATAATAACTGACAAACATAATACCCCTCACACCGTCCCGGTGGAAAGACCCTTCTAACAAGGGCAAAATACACCAGGATCAATGCGCTAAGTACTGATAAGAAACTTTACACAACGCACTGATCTGGGTAGTGTGTCCTCCCCAAATAAGAGCGAGCGCTGTCCAAATAAAGAGTGTGGCCGCTCACCAAGCCGGAACTGTTGATGACAGACCAAGAAAGACCCCTGTTGGAATTACCAGATGGCGCAGACAAACTGCTGCTGCATTCCTGCTGTGCGCCCTGTTCCGGGGAAGTGATGGAAGCAATACACGCCTCCGGGATCAACTACAGCATCTTTTTCTATAACCCGAATATCCACCCAAAACGGGAATATGAGCTGCGCAAGGAAGAAAACATCAGTTTTGCCGAGAAACACAATATCGAATTTATCGATGCAGATTATGACACTGACAACTGGTTTGAACGTATCAAGGGACTTGAAATGGAGCCCGAACGCGGTGAGCGCTGTACCAAATGTTTTGATATGCGCTTTGAACGTACTGCGCTTTATGCACAGGAAAACGGTTTCCCGGTAATCACCAGTTGTCTGGGCATTTCCCGCTGGAAAAATATGGAACAAATCAACGATTGCGGCAAACGCGCGGCTTCCCGTTATGACGGCATGACATACTGGGATTTTAACTGGCGCAAGGCTGGTGGATCACAGCGCATGATTGAAATCAGCAAGCGTGAAGAATTTTATCAACAGGAATATTGCGGCTGCATTTACTCCTTGCGTGACACCAATGACCACCGCTTATCGCAAGGCCGTGAGCGCATAAAAATTGGCGTGCAATATTACACTGCGGATAAAAGTGAATAATCAAGTCGACACTTTTCTTTATCCTCCAAGCCCACAATAACCAAAAATTGCCTAATAAATGCTGACACCCATTAACGATAAACTCCTGACATTTTTCTCTGCAGAACAAAAAGAAGCCCGACGAATTTTTCATGGCCGTGGTCATTGTTTTCCCGGTCTCGAACATATTTGTATCGACTGGTTCAGACCGGTGGTTTTAATCTCTGCCTGGCAGGAAGTTGAAGACCCTGAAGCATTGAAAGCCATAATTCTTGCTGCCGATGTAAAGGGCCAGATTAAGTCCATCGTTTTGCAAAACAGGTTTATCAATCAATCTCCAGCCGAAACGATTTATGGCGATCTGCCTGACAAAATTATTGTACAGGCTCAGGACTTACGCTTTGAAGTGCATCCAGGCCGACGTCAAAACGCGGGCTTGTTCCTGGATATGGGACCGCTCAGAGAATGGCTTAAAGAAAACAGTGAGGGCTGCAATGTGTTAAACCTGTTTGCCTATACCTGCGCCCTCTCTGTTGCTGCCCTTGCCGGCGGAGGCAAGAGTGTTACCAACGTAGACATGAGCAAGCCCAGCCTTGAATGGGGCTTGCAAAACCATATGCTCAACGGCCAGGGGCCGATGCCAATCAAAAGCATCCCCCATAACCTGTTCAAGTCCTGGGGCAGGATCAAACAGTTTGGACGTTACGACCTGGTGATTATTGACCCACCTACCAACCAGCGTGGTAGTTTCAATGCGGAAAGAAATTACAAAAGTGTGGTAAAAAAAATGCATAGCCTGTGCAATCCTGGAGCCTCCATTATTGCAGCGCTCAACAGCCCCTTTCTGGGCGTGGATTTCTTGCATGACTGTTTAACAAAAAATTTACCCGACAGTAAATTTATTGAAATGATTCCAGCTGCCGATGAATT
Organism: Gammaproteobacteria bacterium; assembly: GCA_018698975.1. Lineage (GTDB taxonomy): Bacteria > Pseudomonadota > Gammaproteobacteria > Pseudomonadales > Pseudohongiellaceae > Eutrophocola. The sequence continues at coordinate 11,649 of JABIPQ010000085.1, forward strand.
TGTGGATATAGATCCGGAACGAGGCTTGAAAATCGCCCATTATCAAATGCCTGGATAGCCTGTTTATCACCCTCCTCCTTAAAACAAGCATTAATTATTTTTGTAAAAAAAACGGCGAACTAAAAAGTTCGCCGTTTCTTTTTCCTTCTTGAAATTTCAGCTTAGAAAGAAGCTTTCACTCCAACAAAGAAGCGACGTCCCAACGTATCATAAAAGGCAGGGTTGGTTGTACCCTGACCTGTAGTGTAAAGGTCGTCTCCATTGGCATCAATTTCACCAGTAATAACAGGATCTTCATCAAACAGGTTGTCAATACCCGCTCTCAGAGTGAAATTGTCATTATATGACCACGAACCTGACACATCGAAAATATTATAAGTATCTTCAGCACCATGCTGTGGAACATTTACACCGGGTAAAAATGCCTGAGCCACTGGATCAGCTTCTGGTAAATGTCTCCATCTCAAACTGACATTGAAGTTATTCAATGCATAGTTAAAGGTAGTAAAGGTACGATA
>JABIPQ010000086.1 GCA_018698975.1 Gammaproteobacteria bacterium
AAAGCAGAGATGAATAAGATAAATAAGATAAATAAAATAAATAAAAAGCCCCGTTACCGGGGCTTTTTATTGTGTTTTCGAACAGGGGATTGAACCTAATCCTGATACAAAAGGAACTCAAAGGTGAGTTCGTCACAAGGATGTGCTTCATAAGGTACATCCGCAACCAGCACAGTGTCAGAGCCAATCCACTGATCAGTAAAATAAACCGGATCTTCGGCCACATACTCACGCGTCAGTGCAAAGGTGTCCGGATTCAGTGTATAACGCTCAACGATGTGCAACTGCTCACTGTGTTTGACAGGTGACGCCAGCACGCCTGGCTCAAAGCCAACACTGTCTACCACCAGCGTATCTCCATCCCAATGGCCGATGGAATGGCCTGAGTAACTGAGCTCGATATTGGCGGGATGTGCATCCATATTCATGTGAACAATACGTTCAAAACTGTACAGGCCGTAATTGATAACAATACGGTCTTCTTCCTGAGTGATGCGATTGATAGCGCCGTCAAACACCCAGTCAAACAGAATGCTGGTGGGCAGGCAGCGCAGGCGCGGATTATCATCTGGAGACCACATTTCAAAAGCGTCTGCTTCAGCCTGACCGCGGGCGGTCAGAGTTACCGGGCGCGCACCCCAGCCCGAACCAGGAATATCATCAGTAGAAATTTCGCCAGATTCGATGCCAGGTTTCATGCTTTTGGGTACAAGACCAACACCCTGACCAGAAGGTGGTCTGGCAATAACATACTGCTCCTGAGCCCAGTCACCACTGATATTAACCTCACCGGAAGGCAGGCGGTAAGGCCGGTTAGTCAGGTCTATCTCCGGAGTTTCCAGCTGATCATTGCGGTTCATGACAGGGGCATCACCCAAGGTAATTTCCTCAACATAACAAGAGCCAGGATCTGTGCGGTGTTTGAAGCCATAAATAGTGACAGGCAGGCCAGTGACGAACATTTCCTTGGACCAGCCGGAACGACGCATCAATGTGGCAGCGCGCATCTCACAGCGCATGGCGATAGTCTCGCCCGTGTCAGTGAGCTGATCGAAATACAGATAAGAATGAGGGTTGACGAAATCGATGCCGGTAATAGTGCCGGTGAGTGTGGAATCATTGGCGCGATCAAAGCGGCCGAAACCATGGTGGGCAAGCGCGCTTGCAGAAAAGCCAAGTGCGGCTATGGCCAATGCCAGGACTGCTTTGTTCTTTATGATATGTGTCATTGTTTTCCCCTTAAAAATATACCTTGAGCCATTGTCCAATCTAAATGTTTAAAAAATGTGTTTTTTTTCGTCACTAAAGCCACACTTGGACAAAATTACAGTTATCTGAAGCCTCCCAGGGAGTCATCTTCCTGAGGTCGACTCATACCTTCTTCGAAATACTCTTCCCAGATTTGTGCCCAGGGGCGGTCATAGAGATCACGCACTGTATAATCGATAGTTGTTCCAGGGGAAACCTGAGCAGCGCGCCCATCCTCATCATGGAAAATAGTCTGGTTGCAGTGACTGTGGTTAATTGGGGGAAAATCCGCATAGTCGCCCAGCCGGGAAAAGAAGCGCATGTCCCGTACCGGTTCCAGGAAGGCCTGTGGATCATAGAAGATGCTTTCATGCTCCAGACCAAGAAAATTACCTTCGGCATCCTGGCGCTCAGACCAGATTTCGATCACTTGCAACTGGCTTGAGTATTCCCAGCTGCTGTGGGTAAACCAGCCCTGGATATTAGAGGTCCAGGTAATCAGCGTATTGCCATCCCAGAAACCGATACTTTCGCCCATCCATTGCCGCACGTCCTGACCCAGGCGCGGAACTACATTTTGCATGTCATCATCTATGATAAATTCTCGACCTATTTGAATCTGTCGCAAGGCATTATCTGTACCGCCCATGAACTGTACACGCCCCGGTACGACTGTAATATCAAGCGGCCTTGGGCCGCCAGGACCAGACCACCACCGTAGCAGGCCTTCCGGACGACAGAACATCAGAGAAAACTGAGCAGAGTTGGTGTTGGCTTTATGATACATCTGTTGCACATAGCGTTGCTGATATTCAGCGGTGAGTAATGACAGAATGGTAGGCATCTGGTTTGCCCAGCCGACCACCCATTGGGGCGGTTCAAAATACTCTGTTGTCAGGTTTGCGCTAATCTCACCACGACGACCTCTGGCAAATGCCAGATCAAGGTTGCGGGAGTAGCGGCCATTCCAATCGGGCAAGCTGGTTTTTGTGTGTAGTGTCTGCCATCCAGACTCTGCTAAAAGCGCTTCATAATGTTCCTGGGCAGTGCTAAAAGTATAAGGACTGATAATAGCCGCGCGTGGGTAGTCACGTTCGCAATTACCCCAGGCAGCGGTAGCGGGATCATTATTATCTATTGCACTTGGGCCTGAGGAATAATCGCCATTGATCGAATCCAGGGCGATGGGGCTGTTACATCGATAGTAGCGAGGGTCCATCCAGAGGTCTTTGTCGACGTAAAAATCATTGGAAGTAAATAAATCTCGCTCTAAAGCAAGAATGCCTTCGGGTACATCTCCGCCACTGGCGGTTGTGCCTACTTCCCAATACCAGGGAGTAACTGAACCGACAAATTGCTCTTCCGGGTAGCCGTCATAATTTTCCAGCGTAGCCGGGAAGGGTGCGCCTCTTCCTGTGCTGGCTTGTGTGGGCGCCTGTAATTGTTCAGCAGTTGCTTGCTGTGGTGAACTTGAATTCTGGTCTGGTGTGCAGGCTACCAACAAACTCATGGCAAGCGCTGAAGTCAGCGCAGGGCTAATACGTTTATTCAGAAGTTTCGATCTCATCGTCTTTGTCTTTTTTAGGTTTAAGTTAGCTCTGGAGCCTGGTTTAAGGTGTGCTGAACTTTTTTAAAAGCGCTCAGGGAAGCCATATCGCTGTCGGACTTGCGAGTTCATCTTCTCCAGAATGGATGGCACCATTGACAGAGTCGCATTGTTTTTCAGGTTCCGGGGCTTTGCCTTCCGGGCATTTGAACAGCCCTCCAAAACGTGCGCCGCCCGGCTCACCATTGCGCAGGGGGGTTAGACCAACGCTGAATACAGTACCCTGAGGAAAGGTGCTTACGGAGATACCTTCGCGTGCGCTTGCTGCTGCACCCTCCATCTCAACTGACCAGGTTACCCGATTACCATCCGCATCACGAACCAGAGCATTGCGTGCATCGTTAAGTGGGACAAAGTTAATTTGTAAATGACTCGCATCAGGGTTAATGCTGTCTACCACACCGGTAAACACATACTGTATTGAGCGGTCGTACATAGAGAAGGAATGATGCGCCTGCAGCGGCGAATTTGTCAGCAAGGATGTCATCAAAACAGCCGAGGTCATAACAAGTTTTTCCGCTAGGCGTCTTGCCCGCTTTTGAATCATTCATTATCTCCAGATAAAGGAAATTCAATAACTGCCAGTTAATGGAAGAGTATAAATAAAACAAAAATGACTAACCAGTGACTACAGTGTCATTGATAGTGTTGTCACCAGGGAAGCAGTACCATGTAGCTGATGAGTTTAATGTTGCTCGCGATTGAGTCTATTTTGGATAAAGCTGCAAGTGATGAAACATATTGCGGGGGGAGGGGGAAAATGATCGCTTGACTTGGCTCCTGACACTCTATATAGTGCAGGCCAGCAATAAGTAAGTCAAAGTTTGTCCTTCCATTTCGCAGCAATTCCAATATTTCTTCGTCCTGTAAGTCCCAAATTTCAACCTCTTTTATGCTACATCGCTGTGCTAACAAAAGTTAGTCCGGCAAATTAATTTTTATTACAGGATATTTATAATGTCAGAAAAAGTACAAGGAACCGTTAAGTGGTTCAACGAATCTAAAGGTTTTGGTTTCATCGAGCAGGAGTCTGGTGCGGACGTATTCGCCCACTTCAGCGCTATTGAAAGCACTGGTTTTAAAACACTCGCTGAAGGTCAGCGTGTTGAGTTTTTGGTAACTCAAGGTCAAAAAGGCCCACAAGCTGAACAGATCGTTGCTCTGTAAGTAATTACAAGACATTCAAACCATGCAATCAATTGATTGTCTGGCTTGATACCAAAAAGGCAAACTGTTCGCAGTTTGCCTTTTTTTATGGGCAAGGAGAAACAAGTAGTATTTCAAACGCGTGAGATAAAGTGCTTTGCCTAGTCACTGTAAGCCCTTGCTGGCTATACACTTATTGTTGACTTCGCTTTTATTTCTCGATAATGTCCGTTTTAAGCAACAAAGTACGTCTATAGTTTGTCCCTTCTAGTTACGCACCAATTTTCAAATTGTTCGTCCTGTAGGTACCAAATCTAGTCTGTTTCATTTATTGCTCGGCCCGCTCAGTGCTACCAAGTAAGGAGCGGTTATCAACGTATCTAACAGGATATTATTATCATGGCAGAAAAAGTAAACGGAACCGTTAAATGGTTCAACGAATCAAAAGGTTATGGATTTATTGAGCAAGAGTCTGGTCCAGACGTCTTCGCTCATTTCAGCGCTATCGAAAGCGAGGGTTACAAAACTCTGGCTGAAGGCCAAAAGGTCGAATTCGAAGTTACTGATGGACAGAAAGGTCCTCAGGCTGAACGTATCGTTGCTCTATAATAGATTGATTAAATTGTTATAGAAGCAATCAAATCCTTTGATTTGATTCGATTGTGAAAAGGCAGGCTGCTCGCAGCTTGCCTTTTTTTATGCCTGGATTTTTCTTCTGTGTTTAGCGGGTCAACACGCTTGCTCCGAGGGATTCCAGTATTGTCTGAATACTGTGCGGCCCGAGCGTACGGTTAAGCTCAAGATAGACAAAGTGATTTCCGCCTTGTTCTAAAACCGAGAATAGCTTTTCGGCAATAGTCTGGTTGCGTTGCTGATACATGTAGCGGTAAAACAGCGGCGTTTGCTGGCGATGAGCGTCTATAAACTGCGCATCAGCCGCACCATTTATCCAGGTAAACCGGGAGGCATATTGGCCGCTGCGCTGCCAGTCAAAGATGTTATACAGGCTTTGGAAATACTGTGTTTGTGTTGTATCACTCATTGATCCCAGAAAGCGGAAAAAAGTGGCCCGGTCAGGAAAAAGGGAGTGGATTGCTCTGTTGGTCGAGCGGAACTGCCTGAGCAACTCTGTTTCAGGAGATAACAGGTTTATCTTCTGCTTGTCCCAAAAATTATAAGCGAAATAGTAATAAGCCACCCAGGGCTTCATTGGCTGGTACCAGCTGCCATGCAGATCAAGGCGCTGGGATTCCACTACAGAGCGCTCGCCCATGGTGACATCCATATAATCACCAAAACGTAAATTACCGTAGCCTTCTTCGATGGCAACGGGATGCATATTCACAGACGGATAAATGTCCTCACGGAAAGGGGCAATGCCCTTGTCCGTATCCTCAGGGGGAAGCTCCAGCCAGAGTGAATCACTGGCAGCTATGGCATCCTGGACTTTTTGATTGAGCCAATTATTCTCTGGAACATCGGTTCCCCCCAGCAGTATTAATTTGCCCCCGGCGAAAGATATTTCAAGCAGCGAAGGCCCCTGTGCCCAACCTAATGGCGAGGTGATAAACAGGGCGAAGGTGAAGAGAAGGCGAAAGAACAAAAACATAAAGCGAGTTTAACTTTAATCTTTTATTTGTCGGGATAATCCCTGAATGTGGGACCTGTGTACAACTGACGTGGGCGACCAATCTTGAATGGGTTGCTGATCATTTCATGCCAGTGAGCAACCCAGCCTGGTGTTCTACCTGTGGCAAAGATTACTGTGAAGAGGTTGGTAGGAATGCCAATGGCCTTCAGAATAATGCCGGAATAGAAATCTACATTGGGGTACAGGTTGCGTTCAATGAAGTATTCGTCTTCCAGAGCGATGCGTTCGAGTTCCTTGGCGATTGGTAGTAAGGGATCATTTGTCAGACCCAGTTCTTCCAGTACATTATTGGCGGCATCGCGCAATACATGAGCACGTGGGTCAAAGTTCTTGTACACGCGGTGACCAAAACCCATGAGTTTGAAGGGGTCTTCCTTGTCTTTCGCGCGATCAATGAATTCAGGAATACGGCTAACATCACCAATTTCGTTCAGCATGGTTAATACCGCTTCGTTGGCACCACCGTGTGATGGTCCCCAAAGTGCAGTGATGCCCGAAGAGATGCAGGCGTAAGGATTAGCGCCGGTAGATCCTGCCAGACGGACAGTAGAGGTGGAGGCATTTTGTTCATGGTCAGCATGCAGCAGGAAAATCTTGTCCATGGCATCAGCCAGCACCGGACTTGGAATGTATTCTTCACAAGGGTTGCCGAACATCATGTAGAGAAAGTTTTCGGAAAAACTCAGATCATTGCGCGGGTGCATAAATGGCATGCCAATTGAGTATTTGTAACACATGGCTGCCAGGGTAGGGATTTTTGCGATCAGTCTTACCGCTGCGGCTTTGCGATGTTCGATATTATCGATCTGCAAGTCGTTATGATAAAAAGCAGAAAGTGCGCCAACCGCCCCGATCATAATCGCCATTGGGTGTGCATGGCGGGGGAAGCCGTTGAAAAAAGGACGGATCTGCTCATGCACCATGGTGTGGTGTTTGATTTCATCTATAAACTGGGCTTTTTCGTCTACGCTGGGAAGTTCTCCATTGAGCAGGAGAAAGCAGCATTCCATAAAGTCGGATTTTTCGGCCAGCTGTTCAATGGGATATCCGCGGTAAAGCAATACACCCTTATCACCATCAATATAAGTGATCTTGGATTCACAGGAGGCAGTGGACATGAAGCCCGGATCATAGGTAAAAATACCTTTTGAAGTCAGGCTGCGAACATCAACCACATCAGGGCCGGTTGATCCTTCATAGACTGGAAGGTCGATGGTTTCTTCAATGCCATCTACTGACAACTGAGCTTTTTTCTCAGCCATAATGACTCCTAATTAGAAATTGTAATTCAATGAAGAACGGCAGTTATTAAATCTTGAGAACTGCACGCTGTACGGACGCGCAACATTATCCGCTAGCATTAGAATTGTCAATCAAAGACCCTTTTTTGGATGCTGAAAACAGCAATTTTTATACTGCCTAAATACCGCATCATAATCCTTTAGCCTTACTTTATCGTATTACTGTAAGTCATCACTTTATAACGGAAATATAGCTTTTTTCATAAGTATGAATTATTTAAGGAAAAGACTGAAAAAAGATTCAAACACGGTGGTGTTATAGTGCATAATGGCGCCGGTTTCAGTAACAAACTACAGAACTGATTTGTTTTATTTATCAATAAATAGAAATTTGATAGTAAAATAATTACATTGTGATATTTTTCTGGCATTTTAAAGAGTCTGCAGTGAAAACAACCTCTAAAAAAGAACGTCCCGTAAATCTCGATATCAGCACCATCAAGTTGCCTTTGGCCGCAATCACTTCAATTACCCATCGCGTCTCGGGCGTGATCCTGTTTGTCGGGATCGGCATCCTGCTGTGGATGTTTGATCTGTCCATGAGTAGTGAAGATGGCTTTAATAACTTGCAAGCATTGCTGGGATCACCATTCGCTACTTTTATCCTCTGGGGAGTGCTTTCTGCACTTGCCTACCACATGGTGGCAGGCATCAAGCATTTGCTTCTGGATATGGGAATAGGCGAAACAAAAGAAGGTGCGCCACGTGGTGCAATGATTGTAGTTATTGTGAGTGCGATACTTATTATCGCCCTGGGGGTGTGGCTATGGTAACGAGTGTTACAAATTTTGGCCGTAGCGGTCTCTCTGACTGGCTGACTCAGCGCATCAGTGCCGTAATACTGCTTTTATATGTCTTGTGCCATGGGGCTATAATTTTAACCACCCCTGAAATGAACTATGCCCAATGGCGTGACCTGTTTGCCGGTACTTTCATGCGCATTTTCAGTTTGCTGACCCTGGTTGCCCTGTGTGCCCATGCCTGGATAGGAATGTGGACAGTGGCTACCGACTATATGACAACACGGATGATGGGAAGCAGGGCAACTTTGCTGCGACTGTTATTTCTGATCCTGTGCGTCGGTGTGCTGGCAGTATATTTCATCTGGGGCATCATGATTTTATGGAGCGTTTAGTGAAGTTTGCAGTGACTTTGGCTGAGGAATTAGAAGTGAATGTAGTATTAGGATTAGTGGCATTTGTGGGATTAAAAGTGGAGTTGATCAATCGTGGCTAATATTCGAACAATAACATTTGACGGCCTGATTGTCGGTGGTGGCGGTTCCGGTTTGCGTGCTGCACTGGAGCTAAGTCAGTCCGGTTTTAAAACCGCGGTAATTTCCAAAGAATTTCCGACCCGTTCACATACAGTCTCTGCACAGGGCGGTATTACCTGTGCAATTGCCAGTACTGATCCCGATGATGACTGGCGTTGGCATATGTATGACACGGTCAAGGGCTCGGATTACATTGGTGACCAGGATGCCATTGAATACATGTGCTCTGAAGGTCCCCAGGCAGTTTTTGAACTGGATCACATGGGACTACCATTTTCCCGTAATCCTGATGGCCGTATTTACCAGCGCCCGTTTGGTGGACAATCTCGCGAATATGGCAAAGGTGGCCAGGCATCGCGCACTTGTGCGGCGGCAGATAGAACGGGTCATGCATTGCTGCATACCCTTTACCAGGCAAATCTGAAAAACAACACTGTCTTTTTCAATGAGTGGTATGCGGTTGATCTTGTTAAAAACCAGAGTGGTCATGTGGTAGGTCTGATTGCTATCTGTATTGAGAATGGCGAAGTGGTTTTTATCAAGTCCAAAGCGACTGTTCTTGCAACAGGTGGTGCCGGGCGCATATTTGCGTCAACAACCAATGCCTTGATCAATACCGGCGATGGAATTGGGATGGCAATGCGTGCTGGTGTTCCGCAACAGGACATGGAAATGTGGCAGTTCCATCCTACGGGTATTTATGGTGCCGGGACTCTGGTTACTGAGGGCTCACGTGGTGAGGGTGGCTATCTCATAAATAAAGACGGCGAACGTTTTATGGAACGTTATGCGCCTAATGCGAAAGACCTGGCGGGTCGTGACGTGGTTGCCAGATCTATGGTTATCGAAATTCTGGAAGGTCGTGGAGTAGGTCCCGATGCTGATCACGTGTTATTGAAACTCGATCATCTGGGCGAGAAAGTGCTTAACGAAAAGCTACCCGGCATCCTCGAGTTATCCCGCACTTTTGCACATGTGGATCCGGTTAAAGAACCTATCCCTGTGGTGCCTACCTGCCATTACATGATGGGCGGTATTCCCACCAATATTCATGGTCAGGCCTTGAGTCAAAATTCTGACCAGACAGACAGTGTCATTGAAGGTTTGTTTGCCTGTGGTGAGGCCGCCTGCGTTTCGGTTCATGGGGCTAACCGTCTGGGCGGAAATTCATTACTGGACCTGGTGGTATTTGGCCGTGCTTCAGGTATTTATATTGAAAAAATGCTACGCAGTGGTATTGAGCAGCAGGAAGCCAGCGACAGTGATATGCAACTTGGCTTGTCTCGCCTGGATAAATTGAATCAGTCCAGTTCCGGAGAAAAAGTGGCTGATTTGCGCAAGGAGCTGCAGGGCATTATGCAGAACCATTTCGGCGTATTCCGTAAAGGCGATTTCATGCGCGAAGGCATTAAAAAGCTTCAGGCCATGCGCGAACGCGTCGAGAATCCTCATTTGCAGGATAAGAGTAATGCATTTAATACCGCCCGCATTGAAGCCCTGGAACTGCAGAACCTGTTTGAAGTCGCCGAGGCAACGGCTATTGCTGCGGAAGGCAGAGAGGAAAGCCGGGGTGCGCATGCCAGAGATGATTTTACCGAGCGTGATGATGACAACTGGCTGTGTCATTCCATGTATTTTCCCGAAACCAAAAAACTGGGCAAGCGTAAGGTGAATTTCAAACCGAAAACAGTGCCCACGTTTGAACCAATGATTCGAACCTACTAGTTAACAAAGTTAAAAGTTAAAAG
>JABIPQ010000087.1 GCA_018698975.1 Gammaproteobacteria bacterium
GTCCCGAAGAAAGGGGCTTTGTTCTTCGCGGTTAAAACCGCTCCTACAAGGGATAGCGAATTCAGGCAGGAGGGACTTCAGTCCCGAAGAAAGGGGCTTTGTTCTTCGCGGTTAAAACCGCTCCTACAGGGGATAGCGAATCCATGCAGAAGGGACTTTAGTCCCGAAGGAAAGGTGCTTCGTAGTTCGCGCTTGAAAGCGCGAATTTTTAAAAGTTAAAAGTGGAACACTATGTCTGAACAAGATAACGAATACTGGAAAGAAAATATTCGCATACTCAAAATCCTGTTGAGTGTCTGGTTTGTGGTTTCATTTTTGTTGTCTGTCATTTTTGTAGATCAACTTGATGTCATTCGCTTTGGTGGGTTCAAGCTTGGTTTCTGGATGGCACAGCAGGGCTCTATATATGTCTATGTGGTGCTTATTTTTATCTATCTTAAAATGATGGATAAGCTTGATCACAAATATCATCATGATGAAAAAGATATTCTCGCTGAAGAAAGTCGGAATAATGAATAATTAAACTTCCCGAATCCCTCTATCCATATATAAATAAACCAAAGAAATGATCTTATGAGTTTACAGACCCTCACATATCTCTTCGTAGGAATAAGCTTTCTGGTTTATATCACCATTGCTGTCTGGTCTCGTGCGTCTTCTACAAAGGAGTTTTATATCGCCGGAGCCCATGTGTCTCCTCTGGCGAATGGCCTGGCAACTGCAGCCGACTGGATGTCAGCAGCCTCGTTTATTTCCATGGCAGGAATTGTGTCTTATATGGGCAGAGACGGGTCTGTTTATCTGATGGGATGGACCGGCGGTTATGTATTGCTGGCCTTGTTGATAGCACCTTACCTGCGTGATTTTGGCAAATTTACTATTCCTGACTTTATAGGTGATCGTTATTACAGTCAGTTTGCCCGCATGGTGGCGGTGTTTTGCGCGATTTTTGTCTCCTTCACTTATGTGGCAGGGCAGATGCGCGGTGTGGGCGTGGTGTTTTCCCGTTTCCTTGAAGTAGATATCAATATGGGTGTTTTGATTGGGATGGGGATTGTTTTCTTTTACGCTGTGCTTGGAGGTATGAAAGGCATTACCTACACACAGGTGGCTCAATATTGTGTTCTGATTTTCGCCTACATGGTACCAGCTGTATTTATTTCAATTCTAATGACCGGCAATGTGATACCGCAACTGGGATTTGGCTCTGAACTAAATGAATCTTACGGGGGCGGTTATCTACTCGACAGACTGGATGGTATGCATCGGGAATTGGGTTTTGCTGCCTATACAGAAGGAGCGCGAAGCTCTTTGGATATCCTGTTTTTCACGGCCGCACTTATTATGGGAACAGCCGGATTGCCCCATGTGATTATTCGTTTTTTTACCGTCCCCAGTGTCAGAGCGGCGCGCAAGTCAGCGGGATACGCCTTGTTTTTTATTGCCATTTTGTACACTACTGCACCGGCAATCGCCGCATTCGCTCGCACAAATCTTCTAAATACGGTTAATAACGCGGTGTATTCAGAAATGCCAGGCTGGTTCACGACATGGGAAAACACTAACCTGATCCAGTTCAATGACAAAAATGCCGATGGCAGAATTCAGTATGTGGCAGATCCTGAGATTAATGAATTGTTTGTAGATCGGGATATTATAGTGCTTGCAAACCCCGAGATTGCCCAATTACCTAATTGGGTGATTGCACTGGTAGCGGCAGGAGGTCTTGCTGCCGCTCTTTCTACTGCAGCAGGATTGCTGTTGGTTATTTCAACATCAATATCCCATGATCTGTTAAAAAGAAACCTGATGCCTGGTATTTCAGAAAAGCAGGAATTGTTATTTGCTCGTATTGCTATTTTCTTTGCGGTTTGTGTTGCAGGCTATTTCGGTATTAATCCACCTGGCTTTGTGGCAGAGGTGGTCGCTTTTGCCTTTGGTCTGGCTGCATCATCATTTTTTCCTGCTATTGTGCTGGGAATTTTTTCTATTCGCATGAATAAGGAAGGTGCTATAGCCGGCATGATTGCAGGTATTGCATTTACAGCGTCTTACATTATCTACTTTAAATTTATCAATCCAGCTGCAAATATTTCTGATAACTGGTGGTTTGGTATTTCACCGGAAGGCATTGGTACTCTTGGTATGCTGATTAATTTTGCGGTATCGATCGGAGTATGTCGATTTACTCCTGCACCGCCAAAAGATGTTGTTGATATGGTGCTGGATATTCGGGTGCCAGGTAAACCAGCATAAGAATTTTTCGGTAATTTTCTTGCTTCCTATAAGGCATCCAGGATTTGTTGTTGTGCATCCAGCTTTTGCTGAAACTGTTCACTAACTTCCTGAGCTTGCAGCAGGCTTTCCTGCATTTTTCTTATTCGATCTGGAATTAAGTTGATATTTTTTTATGCCAGATTAACTGTATCAGTATAGCTAAAGAGATTGCCGCCAGAATCTGGTAAGAAATCGGCACAGGAGTTCCGGTGTAAATAAGGCCTAGCAGGGGGCCTACCAGGGCGCCAGTACTGAAACGCAGGGTGCGCGATACTGCAGAGGCTGAGCTGGCCTGATTTGGAAATTCAATTAATATCAAGGATTCTGCATTGACCGAAATTATGCCGAGGCTACCGATAATCATAAAATAGCATGCGACCGTCCAGTAAACGGAAAAATCTGAATGACTTATCAATACCAGCAGAAAGGCAAATATAAAGGCAGTCCCCATTCCCCGATGCATCATGCTCCTTGAACCCTGTTGAGAAACATGTCTTACATTAATAAAGTTAGCGAGGATCAGTGATGCTGCAGTGGTAGTAAATAACATACCAAACATAATCTCTGAAACACCGAACCAGGTGATGTATACGAAAGGTGCCGAAGTAAGAAAAGTAAAAAATGCCAATGAAGACATCAGGAATGTTGCCAGGGTCGGATATATCTTCGGTGTGGATAAAATGAACAGGTAATTTTGCAGGAAAGACTGTTTGTTTCTTTCAGGATGAAAAGTTTGAGTTTCAGGTAGTTTCCAGAAAGTAAGCCCAAGAACCACAAATGAATAAAGGGTGAGAAGAAAAAATATAGAGCGCCAGTCACTAAAAGTGAGTAAGACTGAGCCCAGAAGTGGGGCTACCAAAGGTGCAGTCAGCATGATCATGGTCACCGTCGACATGCCTTTGGCGGTGTCTTTGCCGAAGGTATCTCGAATCATGGCGGGAATGACAATCGTAGCTGCACTGCCTAACAATCCCTGGAAGAAACGAAAAAGCAGGAATATTCCCGGTGTAGGACTCAGGGCAAGCACCAGCGAGGTTGCGGCAAAGCCTGATAAACCAAATAGTGCCAGGGGTCTGCGACCATAACGATCAGAAAGAGGGCCAAAAAACAGCATGCCGAAAGCGAAAGATAGCAGAAAGACACTCAATGAATTCTGGATGGTGCTGATCTGCGTATTCAGACTCTCGGCCATGCCAGGAATTGCCGGCAGGTACATATCAATGGCCAGTGGGGGTAGAGCCGAGATAGCTGCCATCAATGGCAGTGGTAGTTTGTCCTTTAGAGGATGATCAGTGATGGACAATGGGTCTAATCCAGATTCAGCCAGCGTTGATGCATGGTGTCACTAAGCGCTAACAAATCACTAATTTCTCTTAAAGCATCTTCGTTTATGCCGTTCCAGCACAGGTCAGGTTCTTCATCGAAATCCATATCGGTGACAATAGTGGTCAGCAATTTATTCAGCGGTAGCATTTCCTTGTGTGCATTCACCAGTGCCTGGACTCGTGTTGAGCCTCTGAATTTCATGTCGGAAATTTGTTCAACGTTTGCTATGACGTCTTCTACAGAGGCAAACTTCTGCAAGATTCGCGAGGCTGTGGTGTAGCCGACTCCGGGTATACCGGGAATGTTGTCGACTTTATCTCCTGTGAGCGCCAGCATGTCAGCAATTTGATCAGGTCTTACCCCGAACTGCTTTTTGACGCCATGAGAATTAAGGACATTGCCGCGGGCAAAATCCCACCAGGCATCTTCTTCACCGAGTACTAATTGGGTCAGATCTTTATCTGCACTCACGATAGTGACTGCCATTCCTTGTTCACGTAAGCGCTGGGCGAGTGAGCCAATAATGTCATCAGCTTCAAAACGGTCACTGCCAAAATGTGGAATTCCCACGGCGTGGCAAAAATCTCTGCAGTGCTGGAACTGAACCTTCAATTCTTCCGGTGCCGGGTCTCGATTGGCTTTGTACTCTGGGTATAGTCCCTTGCGATAAGAGTCGGTCTGGGATGAGTCAAAAGCACAGGCGATAAACTCAGGTTTTTTCTGCCTGATGAGCTGATAAAGAAAGTCTGAAAAGCCAAACACAGCATTACTGGGGTTGCCCTTGCTGTCTGTGATGGAATCATCGTAGACAAACCAGGCCCGGAAAATATATATGCTGGAATCAATGAGGTAAGCGCGGGGTAGGGGCATGGCAGGATTCTACAGAATAATCAGTCTCAAGTCTCAAGTCTCAAGTTTCAAGTTTCAAGGTACAAGTGGAAGGTGTGTAGGAGGGGTTTCAACCCCGAATGAATTCAAAGATAAAAGTTAAAAGTTCTGTAGGTCGAATAAGGCCGCAGGCCGACATCCGACAAGGCGTCTGCAAGATGCCTGCTTGAGACTTGAGACTTACTTTATTTCAAAATCATCGGCATCCAGATGCGCAGGAAAGGCGCTTCGATACTTTTCCAGCTCGGTCTTATCGAGAGTCACCGAATAAGTGCCTGTTGTTTCACCTGCATCCAGCAAAATTTTTCCTGAAGCATCAATTGCCATGCTGTGACCAATGTAATCGATGTCATTGCCATCCCGGCCAATGCGATTGACTCCTGCCACACAAGCCATGTTTTCTATAGCCCGGGCTTGCAGCAAGGTCTGCCAGTGTTGGTTTCTTGCCGCTGGCCAGTTGGCTACATATAAAAGCAGGTCATAATCGAGATCTGCTGTGTTGCGGCTCCAGACCGGAAAGCGCAGGTCGTAACAAACCAGGGGCAGGATACGCCAGCCCCGCCATTGGATTATTATTCGTTCGCTGCCGGATGAGTAGCGCTTGTCTTCACCCAGCATGCGGAATAAATGGCGTTTGTCATAAAATTGTACGCTGCTATCCGGAGTAACAAAGACCAGGCGGTTTAAACGCTGACCTTTATCATTGACAGCAATGCTGCCACATAGCGCGGAATCATGGGCCCTGGCAATCTCCTGCATCCAGTCAACAGTTGCACCTGGCCAGTCTTCGGCTATAGCGCCATTGTCCATAGAAAAGGCGCTGGTGAACATTTCCGGCAGGATAATCAGATCTGTTTTCTCAACTGACTGTGCTATTAATTCTGCCAGTATTTCTCTATTGGCATCGGCTTGTTGCCATTGCAGATTGGATTGAACGAGTGTCAGGGAGAGATTGTTCATAGGGGTTTGTCGGGTCGCTTTAACTTTGAGAGGTGGTGGGTAGTGAAAAAAGATAAAGGATAAAGGATAAAGGATAAAGGATAAAGGCAATACACTTCAGCGAAGCAATGAAGACTTCATTGAAACGAACATGATCCCTGTTTTTTTTGGAGATAAAAAACAAAGGAAGGATCAAAGGATAAAGCAATTAATGAAGCTGAAGTAGCCCACCTTTATCCTTTATCCTGTTTCTTTTTTTTTATGAGCCCCAAAGAGCAGAAGCATGATGATTAATATGATCTTCAATATATGTCGCGATGAAAAAATAACTGTGATCATAGCCTGCTTGAAAGCGCAGAGTCAGTGGATGATCTGCGTCCTGGCAAGCCTGTTGCAAGAGTTCCGGCTTCAATTGGCTGCCAAGAAAGTCATCGTTCTGCCCCTGATCAACCAGGATGTGAAGTTTTTCATCGGCCTTGGCTATGAGTGCGCACGCATCATATTGCTCCCAGTCCTGACGATTATCGCCAATGTAATTGCCCAGCGCTTTTTCTCCCCAGGGGCAGTTTAACGGAGAGCAGATAGGGGAGAATGCAGAAACAGCTTTATATTTACCGGCATTCTTCAGGGCGATGGTAAGGGCGCCATGGCCTCCCATGGAATGTCCCATGATTGAGCAATTATCTGTATCAAGAGGCAAGTCACTGCCGGCCAGCACCTCAGGTAGTTCTTTGGTGACGTAATCATACATATTGTAATTTTTGGACCAGGGTTCCTGTGTGGCTTTTACATAGAAACCTGCACCCAGACCAAAGTCATAGGCGGCTTCAGGATCATCAGGAATACCTTCTCCGCGTGGACTGGTATCCGGGCAGACAATAGCTACGCCAGCCTCAGCAGCAAACTGTTGGGCGCCGGCTTTTTGCACAAAATTATCATCGGTACAGGTCAGACCTGAGAGCCAGTAAATAACGGGGACATTGACTGCTCCTGCCTGGGGAGGCAGGTAAACAGAAAAAACCATATCGCATTTCAGAGTATTGGAGCTGTGTTTCAGTTTGAGTTGTTTGCCACCAAACATGGCATTCGAGCTGACTTGTTCAAGACTCATGGGAAAATCCTTAAAATTTAAACCTTCAAATTAAAAATAGGGGTCAGGGTGTTTACCCTGACCCCTATTATTTATAAGTGCTTGTAATATAGCGCTTTTAATATAGCGCTTTTAATATAGCACTACAGAGCGAATACTTTCACCCGAGTGCATCAGATCAAATGCCTTGTTGATATCATCCAGTGGCATGGTGTGAGTAATAAGATCATCAATATTGATCTTGTTATCCATATACCAGTCCACAATTTTTGGCACATCTGTACGTCCACGTGCGCCGCCAAAAGCAGTACCTTTCCAGGAACGTCCTGTCACTAACTGGAAGGGACGGGTGGATATTTCCTGGCCCGCACCGGCAACCCCGATAATATAGGATTCACCCCAGCCTTTATGGCAGCATTCAAGTGCCTGGCGCATGACATTGACGTTACCAATACATTCAAAGCTGTAATCCACGCCACCAGTCATCTGAACAATATGATCAACGACATTTTCCACGTCTTTCGGATTGATGAAGTCGGTCATGCCGAATTGCTTGCCCAGTGCTTCACGGGCTGGATTCAGATCGATTCCAATGATTTTACTGGCACCTGCAAGTTTGGCTCCCTGGATAACATTCAGACCGATTCCACCAAGACCGAAAACGGCCACGGTTGATCCAATTTCCACTTTTGCCTGAAAGACCACGGCACCAACACCAGTAGTAACACCGCAACCGATGTAACAGATCTGTTCAAATGGAGCATCTTTGCGGACCTTGGCAAGAGAAATCTCAGGTAGAACCGTATGGTTGGAAAATGTAGAGCAGCCCATGTAATGAAGGATGGGTTTACCGTCCAGTGAAAAGCGACTGGTACCATCTGGCATAAGGCCTTGCCCCTGCGTGGAGCGAACAGCCTGACAAAGGTTTGTTTTCGGATGCAGACAGTAATCACATTCGCGACATTCAGCAGTATATAGAGGAATGACGTGGTCGCCAGGTTTCAGGGATTTAACACCTGGGCCTACTTCAACAACGATGCCGGCACCTTCATGGCCAAGAATGGCTGGAAATGCCCCTTCAGGATCATCACCACTGAGGGTGAAAGCATCAGTATGGCAAACGCCAGTGGCTTTAAGTTCGACCAGAACTTCACCTGACTTGGGACCTTCAAGGTCTACTTCACAGATTTCCAGTGGTTTTCCGGCTCCAAAGGCTACAGCAGCTCTTGTTTTCATATGTCTTATCCTTCTTAATTATTCTGTATATTGTGATTAATATTAATGTTGATTTTAATGTTGTTAATGCAGACCTTGCCAGGCTGAATATTAGAAATTATTTGGGTTGAACTCGGAAAGCAAATATAGCCCGTTGCAGGCAGGATGTGTAGCCTCACAGGACAATTCATTACAATTAGACAGTGCAAATATGAAGGAAATTAAAAAGACATCATGACTGAGCCGTGTTGTATTGTCATTGGCGCCAGCCACGCTGGAGCCCAACTTGCTGTCAGTTTGCGCCAGCAGGGGTGGGAAGGTCGAATTCTGGTCATTGGCGATGAACCCTTTCTGCCTTATAACCGGCCTCCGCTTTCCAAAACATTTCTCTCTGGTGAGAAGCATGTCGATGATTTATTGATTCGACCTGAAGCCCAATATGAAAAAGTGGGTATTGAGTTTCTTCTTGGCCAGCGTGTCGTCGAAATTGACCGGCATAACAAGACACTGACCTTATCCCACGGTGAAATATTCAATTATGACAAACTGGCACTGACTACAGGATCCAGGGTTCGCACTCTGGATATTCCGGGTTCCGATTTACGAGGTGTGCTGTATCTGCGTGATATCAATGACGTGGAACAAATCAGGCATTTTATTGGGCCAGATAAAAAAGCGGTTATTGTCGGGGGTGGTTATATAGGCCTTGAAACAGCGGCGATGCTTTGCAAGCTAGGCCTTGCGGTAACAATACTGGAAGCCGGAGAGCGCATACTCAACAGAGTCACTGTGCCCGAACTTTCCGCGTTTTATACACGTGTCCATAATGAAGAAGGTGTCCAGATAGAAACGGATGTTGATATCTCGGGTTTTGGCGGGCAGGACAGAGTGCAGGAAGTTCAGTGCAAGGATGGACATGTCTACCCTGCGGATCTGGTGATAATTGGCATTGGTGTTGTACCGAACACCGAGTTAGCGGAGGCTGCGGGACTGGTCGTAGAAAATGGCATAAGGGTTGATGCTCATTGTCTGACCATTGATCCGGATATTGTTGCGGCAGGAGATTGCACCAATCACCATAATCCTTTCTATCAGTGTGATCTTCGGCTTGAAAGTGTACAAAATGCCATGGATCAGGCAAAGGTTGCTGCTGCGACTTTATGTAACAAGGCAATTCAGTATAATGCGCTGCCATGGTTCTGGTCTGACCAGTATGACATCAAGTTGCAGATTGCCGGAATTTCAAGCGGGCATGAAGAACTGGTGTTACGCGGAGAACCTGAAAGCGGCAGGAAATTTTCAGTCTTTTATTTCAGGCAAGATAAAATGATTGCCGTTGATGCGATAAACAGTCCGCAGGAGTTTATGATTGGAAAACAAATTATTTCCAAGGGACTCAAGGTAGACAAAATCATGTTGGCAGACTCTTCTGTATCCATAAGGGATCTGCTTCAGTAAAAGATTTGATTGTTTATACAGCGCTGTATTTACAACCACCAAAAAATTAAGAGGATGTAAGCTTTATGCCAGTTGTTACCTATATAAGCCACGATGGGGCTATTAATGATGTTGAAGTTGCCAGCGGTACCTCTGTTATGCAGGGTGCTGTTGATAATATGATTGACGGCATAGTTGCTGAATGTGGAGGTTCCTGTAGTTGTGCGACCTGTCACGTTTATATTGATGATGCCTGGATGGATAAAATACCAGCTGCCAGTGAAATGGAAAAAGATATGCTGGAATGTGTGTTGGAACCGGAATCAAACAGCAGGTTAAGTTGTCAGATTTCGGTTACTGATGAGCTTGATGGACTTGTTGTAAAGTTACCGGCGTCCCAGTTCTGATTAAATCGCCTGGAGATAAATAAATTCTTTAAAAAAATTGAGCTTTTCCTGAGTCGGGGTGACTAAAGTAGTGTGTAAAGATGAAAATCCCCTTTTTGACTTCTACACTTCTCTTGAAAAGTAATTATTGCCCGGTTTATAACCGGGCTTTTTTTTGCTTAAAAATCAGCAGGATAGTGTATTTCAGGGTGTTCTTTTAGCCAAAAATCGCTTTCAGGATGTGGAAAAACAGGATTGCCAGAATTGCACCTGCCGGAAGAGTAATAACCCAGGAGATAAAAATAGTTCTAACTACTCTCATGTTAATGGCCGCTATGCCTTTGGCGAAGCCAACACCCAGTACAGCCCCTACCAGAGTATGTGTCGTTGAAATGGGCATGCCCGTTGCGGATGCCATCACTACCGTGGTTCCTGCTGCCAGTTCAGCGGCAAAGCCTCTGCTTGGCGTAAGATGAGTGATGCTTTTACCAATAGTCGCAATTACCTTGTGACCATACATGATCAGGCCGGTTGTAATGCCCGCTCCGCCAAGAAAAAGAATCCAGACTGGAATGGCCGCTTGCGATGAAATTTGACCGCCACTGGCAATCACCGAATTAACCGCAGCGAGAGGGCCGATGGCATTGGCAACATCATTTGAACCATGAGCAAATGCCATTCCACAAGCGGTGAAAATCATCAGTACCGCAAAAACTTTTTCCACACTGGCATAATGAAAATCCTTGTCTGCATTTTCATCAATAGTAATTTTACTTTGCAGAGTGACACCAATAACAACAATAATCAGGCCGACGCCGATGGAGTAAAATGCGGACTCCATAAAACTCAGGTCCAGGCCAACATGAGAAAGTCCTTTGACAAAGGTCACCATGGACATCACAAAACCCACCAGAAACATGTAATACGGAATATATTTTTTGGCGCGTGCGAAAGGTTCATCCGTATCGAGAATAAGAATTTGAACTGAACGGAACAGGATGAATGAAAGAATGCCGGCACACAGAGGAGAAGTAACCCAGCTTAATACTATGGTGCCGACACTTCCCCAACTGACGGCATCAACACTGATTCCTACCGCAGCAAAACCCACAATGGAACCCACAATAGAGTGTGTGGTGGAGACTGGCCAACCTTTAAGAGAGGCAACCATTAACCAGATGGCAGCCGCCAGCAAGGCCGAAATCATCCCGTACACCAGTAATTCCGGTGAATCAGTGAAAATTATAGGGTCAATAATGCCTTTTCTGATAGTTGAAGTGACCTGCCCGCCTGCCAGGTAGGCACCGGCAAACTCAAAGATTGCCGCCACAATGACAGCTTGTTTGATAGTGAGAGCACCGGCACCCACAGAGGTACCCATGGCATTGGCGACATCATTGGCACCCACTCCCCAGGCCATGAAGAACCCAAAGGCGATGGTTAACCAAAGTAAAATCATGCCATTTTGACTAATTATTTCCATGAAGTATTAACCGTATCGTTCAGGAGTTATTATTTTAGCGAGCTAGCATGAGATGCAAGCGATGGCCGACTGTCTGCGCACGATTAGCAACCTCACCTATCCAGTCGATTATTTTGTAAAGGAATATAACCTTGATAGGATCAATTTCATCTTCAAGAGAGAAGAGTTGCAGGCGTACTTCTCGTTCATGAGAATCAGCTTGATCCTCCAGATCGTCAAGTTCAAAAATTAATGATTCTACTTTTCTGACTTCATAGCCTCTGAAGCCGGTTTCCAGCAACTCATCCAGTTCCTGAATAATCTGATTGGCTTTAACGCATACAGACATCGAGCTTTGTAAAAATTCAACGAAAGTTTCATGCATAGGCTGTGGAATTACCATTTTACGCCCTAGCATTAGCCCGGCAATATCTTTGGCTTTATTGGCAATACGATCCTGGCGTCCAATGAGGTCGATGAGATCAGTCCGGGATACCGGCATGAAAAGACCTTCCGGAAGTTTCAGGCGGATTTCACGCTTGAGCTCATCGGCGCCTTCTTCCAGATTGTTAATTATTTTTTGGTGGTTTTTTGCCTTTTTCCAGTCTTCCTCAAACACAGCCTGTAAAAATCCTTCAAGCCCCTGAACACATTCAAGGACTTTGCTCATATGATCCTGGAGGGGCAGAAATGGAGAGCTGGCAAACAGCGATAAGATTGAATTAGTCATAACTAGGCCGGGGTAATGTTTTTCGCCATTATTACCGATGCGGATGCGAGTATCCATCCTCAATTTAAATAATTTTAAGGGTGATAATTTCAGGAAGAATTACCCGGATATAGGCAGAAATCTGTTGAAAATCGCTTTATTGGGGGGGTGAGAAGGTGATTTTGTGATCTTCTTGGCAATTTTTACCCGCTCTAGTCACTATAATTACGCCCAAG
Organism: Gammaproteobacteria bacterium; assembly: GCA_018698975.1. GTDB lineage: Bacteria > Pseudomonadota > Gammaproteobacteria > Pseudomonadales > Pseudohongiellaceae > Eutrophocola. The sequence goes on from JABIPQ010000087.1 coordinate 11,966, forward strand.
TTATAAATTTTTCGAAGTTTTACTATGAATAATCTTGATCACAACAAAAATTCTTTCAAGCAATTTCTGCCGCCATCTGAAAGTCGAGAGAGTGTCGCTGCAGATTCATGTGCTTTGCAGGAAATTATTGAAATCCTGAAACAGCCATTTCAGACCTCCTGTGATTCATGCAATGGCTTGGGTTTTGTTAAAAGTGGTCAGAGTTGTCCGACTTGTGATGGTAGCGGTAAGGTTTTAGATAACTGCTTCATGTAAGCATTTCGGGCTTATCAATGTCCCTGAATATTCCGGCATCTCCTGTTTTCTGCTCGTAAACATCGGCACTGTATTTTTGAAGCAAGGGTTTTGCCCCCTGATCTCCCTCTAAAGCCTCTATCTCTGAATAAAATTTCTTTCTAAAGCCAACCGGGTTTCCCCGACGTCCTTCGTATACAGGCACTACAATGTGATGGCGTGTCATTGCCTTCTGCAGGACTGAATAGGTCTGAGTTGTAATAAATGGCATGTCAGCCAGGGCAACAATTGCTCCTTCCCAGTTGCCTACTTGCACGACAGCGCTGCTCAGGCTGTTTGCCAATCCTTTTTCCGGTGCGTCAGCAAAACAGATTTGCCAATGCTGCCCATATTGTTGTGCCAGTTTTTCATCACCGGCTTTCAACACCAGGACTCTTTGCTCAAATGATGCAGGGATGCAGGTCAGTGTCGTTTCAAGGATTGATAGTCCATTGTTGAGAGTAGCAAGGCGTTTATCTGTTCCAAAACGGACACTGCTGCCTGCTGCAAGAACAATAATGCCGATATCTTTGGTGGATATAACCTGGCTCATCTTTTTTGTCTAATTATTCCTGGCACGAGCGCGCAGACTGGTTAACTCGGCCAGAATGGCAATAGCAATTTCCGGGGGTGTCTTGCTACCAATTGGCAGGCCAACCGGAGCATGCAGTTTTTGAATTTGTTCGGGGGTAATATCCAGAACAGTTAATCTTTCTCTGCGTTGTGCGGACGTGCGTTCTGAGCCCATGGCACCAATGTAAAAAGCTTCACTTTCCTGCAAGGCCTCCATCAGTGCCATATCATCAATTCTGGGGTCATGACACAGGGCAATAACTGCAGTTTGCTGATCCAGGGTTTTACTTCTGAGCCAGTCATCAGGCATGGCATTAATGACAGGCACATTGTCGATTGGAGTATTGTCCACCAATTCCTGTCTTGGATCGCACACTTCAACCTGGTAATCCAGGGCAGTTGCCATATTGGCCAGATAGTAAGCTACTTGCACGGCGCCAATAAGCAGGAGCTGGAAGGATGGGCCATAAGTATGACGAAGGATATTATCTTCAAGACTCAGAGGCTCAAAGCTCTCAGCCTTTTCCAGACTCGTTGCCCCATTGTCGAGATTAACAATGCGAGTAAGCAGTTCCCGGCTTGCAATTTTTTCGGCAAGACTCTGATAAAGGGGGTGTTGATCGGGGCTAACAGGCTCAATGACTACTTCCAGTGTTCCTCCACAGGGTAGTCCCAGACGTTGAACATCCTCAACAGTAACGCCGTATTTGATTTTCTCGGGTCTGGATGTGGCAAGTTCTCTCTTGTTAATACTTTCACGCAAGTCGTCTTCAACACAGCCGCCGGAAAGGGACCCGCAGTAAAGCCCATCTTCGTTACAGGCAAGTAAAGAGCCAACAGGGCGGGGGGATGAACCAAAGGTATTAATGATGGTGCAAAGCCAGCATTGCTTGCCGGCTTTTAACCAGTCACTGAGCTGCATCAACACTTGCTGGTCAAGACTGTTCATGGTTTTTCCTGACAGGATTGGAAAATGGGAATATAAAAATTAAGAAGTGGAATTATAAGGAAATCATCAGGGTGTGGGAAACCCGCTTTTATGAAAGCGTAACGGATCCTGTTACAGCAATTTCAAAAACGGCTATTTATAACACCCGACCTTCCCGGGAGACTGCTTTGAGCCTCTATTTTTTTCGGCTATTGTATAAGCCAGCTGGCTCAAATATGACTACATTATTACTACTTGTTAAACGTCGTAGCGATCAAGCAGATGCCTGACAATGCCACTACGTACGATGTCTTCCTTTTCAAATTTATGGACATATACACTGGGTAGTCCCTGAACACGCTTTACAGCATCTTCCAGACCATTGGCTCCGCGTATATCGCTTTGTTTGATGTCGCCATTAATCACCACCTTACAGTCATCACCGATCCGGGTGAGGAACATTTTCATCTGAACTGGCGTTGTGTTTTGTGCTTCATCAAGAATTACAAAAGTACTGTTGTTGAAAGTCTTACCGCGCATATAGGCCAGTGGGGCACCGATAATTCGGCCATGGCGCAGGCAATAATCGACAACTCCACGTCCCAGTCTTTCATTGAGTATGTCTCTGAAAGCGTCAATATAGACCGCAAATTTATCATCGACTTCTCCAGGTAAAAACCCCAGATTTTCGCCAGCTTCCACAGCAGGTCTGGTTAAAACAATCCGCTCAATACGTCCAGATTCCAGCGCTTCTGCAGCCAGAGCTCCTGCACAATATGATTTTCCGGTTCCGGCTGGGCCAGTACCAAAAGTCAGGCAGTTGTTCTTGATTGCGTTGATATATTTTTGCTGGGAAGCAGTTTGGGCCTTGAGAGGCGTCTTTTTATGATGGGGGTAGTAGGCTGTCTCAAGCTGATTGCTATGAGAGTTGATGTCGACAATATTTGAGTTGTTGTCAGATTGCCGCCGTTTTGATTTTGATCTGTTGCTGTCTCTTTGTTTTGAATGGTAAGTGTTATGTTCTCCCTGGTATCTAGCTTGTCGTTTGGCATGTGATTTCTTAGCCATACTGAATAGTCTCCTGATTGGTTAACATTGATGAACCCTGGACTTCAGTTTCTGAGATTAAATTCTGTATTGCTAAACCAGAATATACACAGAAAAGAGCTTCAGATTAGAGAATCAGATAAGAAGATTAGATTAGGAAATTAGTGCGTCTTTACCCTCCTCGCCAGCGTGAAATGAGCGAAATGAGAAAGCAAAGTTGAGAAATCGACCACTCAAAAAGTGTTTCTCATGAGGCTGCAATAAACGTTTGCGTTTGCTTGCATATAACTGGAATCCAGTGTGCCACACTGGTTTCATTCACGCAAATATCTGGCTTAAATATTGTGATTTTTAATGAGTTTTAACTATTTTTTTGCCAGCAGCAATTCAGGCAAAATTGTATTTCCTGTTGGTGCATTCTGCTATGCTACTTTGTTGTGGTTTTTCTTGATTGGTATTGTAAGAGGGAAGAAAGAGAATGAAAAAAATTATTAGTCTGGTGACCTTTGTGTTTAGCACTTCCTGTATGGCACAGCAGGATTTAAGTCAGGTAGAAATTATTCCTCATCAGCTTTCCGATAATATTTATTATCTTGAGGGCTCTGGTGGAAACATTGGCGTCTCAATAGGGGATGACGGTGTTTTTATGGTTGACGATCAATTTGCACCATTGTCTGAAAAGATTCTTGATGCAATTGAGGGACTGTCCGATCAACCTTTACGATTTGTCATTAATACCCATCAGCATGGTGACCATGTTGGAGGCAATCAGAATATGGGCAGGGAAGGTGCTGTAATTGTTGCTCATGAAAATGTACGTACAGCCCTTCGAGCCGGATTTAATGATGGTGACCTGAATCAGGCGCTTTCAGCTGACCATCGTATAGGTCTGCCAATAATGACCTTTACAGATTCTGTGGATTTTCATTTAAACGGTGAAGATATTCATATTTTTTACAATGGTTCAGGCCATACCAATGGTGATTCCTTTGTCTACTTCAAAAACAACAATATTATTCATACCGGAGATGTCTTCAGAACGGTTGCCTATCCCAGGGTTGATGTTGGCGCGGGCGGGACCTTCCATGGCATTGTGGCTTCCTATGAGAAACTTTTGGAAATCTCCAATGCAAATACCCGTTTTCTTCCAGGCCATGGTGTGGTCAGTTCCCGGGCCGATGTTCAAGCACAGCTGCTGATGTTTATGACAATTCGTACTCGCGTGCTTAATGCACTCAATGATGGCATGAGTCTGGAGCAGGTTCTGGCAGCAGGTCTGACCGCTGAATATGATGCGCGCTGGGGCGATCCGGTAGGCATGCTGACAGCGGTCTATACTGAATTATCCAGTCAGTAGTCGTTATCAAAAATAGAAAGCAGCCAGGTAAATTATTGCTATGAAATTCAGACCCTGTATAGATCTGCACGATGGTAAAGTCGTGCAGATTGTTGGGGGCTCCTTGCAGGATGACAATAATGAGGCGCTGGAAACAAATTTTGTATCCAGCAAATCCCCTGCAGAATATGCACACCTCTATGCAGATGACGGATTGACCGGTGGTCATGTTATCTCTTTGGGCACAGGTAATAAAAATGCTGCGCTTGAGGCCCTGACTGCGTTTCCTGACGGCATGCATTACGGTGGGGGGGTCAATCCTGATAACGCCAGCGAATTTCTTGATGCCGGCGCCAGTCATGTCATTGTCACCTCCTGGATCTTTGCTCAAAACAAACTGGATCTGCAGAAACTGTCTGAATTAAGTCGCCGTGTTGGCAAGCAAAGACTTGTTCTGGATTTAAGTTGCAGATTGAGAGGCAATGATTTTTTTGTTGTGACCAATCGCTGGCAAACTTTTACCGATGAGAAAGTAGACGCAGCACTGTTATCAAAACTTTCCGAGTATTGCGTTGAATATCTGGTTCATGGGGTTGATGTAGAAGGCAAAAGCCAGGGTATTCAGGAAGATTTAATCAGAATTCTTGGCAAGCATTCACCACTTCCTGTCACCTACGCCGGAGGCGTATCAAAACTCTCGGATCTTGACCTGGTAAAAGAGATTGGCGACAACAGGGTAGACCTTACCATTGGCAGTGCTCTGGATATATTTGGTGGGGAAATACCCTACGAAAAAGTTATCGAATGGAGTAAGAAGAATAGTTAAAAGGTACAAGGTAAAAGTGGAAAGTATGTAGGAGGGGTTTCAACCCCGAATGAATTCATAGATAAAAGATAAAAGATAAAAGATAAAAGATAAAAGATAAAAGATAAAAGATAAAAGATAAACGTGAACTGTAGGTCGGATAAGGCCGCAGGCCGCCATCCGACATGGCGTCTGCAAGACGCCCACTTGAGACTTGAGACTGTCCCCTTCAATTCGTCCCACCCGTAGCTGCCACACTATGCTCAAGAAAGGGATCGCAATAAATATTGCTGGAATTAGCTCCCTTAAGAAATATCTGTTTACGCATGCCATGGACGAAGTCAGGTGCGCCGCAAAGAAAAACACGTGTTCTGCTTAGTGTGCCAGTATCTATATTGTCATTGATCACGTCTTCGACACTGCCGATCTGTAAATTGTCTATTTTGGTTTTTCCCTTGTCCTCTTTCACACAGGGGAAATAATGCAGATTTGGATGGTTTTCTTTGAGTTTTTCTATTTGCTTTGAATAATAAAGATGATCTGAGGTCCTGCCCCCGTGAAAGAGGCTGATTTCTCCCTGATGTTCTTTGCCAAGGGCGTCAACAAGAATGGCATATAAGGGAGCAAGTCCTGTACCTGTGCCTGCCATAATAATTGGAAAGTCTTCAGCACCAGAATTATGGTAGTAACAATCGCCCGACGGACCACGCATATGAAGAATATCTCCAACAAGCGCTTTGTTGAACAGCCAATTTGTAAAAGTACCATGAGCCGTATCACTGATATGAAATTCAAGGCATTGGTCTTGCTCATAATTATTAGCGACTGAATAGCTGCGCGCGATGCCCTCCGGATTAATAAGGCTTACATACTGACCGGGGTAATAATGAAACATGACATCCTTGCTCATAACATTTAACACAAGACGTATCACGCTGGAATTTAATTTATCCAGACTACGAATGCTGGTACTGACAGAAAATTCTTCCACTGTGGGTAGAGCTACTTCCACATCGGTATCAGGTACCCACTGGCAACCAAGGGTATAGCCTTTTTGCTGCAATGAATCCTTGATCCACTTTTTTGATTCCGGTGTCGCCTCGCAATTCACTGCCTTCACCAGACAGGCCTGGCACATGCCGGCTCTGCAGGCATAAGGAATGTACTGCTTGTTTCGTAACAGGCAATCCAGAACAGATTCATACTTGTTCAATGTGAAGGTTGAAGACTTGAACGTTAATTTTGGCATTAGACTACTGCAATACGATGAATGGAGAGAAATGCGATGGTCAGGAAGTATAAAGAGTCGGCCAGTTTAAATCCATTCCAGGTCTGGAACTGTTTGATTCTCGGAGTTCAGACTCCATTCATGCCCTGAATATTACAATTGGAACGTAAGGTGGTTTTAGCCACGTTTTTAGCATTCATATTAGAAAATCTGGCAATTTATTATCCAATATCAACCAACTATATAAGGAGTGGGTTATAAGCGATAATAGGATGTTAAGTGTTTATTGAGCATAAATGCAGGCAGTACCGAATATGACAGCAGTAACTCTTTACCTCGCTTCGGCTTCACCTAGGCGCAGGGAAATACTCGATCAACTGGGGATTGCCTATGGGCTGCATCCTCAGGATATCGATGAAAGCCGAATGCTCAATGAAGACGCGGAAGATTACGTGTGTCGTCTGGCAAAAACCAAGGCGGAAAATGCCCTGTCTTTGGTAGATGAGCAGAGTAATTCTGCCTGTCTCGGTGCAGATACAACGGTTGTCTGTGACGGAGAAATATTTGAAAAACCGGAAGATGAATCTGATGCGCATCGTATTTTGCAGGCTTTATCTGGAAGAACTCATCTTGTGCTGACTGCTGTTGCTTTGGCACGGACGGGGAGTACCGAGGTACTATTATCATCCTCGGAAGTGACGTTTAAAGCCCTGACAGAAGCAGAAATCAAGAATTACTGGCAAACAGGCGAGCCTGCGGATAAAGCCGGGGCCTATGGTATTCAGGGACTGGGTGCAATTTTTGTCAAGGAAATCAAAGGCAGTTATAGTGGCATCATGGGCCTGCCTGTATTTGAAACCATCAGCCTGCTGGCAAAAATAGACATCACTGCTGAAAAAATCCTGGAACAATATACGTGACTGCGGAAATCCTTATTAATACAACACCTATGGAAACCAGAGTAGCGCTGGTAGAACAGGGTTTGCTGCAGGAATTTTATATTGAGCGTCGAAACCGCAAGGGCCCCGTCGGTAATATCTACATGGGAAAAGTCGTTAGAGTTATGCCCGGCATGCAGGCTGCATTTGTGGATATTGGCCTGGAAAGAGCAGGCTTCATCCACGCACAGGATATTTCCTCGCTGGACGCTTCGGGTAGTGAAATTTCTGATTCACCGGAAATTCAGATAGCCCAATTATTACGTGAAGGACAAATGCTGGTAGTGCAAGTGGTCAAGGAACCTATTGCCAGTAAAGGGGCCAGATTGTCTACCCATCTTTCTATCGCATCGCGCTACCTGGTTCATATGCCCAGAAACAAACATCTGGGAATTTCGCAGAGAATTGAAAATGAAGAAGAGCGCGAGCGACTTTTGAGTTTGCTGGCGCAATGCGTAGAGAAATCTGCCATGAGTGAAAATGCCGGGTTCATTTTGCGCACTGCTGCGGAGGGCGCTAATGAGGAAGGTCTGCTTTCAGATATAGCCTTTCTGAAAAAACTATGGAGTTCTGTCGAGCAAGGAATGCAAGGGTGCAATGAAATCAAACCCTTGTACCAGGATCTAGTCCTCTACATGCGAGCGATGCGCGATTTGTTTCATCCAGAGATAGAGCGTATCCGCGTGGACAATAAACAGACCAGTAAAGAAGTGTCTGAGTTCTGTGCTCAATTTATGCCTGAAATAGAGAGCCGAATCGAATTATATAAAGACGAACGCCCACTTTTTGAAGTATGCGGTGTTGATGATGAAGTACAGAAAGCGTTAAGCCGCATAGTAAGACTGAAATCCGGTGGAAATCTGGTGATAGATCAAAACGAGGCAATGACTACTATCGACGTCAACACAGGTGCTTTCCTTGGGTCAAAAAATCAAGACGAAACTATTTTGAAAACCAATCTTGAAGCAGCCAAAGCAAGTGCCCGGCAATTAAAAGTCAGAAATCTTGGTGGCATCATTATTCTCGATTTTATTGATATGACTAACGAAGAGCACAGACGTCAGGTTTTACGAACTTTGCTAAAAGCACTGGAAAAAGATCCGGTGCGCACCATGGTAACTGAACTGTCGGAACTGGGTCTGGTAGAAATGACTCGCAAAAGAAATCGGGAAAGCCTGGAACAGATGCTCTGTCATGAATGTCCAACTTGTAGTGGACGCGGAACAATAAAGACTCCAGAAACGGTTTGTTATGAAGTGTTTCGGGAGATCCTCAGGGTTGCTAAAGCCTATGAAAATGATTCCATTCTGGTCATGGCTTCACAGGAAGTAGTTGATCGTTTGCTGGATGAAGATTCCGCAATGGTTGCTGACATGGAAGAGCTTGTTAGCAAGAACATCCGCTTTCAAGTGGAGTCGATGTATAACACTGAGCAGTTTGATGTCGTGCTTTATTAGATTTACATCACTAAAGATCACAAAAAATTAATGACTGAACAGCAAGAAATACAAGAACCAGTATCCGGCCAAAAACCGGATTCTGTTCTATGGCAAAAAATGCTGAAAGGGGTATTCAGCCTTTGCCTGTTATTGCTGATAATCGCAGCGCTTGCACAAACAAGCGGCCGGTTGATAATGCCGATGATCTCTTATCAGAAATCATCAATCGAGGAGCAATTGGGGGCTTTACTTGGAACCCGGGTCAGCGTCTCTGAGGTTAATGGCAGCTGGTTTCGATATGGTCCGGTCCTTGAGGTTAATGAGCTGCAAATCACTACGCCTGATAATAGCGCTGTTGCACCACATGTCATTTCCGCACTTTCCATTAAACCGGCTATATCACGTAGCTTGCTATCGCGGAGTCTGGTGATTGAGGAAATCATTATCTCGGAGCCTTCGTTTGTTTTTCGACAAAATGACAATGGCAGCTGGACACTGGATGGTCTTGAATCAGGCTCAGTTGATTACACGGATGCCATTATCGATTTCCTTCTCAATACCGGTCGCATGCAAATTATTGAAGCGGATCTGATTCTGCATTGGGCTGATGGCCGAAACCTGGTGCTTGATAATGTCTATATGGATCTGAGTAACGACGAGGCTCAGCACCTAAGTCAAATACAGGCAAGAATTGCCGGGCAGCAGAGTCCCTTTCAGTTGCAAATAGAATTGACCGGAGACCCCCGCCAACAATTTATCGGCTCTGCTCATCTTCGTACCAATGGCCTGGACATCAGCGAGTTTATTAACTCACCACAGGTGGATCTTGAGTCAGCACAATTTTCCGGAGATTTATGGCTTACATTGGATAAGGGTGAGCAGGAATTAAGCTATAGCCTGCAGTCTAATCTGGAGTCATTAAACCTTTTGGGAACAGGATCAGAGGGCAGTCAGATAAATATATTGTCATTGAATATTTCCGACATGGATATGGCCCTGAATCATGAAGCAGCCCAGCGCTGGCAGGTATGGTTGGGAGGTGCCGAACTGGACTGGCTAAATAGGCCATGGAGTAGCGGTGATATTTATTTTGATTATCAAGACCAGGGAGAAAAAAAACCTCTGGAAATTTTTGCAAGTAGCATAGATCTTGCGATGGTCAACGATGTTGTTGATGACTTGCTGCTTCTTCCTGAAAAAGCTGCCCTGGCTCTGGGAGATCTCTCTCCCGAGGGAGAATTGCTTAATGTTAAGGTCAGTACCGACCTGGGCGGAGAGTTTGCCGGCGGCTTTTTACTTAAGGCAAATCTGCAGGATGTGGCCGTTGGAGCCTGGCAGGGCGCACCGTCGGGTAAAGGCATTCAGGGTTTTGTTCAGGCTGATAATAAGCATGGTTTTGTTGAGCTGGATTCCTCCGCATTTGAAATACATTTACCGCGTTTATTTGAAGAGTCCTGGTCGTACGATTCAGCCAACAGCAGAGTGCATTGGCAACTTCAGGAAGATGGCATCAGAGTAAACAGCAATGTGATTGATGTTCGCAATGATTTTGTTCACGGCCATGTTCAATTTGATCTGCTCAATAGTCTGGATTCCTCTGGTGAGCCACAGTCAGAATTAACATTGTTAATTGGTCTCCTGGAAATGGATGCCAGTTATAAATCCCTGTATCTCCCTACATTGCCTAATGTAAAAGGCACCATGGACTGGTTAAAAGAGGCCTTACTGGAAGGAGATATTTCCAACAGTGGTTTTGTTTCCAGAACGGTGATCTCGCGAATTCCTAAAGAGAATTCAGGCACTGTCCTGTCTTTTTATTCGGTGGACAATGGAGAGCTGAAATTTCAGCCACAATGGCCTGCACTAACTGATATTTCTGCTTTCGTGGTGGTTAATAATAATGAAGTTGATGTAGAAGCAGAGCACGCCATGATCCAGCAGATGGCGTTGGCAACAACCCGTGCTGAAGTGCGACCCGATCCGGAAGGTGGCTCATGGATATCCCTGCAAAGCAGTGCTGATACCTCGACAGCCCTGGGGCTTGATTTCCTGAAAACCACACCGGTTCGCAATAATATTGGTTCCTTTATTGATGACTGGGAGGGGCAGGGTAGCCTCCATGTAGATATTAATCTGGGTATTCCAATCAATAATCCAGCCCGTGAAACTGATGTACTGGTTAATGTTCTGAGTAATCTAAGCACACTCTCAATTCCCGATTATTCCCTCTCTATTGATGAGTTGCGGGGCAGGGTAATCTATAACAGTGAAAATGGGCTTTCAGCCAGCGCACTCAGCGGTCAGCTCTTTGATTTTCCTATTGCTGCCACCATAGAACCAATGATTACGCCTATGACTGATGGACGCAGTGAAATCTCGGGCACACGAATTGTAGGCAGTGGAAGAGCATCAAAATCAGCTTTGCAGGCTTGGCAAGGGCAGCCTGATTTTGTAAAAAATGTCTTGAATTTTGCCAGTGGAGAAATAGATTATCTGGCAGAAATTACAATCCCGAATGCCAGCCAGACCATAAGCGGTAATGACAATAACCGTATTCGCCTGGCGTCCGAGTTGCTTGGGCTGTCACTGGATCTGCCTCATCCTTTCAACAAGACCGTTGAAAATATCCGCCCTCTTGAAGTGCTCATTGAATTCACTGAAAACAACGATTGGGTGTCGGTGAGATTTGATAACCGGGTTGGCGCCAATCTCCGCATCACAGAAAATGATTTTACTGGCGGCAAAGTAGTGTTTGGACCTGAGGCGCGGCAAATGCGTTTTGGTGAAGTTCCACTTGTTGAAAGCGGACTGGTGTTCAACGGTTTTCTTGACAGGTTTGACTATGACGATTGGGAAAGTTCGGCGCTACGTTTTTCAGAAATGTCTTTGACTCCCGGTATTGAACAAGACACTTTGGCGGATTACATCAGCCTGGTAGACATTGATGCTGGTCGACTTCTTGTTGTCGGGCAAGAACTGGAGAACGTCCATACTCAAGTAAGCAGATCAGGTGGCATTGAAGAAGACAGCGAGTCGGGATTTGGCATAGGTGACAGTAGCTGGTTGGTACATCTGGAAAATGAGCTGCTCAGTGGAAGCTTTATGTTCCCGGATAATGAGCTATCCCCCTGGACTATCAATCTGGATTATCTGCGTTTCCCTGTCGATGATGAGGAGATAGAGGTGGAGCTTGAAGATGAGGTCGACATCCTGGCTGAAATAAATCCAGCGACCTTGCCTGATCTGGATTTCCGCACCAGCGAGTTTTCTCTTGGTGACAAGCATTTTGGCGCCTGGGAATTTGTCTTACGTTCGCTTGGTGATTCGGCATCGATTTCTGAATTAAAAATGACAACTCCAGATGCGCAAATCAGGGATTTCTCTGGAGATACCGGTGCCAATCTGGACTGGCGCTATGATAATGGCATCCACACCAGTAGCTTTAATGGGCTATTCAGTGCTGGTGATTTGGCGCAGGTTCTTCCTGGCTGGGGCTATGACGCCAACGTAGAGAGCGAAAGTGCGATCTTTATCAGTAACCTGCAATGGTCAGGCTCACCAGTGGCCTTTGCTTTGGAAAAAGTAGTCGGTGATGTTCAGGTGGATATACGAAACGGCCGCTTTGTGGATATAGATTCAGGAGGAAGCCGCCTGTTTGGTGCTTTTAGTTTTGACTCTCTGGTGCGTCGTCTGCAACTGGATTTCTCGGACCTTTATGAAAAAGGTCTGGCTTATGATGCTATCGGGGGCAGCTTATATTTTGACCAGGGCATTGTGGCGACTGATGGACCCTTTGAAATTTCTGGGCCTTCCAGCAAAATCAACATAGAGGGCCGGCTCAACCTGCTCAATGAGACTATTGATGCCGACATGCTGGTCAATGTGCCGTTTAGCCAAAACCTTTCGGTTCTGGCAGGCATTCTGGGTGCCTGGCCCATTGCCCTGAGCACATTTCTGGCAAGCCGTATTTTCGAAGACCAGATGGATGAATTCACCACAGTGCTTTACCGGCTTGAAGGCCCATGGGAAAATCCAGCGTCAGGATTTGAGCCTGCAGCAGAATTACTCGAAGCTTCCTCTTCCGCTATCATGCAGGATACTGAGTCGTCAGCTTCAGCTGGTAATACAGCGTCAGAAGAGTAATCCCTATTCGCTGTTTTGAATGGAATGTATAGATTCAATGAATAAAAGTCTTGTCACAAATCTCGTTGCTTTGCTGATTGTCATTGCCGGTTTCTTTCTCGATGGTGAATTGAAAATCCTGGTGCTCAATACTGGATTATTTGCGTTGTCCGGTGGTATTACCAACTGGCTGGCAATTCATATGTTATTTGAAAGAGTGCCGGGGTTTTATGGTTCCGGAGTGATCCCGGCCAGGTTTGAAGAGTTTAAATCAGGCATTAAATTGTTAATCATGGATCAGTTCTTCACTAAAGAGAAACTGGACAGTTTCTTCAGTAAAATTTCGGCTTCGGGGCCTGACGGAGAGCAGGAATCTGCACTGGGAAAAATAATTGAATCAGTAGACCTGAACTCGGCTTTTGACTCACTGGTGGAAGTAATAATGAATTCATCCTTTGCCAGTATGTTGTCAATGTTTGGTGGTGCCGAGGCATTGTCACCTTTGAAAGAGCCCTTTATTGAAAAGATGCGCGATTTTCTGGCCCAGGTGGGAGAAGACCGTGAAATCCTGGACCAGATCAGACATGACTCTACAAAAAACCTGATGGACAAAGTTGAGGAGATTGTTGACCAGCGTCTTGATGAGTTAACTCCTCAGCTGGTTAAAGAGATTATTCAGCAGATGATCAGGCAGCATCTTGGATGGTTGGTGGTTTGGGGTGGTGTAATCGGTGGAATTATTGGTCTGGTTGCAACGCTCGTTTTGAAACAAAGCTCATTCTAGTTTAAAACTGATCCTGAACCGGGATTCAGCTCATCTGTTTATCGCGGGACAAAAAACTGCAAGGTATCCGCAGTGGAATCCTCTTTCTCATCTTCTTCAGCAGTCACATTTACATTTTGGACATTGATGACTGGTTCGGTGGCAGGAACGCTGGGCTCCTGTGATAGCGGCCTGTTGCGTGCCACTGGAAGCCATAAGCGCGATGGGTATTGCTGATTGTGATAAAGCAGTTCTGTTTCTTCAGTAGTGTTCAGGGATCCATCATTTACAGGTTTTATTTCCATTACTATTCGATTGCCAGCACTAAAGCGAAAGGCGCTTTCACGCAATGCTATATCCAGTCGGTAAATTTGCCCTGGCTGCAATAACTGTTTTTCAGTAAGTGAATAAACCGGCGCATATTCACTTCCAAGCTGGTCATTCCGTGCTCTGGCTGAGGCTTTCAGTATGCCTCTGGTGATATTTACCTGGGCCCCGGGTTCAGTAATTTCTTCTGGCATTTCTTCAACGGGAGCAGGAGCCAGGAAGCTGGGTAAGCTGAGCAAAGGTTCTGCTGAAATTTCTGTCGAGATTTCTGGAGAGATCTCCTCGCGTAAAGTAACTTCAAATGCCATGTCGTTTGTCGTACTTGAGGCATACAGTTCCACCATTACAGAGCCGGCTATTTCGAGGTTTTCGGCAAGGGGAGGGGAAACAAAACGGATAATAGTGTCATTATTTTCTGAATTTTCATCCCTGACGAACGAACTGACAGGAACACCGTCAGTTCGTTGCTGACTGTCAAGTGAGGTGGCTAGAGATGTCGCGTCGGAGTTGCTGTCATCTGATGCATTGTTAAGGAACCAGGCTTCATGGGCAACATTGCCTGGCGGCCAGTTGCTTTCTGGTTTGACACTATTTTGTCCATTAACGAAGTAACGAATTCGTGGCAGTTCAACAAATGCCAGACTTGAACTGCGCTCATTAAAACACCACTCATAATAAGGCAATAATTCTCTGGCAAGAAAGGTGGTGTCCTGATACTGAAGGAACTTGTCATTTGCTTTACTGATGAGGATTTTGTTGACCACATTGAGTTTGTCCAGAGCTTTGAAAGTCCCTTTCAAATCGGGTACAGCGTCGTCCGTACTCCAGTTGTTTAGAGCAAATACCGGGACGTTAATTTGTGCTACGTTTTCCAGGCTACTGCGTATGCGCCAGTAGTCGTCATCTTGCTGATGATTTAGCTGCTCAAGGCGGAGATCGTAATTAACCAGTCTGGGCGCTTCGGAAGAATAGGCATTGGCCAGTCTCACATTCTTGTCATACCAGTAATTAATAAAAGAATTGTTGGACAGGCCGCCGGGATAAATCCAGTCACGGAAAGGATCCAGACTGCCATTTATTGGTGCAATGCATTCCAGATGTGGTGGATTCTGAATAGCCATTTGCCATTGGCTCGTAGCGTAGTAGCCAGCTCCGGTGCCTGCCACTTGTCCGTCAGACCAGGCTTGCTCTGCTATCCACTCGACGATCTCATAATGATCCTGCTGCTCTGCTCTGGAAAAAAAGGAAAAATCACCGCCGGATGACCCGGTACCGCGGACATTTGCTACGACAACGTTATAGCCCTGGCTGACAAACCAGGCAATATTTCCGGCTTCAGTGCCAAGGTCATAAAGCATTTCTGCGGAATGGGGGTATGGACCTGCTGCATAGAGCGTTGGGTGCGGGTTCTCGTCATTTGGCCGATAAATGTCCATGGCAATGAGCGTGTCATCACGCATGGTAGTAGTTATATTCTGGCGGGTGAGAATGACTCCGTATAGAGTAGCGATCTCTTCAAATTGAGTTGGCTCGGTTGCAGGGATGTCTTCCTGAGCGGATAGTTTGCTGGAATAGAGAAGGCCGGCCGTTAGTAGCAGAGTGAAAAAAAGTTGAGGTGACCGGGCAAGTAAATGACCAGCAGGTTCAATTATCAGGCAAGCAGCACTCTTCATTGCCTGAAATCGGACATAATTCCTGGAAAGTCCAGTTGCAAAAACGAGAAACAATTTCAAATATTTCCTGAAAAAACGCAGATCAGTACAAAATAATCGCGAATACGGGTTCGGCACCATCAATTGTGAAAGAATTATACCCTTAAATATCAAGGGAGGCTCAGAATATCTAGGTGCCCTCTGATGCTAAATCACACAATATGAAGTGTTGATCTAGACTTTACATTCTATATTCTCAGGAATATTTCCCGAAACCTGCATTTAGGTCAATAAAACATGGTATTTATTGAATCAATTCTGGTTAGAGTAATTACTTTGTACTAGAATGCGCCCCTTATCGAATTAGCCAACTGCTGGTTTCAAGAAAACCAGTGTCCACATCACAAAATTTTCTGATATTTTGAGGTAAGAAAACCATTATGGCCAGACCAGTAGAATTTGAAAAAGATAGCGTCCTTACAAATGCAATGGAACAGTTCTGGAAGGAAGGGTACGAAGCAAGCTCTGTACAAAAGTTACTTGATGCTACTGATATTAACCGCGGCACGCTCTATAACTCTTTTGGCGATAAAGAAACTTTCTTTCTCTCCTGCGTAGAGAAATACAATGAGCTGGTGAAAGCAGATATCGACGCAACTCTTGGTAACGGCAAGCTTAATCCATTGAAGGCTATTGAAGCTTATTTTGATAAAGCCATTATTTCAGCCCCTAACAAGCAACGTGTTCTGGGTTGCCTGCTGGTCAATTCTGTTTGCGAAAGTATTAACTGGGATAAAGACATCCAAAAGATTGTAAAAAGCTCATTGAATGTCGTTCGCAAGTCCCTGCTAGCCAGGACCAAGGAGCTCGAAAAAGGCCGGCTTCTGACCCGTGGTGTGAAAGCTGATATGGCTGCCGATATCCTGATGAATCTATACTCCGGGCTCAGAGTGAGTGCCCGTAATGGAAAAGGTCCGCGTCAACTGGCAGATCAGCTTGCTTTCACTTTAAACTCTATTAAGAAATAATGTTAATAAACAATAAGTTATAATTTATAAAAGAGGGCGAAAGCCCTCTTTTTTTGTCTATGCTTTGAGCTTGGTTACGTGGCGCTTAGATGGTGTTGTGCTAGGCACCGAAGGTGATATACTCGCCTATCCCGAAAGGGGCGGAAATTTGGAAAATAAGCGCTGTATAGAAGCACTATTTAGTAAGAGCAGTAAGAGCAGTAAGAGCACTATTAGCACTTTATTAGCACTTTTTTGCCTCAGCTTTGTAGATTTCCATCTAGACCGAAAATCGGTTGAACGTTTAAGTCTGCCTTATAGCTTAAAGACCATTCATAGCAGACGTATAAAAAGACTCTTAAACAGACTCTTAAACAGACATTTATTATAAATAGCAGACAAGTCACAACAGACAAGTCAAAAAGACAAGATTTTGTGGGGTAATTAATGAAAACAGTCGGTGGTGCAGCTAACAAGAGAAATAGAGACGAAACCAATATTGATCTGACACCAATGCTGGATGTGGTATTCATTCTATTGATTTTCTTTGTGGTAACAGCCTCTTTCCTGAAAGAGAATGCCATGGAAATTGAAGGCCAGGATCCTAATAACAATCCTCCGCCTCCTTCTAATGACCAGCCTCAGAATGTATTGATTCAGATAGATTCTCGTAACCAGATTTTCTTCAACCAGGAACGTATTGATATTTCTGCGATTCGTGCCAGGGTTGCCTCGGCTCGTGCAGAAAACCCTTCTGCATCGGTGATTATTCGTCCTGACAAGCAGTCCAGCGCGAATTCCTTAGTAGAAGCGATGAATTCAGCAAGAGAAGCCGGGGTGCAGACGATTTCCGTAATGGAATAAGGCATTTCTCAATAGCATTCATTGAATTTCACAGCCCGGGTAAATCCCGGGCTGTTTGGTTTAGGGGAATCTGAATTCCAGACCTTATAATCAGACGTATTATACTTTTTTACTATTCACTAAAATTGGAGGGGAGCAGCAATGGCACTGGTAATTTTGATTATTATTCTTGCATTGATGGAGTATATGGCTTTTTCATTTCAGGTCGGCATGGCTCGAGGTAAATATGGGGTTAAGGCTCCAGCCGTATCAGGGCATCCCGAATTCGATAAATATTTCCGGGTTCAGCAGAATACCCTGGAACAGTTAATTGTCTTTATACCGGCAATACTGGCTTTTTCCTGGTCGGCTGAAAATATTGGCTGGCCCGGCTATTACATCGCTTCAGGACTTGGTGTTATCTGGCTGATTGGTCGTTTTATTTACGCCATCAGTTATGTCAATGATCCGGCTAAACGTGGTCTCGGCTTTATGATGAATTTCTTCCCCTCAGTACTGATGATGCTTGGCACCCTGGTTTGTATTTTCATGTCACTGATCTGATTGATTCAGGTTTAAAAACTTATGGAAAGCCTTTGGCAGGATAAAGACGCTGCAGCGATTCTGGGTGAAGATTTACCCATGCGGGTTTACACCTCCCGTTTGCTAGGACAGGATGCAGATCTTGTGCTTCACGGCGGTGGCAATACCTCGGTAAAAAGTATATCTGTTGATATTTTTGGCAGAGAGCGGGACACCCTGTACGTCAAGGGCTCCGGCTGGGACCTGCGTACCATTGAAGCCGCCGGCTTTTCGCCTTGTGATCTTGCCTATCTGCAGGAGCTGGCGACTCTTGAGAAGATGACTGACAGCGACATGATGCAGCAGTTGCGTCTGTCCCTGCTGGACCCTGAAGCACCAACGCCTTCAGTTGAAGCTATCCTGCATGCCAATATCCCCTTTAAATATGTCGATCATACCCATACAGATGCAGTGGTTGCTGTCAGTAATACGCCTGAAGGTGAAAGTATTCTCAAAGGCATCTTTGGTAACGAGGTGTTAATCCTGCCTTATATCATGCCCGGTTTTGTTCTGGCCCGGCAGGTATATCAACAAATAAAAGATCTCGACTGGACAACAATCCAGGGCATTTTTCTTATGCATCATGGCCTGTTCACCTTCAATGATAATGCGCAAGGTAGTTATGAAGCCATGATCGCGCTGGTATCAAGGGTTGAAGATTACCTTGCTGACAAGGCAGTGCTGGATAATCAGGCCAAGGCAGTTTTTCAGCCTGCTGACCTTGATCTTCTGACTCTTGCCAGTACCCGCAAGCAGGTATCAGCTCTCGCTGGCCGCGCAATGCTTGCCTGTCTGGACTGCAGTGATTTCTCAGCAGGTTATGCGTCACTGGATAATGTTGAGAGTATCGCAAGCAGGGGGCCAATCACGCCGGACCATACTATCCATACCAAGTGTATTCCGGCCCTGCTGAGCGACGATCCGCTAGAAAATATAAATAGCTATGCTGCCAGCTACCAGTCTTATTTTGAACGTCATGCCAAAGGGGATCTCACCTGTCTGGACCCGGCTCCACGTCTGGCTGTCTGGAAAGGCAAGGGCGTAATAAGTTATGGGCAGAATGTAAAACGCCTTCAGGTTATTTCTGATATCAGTGCGCACACCATCAAGGCTATTCAATGGGGTGAAGCACTGGGTGGCTGGCAGGCTTTGCCGGAAAAGGATCTGTTCGAGGTGGAATACTGGGAATTGGAACAGGCTAAATTGAAAAAGGGCGGTAACTCGCCTGATCTGGAAGGCAAGGTTGCGCTGGTTAGTGGTGCTGCCTCGGGGATTGGAAAAGCCTGTGTAGAAGAACTGGTCAATGCGGGCGCTTGTGTAATAGCGCTGGATATCAATCCGGAAATTGGCAGTTTGTTTTCCTCTGCACAGGTGCTGGGATTAGTTTGTGATGTGACTGATGACCATGCTGTCAGTAAAGCTATTCGACAAGGAATACTCGGTTTTGGTGGACTGGATTTTCTGATCAGTAATGCAGGGTGCTTTACAGCCAGTGAGCCATTGTCGGCAATCTCCGATGACAACTGGCAGATCAGTATAGAGCTGAACCTGAGTTCTCACATGAAACTTATGCGGGCAACTTTACCTTATCTGAAACTGGGACTGGACCCGGCTATAGTAGTTATTGCATCAAAAAATGTGCCTGCCCCTGGCCCTGGAGCGGGCGCCTATTCAGCAGCCAAAGCCGGTTTAACCCAGCTGGCTCGTGTTGCAGCGCTGGAACTTGGTGAAGCCGGAATCCGGGTTAATGTGCTTCACCCCAATGCAGTTTTTGATACCGCTGTCTGGGATGAGGAGACACTTACCAAACGGGCACAACATTATGGATTGAGCGTGGCTGAATATAAGGAAAACAATGTGCTGAAAAAACAGGTGACCAGTAAAGATGTGGCGATCATGGCACGCCTGTTTGTCAGTCTTGATACCGCCTGTACTACTGGTGCCCAGATAGCTGTTGATGGTGGTAATGATCGGGTTATTTGAAAAACAGCGTTACAAGGTACAAGGTGCAAGTGAAAAGCTTGTAGGAGGGGTTTTAACCCCGAATGAATTCAAAGATAAAAATGGAAAGTATGTAGATCGGAAAAGGGCGCAGCCCGTCATCCGACATGGCGGACATCGTCTGCCTGGTAAATCATATTCAACTTAAGTTAAAAGTATGTAGGAGGGGTTTTAACCCCGAATGAATTCAAAGATAAAAGTGGAAAGTGGAAAGCGGAAAGCGGAAAGCGGAAAGTGAAAATTGAAAAGATAAAAGCATGCTTTGAAAAGGTTTCATGCTAGCCACAAGCTCACCAATATCCTTTATCTTTTTTCCTTTTTCAAAAATACTAGAAAGTATCCAGGCATGAGTGAATGTAATTAAATATGAAAGTCGAAGGCATTCCCTATCGCAGTATCTGGTTTGATGAAACTGATTCCTCAGTCAAGGTCATTGATCAGACACGGCTGCCGCATTTTTTTGAAATTCTGACACTTTCCACGCTGCATGATACCTGTCACGCCATTCGCACCATGCAGGTAAGGGGGGCTCCGCTGATAGGGGCAGCTGCGGCATTTGGTCTCTATTTATCGATTAAACAGGGTGAGTTGGCTCCTGAAAAAGCGGGACAACTATTGATTCAGACCAGACCTACAGCGGTGAATCTGCAATGGGCAGTGGATCGTGTGCTGGCAGCCATTGCCAGTGAACAGGATAAAGAGCAACAAATACATCAGGCACTTTTAACAGCCCTGGCGATTTGCGAGGAGGATGTCAGTAACTGCACCGCAATCGGGCAGCATGGCGTAGAAATAATTCGCGAAATGGCAAAGGGTAGAACAGGCCCGGTAAATATCCTGACTCACTGCAATGCGGGTTGGCTCGCTACTGTAGATAGAGGTACAGCCATGGCACCTGTTTATCAGGCCTGGGAAGAGGGCATTGATGTCCATGTTTGGGTAGATGAAACGCGACCAAGAAACCAGGGTGCCAGTATTACCGCCTGGGAGCTGGGCAAGCTGGCTATCCCTCATACGGTAATCAGCGACAACACCGGTGGCCACCTGATGCAATCCGGGCAAGTGGATCTTTGTCTGGTGGGCAGTGATCGCACTACTTTTCGCGGCAACGTCTGCAATAAAATAGGCACTTATCTAAAAGCGCTGGCGGCCTTTGATAACAACATCCCTTTTTATGCAGCCGTGCCTATATCCAGCATTGATTGGGAGTCAGATGATATTCCCATTGAAGAGCGCGATAGTGGAGAAATTAGCTCAATCCAGGGTCTAAATACACAGGGATTGCTCGATACAGTAAGATTAACCCCTGCAGGCAGCCCGGCGCTCAATATAGCCTTTGATATAACGCCGGCCCGATTGGTATCAGGGCTGATCACTGAACAAGGCATA
>JABIPQ010000088.1 GCA_018698975.1 Gammaproteobacteria bacterium
TCGCAACAAAGCCTTTCAACTCCCCAGCTTTTCAGTAATTGGGCGCCCAGTTCCGCATGGTCAATACCGTATTCATTTCTTTCAGCATTAAGTAGCTCGGTTGTATTTTCAGATTTAGCCAGTATTTCAAGGTAGCTCTTGGAATAAACCTGCTCCAGCACCAGGGCGCCAATATTTAGAAACAAGCCACAAAAAGCAGCCTGCTGTATCAGGTAATTTTTATCGTTCGATTCGGGTAAAACATGAAGCGCAAGTTGCTCTGAAAGCGTTCTTGTTAATACACTTTGTAGATAGAGCTGTTTCAGGAAACGGACCCGTGAAGGTGAAGTCTGGCCAAAACTCATTTGTGTTGCTGCCTGCCTGACCATAGCTTTCAAGCCATCACGGCCCATACCCTGTATCAAATGTTGCGGGGAAAAATAGGGGCGCTCATCATTAAGTGATGTGCTGGACAGTAAACGTGCATACAAAAACATATCACCGCTAAGCAGTTTCTGCAGAGAAACATCCCCGGATTCGTCCTTAAGATGTGACGTGGCACTGTCCTGCAGCACATTTAATTCACACAGCAATAATTCTGGCAAGGACAACATCCTTGTCATATTTGCTTGTGTAAGAATTTTTTGCGCTATATCAGACACTTATAATAATTTCCCAATACATCCCAGCCGGGGCAGTAATTTCCCTTAATTAACCCTTTATTCTAGTTCATCCCTCGGAGTTCGTCACATATCATGCATCAATTCGTGCTTTTACAGTATCCGACAAGCCCTGTAATATTGCCTGTCCCGTAAAAATCAATTATTATCGGAGCTCCCAATGAATCACATGCGCATCCACAAGCTCTTACAAGCGTTCATTTATTGCCTACTACCCCTTACAACAATTGCTCAACCTGCATCATCTCCGGCTTTTACTGCGGATCAGCTCAGCGCATTACCAAGTCTTAACTGGGTCACCAATGGGGGTAATTTATATAACCAGCGCTACTCTCCGTTGACGCAGATAAATCGGGACAATGTCGGTGATCTAAAGGCGGAATGGCGCGTACACATGAACGGCTCCGGGGCTGCGCCCAATCACAGTGGTCAGGCACAGCCTCTTTATTACAACGGCGTACTATATGTCATCACCGGCGAAAATGATGTCTTTGCTGTGGACGTCGAAAGTGGAGAGTTCCTTTGGACTTACCAGGCCAATCTGGACCCAAACCGGGTAAATGTTTGTTGTGGATGGTTAAGCCGCGGTCTGGGTATGGGCGACGGGCAGATCTATGTCGGTCAGCTTGATGCAAAACTGGTGGCTCTGGATCAGGAAACCGGAGAAGTGAACTGGGAAATCCAGGCTGAAGATCCACTATTGGGCTATTCCATTACCTCTGCCCCCCTGTATTACAACGGCATGATCATTACCGGTTTTGCCGGTGGGGAGCGCGCCATACGCGGCCGTATCAAAGCCTTTGATGCCCAGGACGGCTCGTTGAAGTGGACTTTTTATACCATTCCCGGACCCGACGAATTTGGCCATGACACCTGGCCCCAGGATAATGACAGCTGGCTCTATGGTGGCGCACCTATCTGGCAGACACCGGCAGTAGACCCGGATCTAAACATGCTGTACTTCTCCACCGGTAATGCCGGGCCAGACCTGAATGGCTCCCAGCGTGCCGGCGATAATTTATTTACGGTGTCCATTGTTGCTCTGGATACTGATACCGGGGAATACCGCTGGCATTTCCAGCAAGTGCATCATGATATCTGGGATTATGATTCTCCAAGTCCCGTGGTCCTGTTCGATGTAGAAAAAGACGGCGTGATGCGCAAGGGTCTGGCGGAAGCAAGCAAGTCCGGCTATTTATATATTCTGGATCGAATCACTGGAGAACCCCTAATAGGTATCCCTGAAGTCCCGGTACCGCAGGAACCTGGTCAGGCCACGGCAGCCACCCAGCCAATTCCGGTCGGCGATTCCCTGGTGCCGCATTTCATCGATGCCGCGCCCGAAGGCTTTACCCTGGTCAATGACGGCAAAACATATACCCCTTTCGGCAAGGAAGGCGCGCTCTACAAACCTTTGGCTGGCGTGAACTGGCCGCCCAAATCCTACGATCCGGAAACCGGCCTGCTTTATGTCTGCGCCAATGATCGTATCGGTGGCGCGGCCCAGGAACGCGAAGCTTCTCCACCCACGCATACCGAAACCTGGCTGGGTGGCGGCTTCCGCCTCGCGAGTATGCCTACCCGGGGGATGTTTGTGGCAATTAATGTCACCACCAATACCATCGCCTGGAACCAGCAATGGAATTACAGCTGTTCACAGGGCTCCATGGTCACCGCTGGCGGTTTAATTATTCACGGTCGCAATGACGGGCGCGTTGTCGCCCTGGATAAAGCCGATGGCAGTATGCTGTGGGAGTTCCAGACTGATGCCGGAGTAAATGGCTCGGCCACCACTTTTATGCATGAAGGTGTCCAGAAAGTCGCCATTATTGCAGCCGGCACTATGTACAGTGCCGGTAAGCATGGTGACAGTCTCTGGCTGTTCTCTCTCGAGGGGGAAATTGCGCCTGAAGTTTCGCAAGACCTGAACGTAGCAACCGGTTTGCGGCCAAATTCAGTGGCTGTCGAATTGGCCCGCATTGAACCGGAAGGTGACCGTTCTGCCGATATTGGTGCCGGCCGAACTATCTTCAACCAATTATGCGCAGCCTGTCATGGCCCTAATGGTGAAGGCGGCGAAGCCGGTGTTGAGTTAACCGGCAAAATATTGAGTGTCTCAGACATCATGACCGTCGCCAGCTATGGGCAAAACACCATGCCTGCCTTCAGTTATGCCTATACAAGAGATCAGCTGCAGGATGTTGCTACTTATATAATTGAAGATGTACTGGCAGATCAGCCCTGATACAGCTTTCAATCCTTATTTCATTCGCTGACACCCGTCAGGAAGGAGCCCCGGCTCCTTTTTGGCATTCTTTTATCACTATTTTCCTGCATGTAGCCCTGTCATTTGTTACTCACAATCCTGCCAATATCACATGTTTGGTGTACTGCGTATGGCGGGCAATCGGTTTTCCTCCTAGAATGTTGCCATGACAGCACGCTCCCCAAAAATGCCTGCCGGACAAGCCCTTGATCTGCAACAGGTCCCGGTTTCTGAACTTAAAGGCGTTGGCCCCAAACTGGAAGAAAAGCTGGCCACCATTCATATCCACACCGTGCTCGATCTGCTGTTTCATTTACCCTTTCGTTATCAGGATCGCACCCGCGTTACCCCCATCGGCTCATTGAATCATGGCATTGAAGCAGTCGTTGAGGGAGAGATCATGGGTAGCGCCGTGGTCTTTGGCCGTCGTCGTTCTTTATTGGTAAAAATTCAGGATGGTAGCGGGATCACAAGCCTGCGCTTTTTTCATTTCAGCGCCGCCCAAAAAAACAATCTGAAAATCGGTGCGCGTATTCGCTGCTTCGGTGAAGGTCGCTGGGGCAAAAGCGGGGTCGAGATAATCCACCCCGAGTATGAAGTGCTGAGCGGTGCCAACAAATTACTGGCAGACCGGCTCACCCCAATATATCCAAGCACCGAAGGTCTGCACCAGGCACGTATGCGCACCCTGGTGGATCAGGCGCTGATCATGCTGGCAAAATCAAAAGCCCTGCCCGATCTCCTGCCGCCGGAACTCAGCAATGAGCTGGATTTTATTTCCCTGGAAGACGCGCTCAACTATCTGCATCGGCCCCCCGTGGATGCCGTATTATCACAACTGGAAGCGGGCACTCATCCGGCCCAGAGCCGTCTGTCCTTTGAAGAATTACTGGCCAACTATTTATGTTTACGGCGCTTGCGCGAACTTGCCGACAAGCATTCAGCACCACCCCTCCCGGATAAAAACAAACTGGTAAAAATCCTGCTGGCCTCACTGCCTTTTGCACTCACAGCAGCACAGCAAAGAGTCGGGCAGGAAATTGCCAGAGACATTGAAAAACAAACCCCGATGCTACGACTGGTACAGGGCGATGTCGGATCAGGCAAAACGCTGGTAGCGGTGATGGCCGCCCTGCATGCCATCGAGAATAACTTTCAAGCCGCCATCATGGCTCCCACTGAAATTCTTGCCGAACAACATTATCTGAATCTTCAGCCGCTACTGCAGCCCATGGGTATTGAGATGGTATATCTCAGTAGCAAGATCAAGGGCAAAGCACGCGTAGCCGTTTTGCAGGCCATGGCAAGTGGGCAGGCGCAACTTGTTGTCGGCACCCATGCGCTGTTCCAGGAAGGCGTAAATTTCTCAAAACTGGGATTGATTGTAGTAGATGAGCAACATCGCTTTGGGGTGCATCAACGTCTGGCCTTAAGAGAAAAAGGAAATCATGATGGCACTTACCCTCATCAGCTCATCATGACCGCCACACCCATTCCGCGCACACTCACCATGAGCGCCTATGCCGATCTCGATTGCTCCATCATCGATGAACTACCACCTGGACGCACCCCGGTGAATACCATTCTCACCCCGGATTCACGTCGAGATGAAATCATTGAACGCATCAGCAATGCCTGTAAAGACGGCAAGCAGGCTTACTGGGTGTGCACACTCATAGAGGAGTCAGAGGCCCTGCAATGCCAGGCCGCCGAAGTCACCTATACAGAAATGCAGCAGCACTTATCCAATATCAGCATTGGCCTGATACATGGCCGACTCAAACCCAAAGAGAAAGCCGAAATCATGCAGGCATTCAAGGCCGGCGATATTCAGCTTTTAATTGCCACCACAGTGATAGAAGTTGGCGTAGACGTGCCCAATGCCAGTCTGATGGTAATCGAAAATCCCGAACGGCTCGGCCTTGCACAACTACATCAATTGCGCGGACGCGTGGGGCGCGGCAAGCAGGAAAGCCATTGCGTACTATTGTATAAATCACCCTTGTCTGATGTCGCCAAGGAAAGACTCTCCATTATGCGGCAAAGCAATGACGGTTTTTATATTGCAGAAAAGGATCTGGAAATACGCGGTCCCGGCGAAGTACTCGGCACCCGCCAAACCGGACTAATGGAATTCAAAATGGCAGACCTGATGCGCGATGCTCACCTGCAACCCAAGGTAAAGCTCTGGTCAGAGAAAATAAAAACATCACATCCTGACTTTATTGAACCGCTGATCAAACGCTGGCTGGCGGGGTCGGAGCAATATGGGAATGTGTAAAAACAATCGGGGTCAGAGTAACAATACTGCAGTTTAATAAAAAAGGGGTGTCCATGCGCGGACTCTTTATGGTTTGGAAGGTTTACCTGGCCTTGTGGATTGCCCTTCGACTCTTCACTCTCGGTACTCGCCTTCTTTTTCATGCCAATCTTCAAAATGTCATTTATTTCTTTCTTTGTATAGTCAGTGTCATTCTCCTGACCCCATTTATGATTGGAGAAAATTGCGGTCTGACCCCAATTTTCTGCTATTTTATGGTCCAAGCCTTTTTTAAAATTCACATAACTCTGATGCCATTGATGGTTTAACTTAATTTAAAAAAAGCGATACTGACTATGCGTAAACAGGACAACGATCTACTAACAAAAACTGATGCGGGGACCCCCATGGGTGACCTGATCAGACAGTATTGGATTCCAGCAGTTAAATCAGAAGATCTGGAAAATGATGCCCCTCCTACCAGGCTACGTTTGCTTGGTGAAAACCTGATTGCCTTCAGAACCACATCAGGCAAGGTAGGAATTTTTGAACATCATTGTCCTCATCGTTGTGCCTCTTTATATTACGGTCGTAATGAGGATGAAGGCATTCGCTGTGTTTATCATGGCTGGAAATTTGATGTCAGTGGGCAATGTGTTGAAACGCCGACTGAATCTGCTGATAGCAATATGAAGGATCAGGTACGAGCTACTGCTTACCAGACACGGGAAAGAGGAGGCCTGATCTGGGTCTATATGGGCAGCGCTGAACAGGCACCTGAGCTACCTGCCTTTGAAGCAAATGCTTTACCTGAAGGAATGCGTTGGGTGAA
This sequence comes from Gammaproteobacteria bacterium, assembly GCA_018698975.1. Classification (GTDB taxonomy): domain Bacteria; phylum Pseudomonadota; class Gammaproteobacteria; order Pseudomonadales; family Pseudohongiellaceae; genus Eutrophocola. The sequence continues at coordinate 6,018 of JABIPQ010000088.1, forward strand.
ATGCGGATTGCGGGAATGTAATTGGCTACAAGCTCTGGAAGGGGATATTGACACAGCCCATTTATCTTTTCTGCATCTGGGTGCACTGGATGCCGAACAATTCCCGCCCGGATCGCCGGCCCATTATTTTCAGAAAGACAAAGCCCCTAAATTTGAAGTGCTTGATACCGATTATGGCACTATGTATGGCGCGTACCGGCCTGGTGATGAAGGACAGATGTATTGGCGTATCGCCCATTTTCTGATGCCGTTCTGGACTATGCCACCTGGCGGGCCCTTACAAAACAATATAATCGCCAGAGCCTGGGTCCCGGTGGACGATGAACACACGATGTTCTGGCATTTGTCCGCCCCAATTCCTGATCGCCCCCCTATTCAGCTAGCCGACAATAAAGGCAAAGGCCTGGTAGGCATCCATTTTAACCTCGAGGCGAATCAGTATCATGATAATGATTGGCTGGGTCGTTATCGTTACAAGGAAAATGAAAGCAACGATTATGGCATTGACCGCGAAGTCCAACGCGAAGACAGTTACTCGGGAATTGATGGCGTGCACATGCAGGACCAGGCCATTACCGAAAGTATGGGCAAGATTGTAGACCGCACCAAAGAACATCTAGCCAGCAGTGACAAGATGATCATCATGACACGACGGCGCTTAATGCAATCCGCACAGGCCTTATCTGAAGAAAATACAATACCGGCCGGTGTGTCTAATCCAGAAATATATAATGGCCAACGCGCTGGTGAAATGATTATTCCGCAGGATGCAGATTGGCTGGAAAAATATCAGGAAATTTGCCAGGAAAGTGTCAACAAAGAAACGGTGGATGCTAGCAAAAAGTAATAATCAGAATCGTTTAATGCTTTAAATTACATTTATTGATGGTAAAGCTACTCTGACCCCCATTAATTAATTGTAATCAAAGGGGTCACGTCCAGTGGCTAGCCAAAAACTTGAGTGCTACTATAGTATCACTTTAATATTTGAAGGGTTGATATATGAAGGTTGAATTGGTGACCAGCCTAAAGAGGCAAGCTACTAAAATCCTTGCAGATCTACATAAGTCCAAAGAGGCAGTTCTAATTACCGAGCATGGCGCGCCCTCTGCTTATCTTGTAGATGTTCAAGACTACGAGTTTATGCAACGTCGGTTGGCGCTCCTAGAAGCTCTTTCGAAAGGAGAGAGAGCGATACTTGATAAGAGGACATTGACTCACGCCCAGGCCAAGAAGCGTATGGGTAAATGGCTAAAATAATCTGGACGGAGCCAGCGCTTGATCAGCTAGACGAAATTGCAGAGTACATTGCATTAGACAATTCGGTTGCAGCAAGCGAACTTGTAGTGAGAGTTTTCAAAAAAGTTGATCGTTTGGAAAGGTTTCCGAACTCAGGGAGAGAGTCGCCAGAACTACCTGACTCAATTTACCGAGAAGTTGTATGCAGCCCGTGCAGAATTTTTTATCGGCGTGAAGGGAAAGATGTTCTGATTCTTCACGTCATGAGAGATGAGATGCAGTTGAAGAAGTACTTGTTGGATGATGAGGCTGCCAGCAGGTAGCTCATAAATATTTTTCCCTGCCCCTGAATTTTCTAACCCCACACCTCAGCAGCCACTTCCACCAACAGTTCCAGTTTACGTCTTTCGTCATCGACACTGAGCTTGTTGCCGCGTTCGCCACTGGCAAAGCCGCATTGCGGACTGATGGCCAGTTGTTCCAGCGGCAGGTATTGGGCGGCCTCATCAATGCGGCGTTTCAGATCATCCTTGTTTTCCAGCGCCGCCTGTTTGCTGGATACCAGTCCGAGTACCACCATTTTGTCTTGCGGGACAAAACGCAGGGGCGAAAAATCCCCGGCTCGTGGTGTGTCATATTCAAGAAAATAGCCGTTCACATTGACCTCATTGAATAACACTTCCGCTACCGGCTCATAGCCGCCTTCGGCCACCCAGGCGCCTTCAAAATTGCCCCGGCACAGGTGCATGGTGATACGCATATCTGCCGGGCGGGTGCTGATGGCGTTGTTGATCAGACGGGCATAGGTATGCGGCAAGCTGTCCGGATCTTCGCCGATATTCTGCACCTGCTGGCGCAGCAGGGGATCACACAGGTAGGCAAAGTTCACCTCGTCCAGTTGCAGGTAACGACAACCGGCCGCGCCCATATCGGCGATCTCTTCGCTGTATACCGTCGCCAGGTCGGTATAAAACTCCGCCATGTCAGGATAAGCGGTTTCATCGACGGCATTACGCCCGCCGCGAAAATGCAGCATGCTGGGAGAAGGCAGGGTAATTTTAGCAGTAGCTGATGCGACCGATTGCACATACTTGAAATGCTCAACAAAGATAGGATGCGGTCGACTCAGTTTGCCGGTGACTTTCTCCGCCGTAGGCAGGCGCTCAATATCCCCCTCTGCCGTATGGAAATGCACCTTTACCTCGGATTGCATGGATTCAACATTGGCAAATTGCTGGAGAAAATCCGTGTGCCAGACCTTACGGCGGAACTCGCCATCAGTCACTGCTTGCAAGCCGATATCCTCCTGCATTTTGACTACTTCGAGTATGTCTGCATCTTCCAGTCGGGTGAGCTCCTCGCGGGACAGGGTTCCGGCTTCAAACTGCGCACGGGCTGCCAGTAATTCAGGCGGACGTAACAAAGAGCCAACATGGTCGGCACGAAAAGGGGCTACAGTGGTAAACAAATTTGGCATGAAGTGTCCTTCTTGTATTTTTTGTCTGATAAATGCAGTTAATAACACATCCTCGCAAAAAAAAGCTAATTTAGTAAAAATTGGGGTCAGAACATGTTTTCTATATTAAGAAGCTTTTTCTTTTTATAAAAAACATGTTCTGACCCCAATTTTTAAATAAGATCAGTAATCGGCTTCTTTATCTCCTACAATATCGATCTGTTTTATAACAATGCAATAATGTAAGTGAGTTTTCCATGAGCGCTTTTCCTCCCTGTCCTAAATGTAATTCCGAGTATGTATATGAAGACGGCCTGTCACTGATCTGTCCTGAATGTGCACACGAGTGGGCAAAAGATACATCCAGCAATTCAGACGACAATGAAAATTCCGTCAAGGATGCCAACGGCAATAACCTGGTGGATGGTGATACGGTATCTGTGATAAAAGACCTGAAGGTTAAGGGCTCATCATCGGTGGTTAAGGTAGGGTCCAAGGTGAAAAATATCCGCCTGGTGGAAGGTGATCATAATATTGATTGCAAGATCGATGGCATTGGCGCGATGAAACTCAAATCTGAATTTGTTAAAAAAGCGTGAGTCTGTGCTTTGAACATAAAACTTATCCGGGCCTCTGAAACCATGACGCTACGCAAGCGCTTGCTGCGCCCGCACTTATCTGCGGCAGAGTGTGTCTATCCCGGTGATGACGATCTTGGCAGTGCTCATCTGGGTGCCTTTGTTAATAATGAGCAAATTGGTATCGTTTCCATATACCAAAAAGGCTTGCCTGATCGGGAAGACAAATGCGGTTTCCAGTTTCGCGCCCTGGCCATTGTGGAAGCCTCACGCAACAAGGGCTGCGGACTGACATTGCTGCATGCTGCAGAAAAATTTGCCAGAAATAAGGGCGCAGACTATGTGTGGGCTAATGCTCGCATTACCGCAATAAACTTCTACCGCAAGGCCAATTACAGTATTGATGACAATGAATTTATTGTGGAAGGAGTTGGGCCTCACGTTATTGTCAATCGGTACTTCCAATAAACCAGTAAAAAACCAGAATCGTTAAATCCATTCAAGAATTCCTGTTTCTTTCTCACTCTTCGCGATAATCACCGCACCACAGGAATCGGAAAATATATTTACCGACGTCCTGCACATATCCAGCACACGATCCGTTACCAGCAATAAACCAATAGCTTCCACCGGCAATCCAATGGCTGTCAGAATTACTGTTATTGCCACCAGACTCGCGGCTGGAATGCCAGCAACTCCGATAGAGGTTAATAGCGCAACCAGCACTACCGTGAATTGAGTCGCCAGGCTCATTTCCAGGCCATAGGCCTGAGCCAGGAATATTGCTGCCACACATTCATACAGTGCGGTGCCATCCATATTGATGGTGGCGCCAAGGGGCAGGACAAAACTGGTGGTGCGCTCGCTTACCCCGGCGTTTTTTTCCACACACTCCATGGTCAGCGGCAGTGTGGCGGAAGAGGATGCTGAGGAAAATGCCGTCAGCATGGCGGGTGCCATGGCACGAAAATGTCGTATTGGTTTTACCTTCGCCACATATTTAAGCACCAATGGCAAAGCAATGAAGGTATGTGCCCCCAATGCCAGTAATACCGTGATTAAAAATAACAGCATGGGACGGAAAGCAGCAAAACCGGTTGCGGCGACGGTTTCAGCCACCAGGCCGAAGACACCATAAGGCGCAAAGGTCATCACCCACATGGTGATCTTCATCATGATTTCAGAAATACCCCGCCAAAAGGTCAGCAATACTTCACTTTGTTTGCTGGGGATCTGAGTCATGAAATAACCGAACACCAGGCTGAAGAAAATCAGCCCCAGCATTTGTCCCTCAGCGGCGGCAGCAACAACATTGACAGGAATCATACGCAGAAAGATCTGTACTAAATCACTGCCGCCACGACCTTCCACACTGGCCACAGCAGAGGCCACGGCATTGCCGTCCAGAGTCAGGTTAAGTTGTTCTCCAACGGGCACACCACCAGCGATTCCCGGGGTCATCAGATTGACAAAAAACAGACCGATCAAGATGGCCATAGTGCTGGTGAACGCATAGTAAAGCAGGGTCTTGCCACCCAGGCGGCCCAAATCATTTCCGCTGCCAATATTGGCGATGCCCACGATAATGGATGCCATAATCAATGGCACAATAATCATGCGCAAGGCATTCATGAACAGAGTACCGACAAAGTCATACATGGAAACGAAGGTTATGCCGAGGAAACTGGCGTCGGTACCGGTGATGGTGCCAGCGATTGCCGCCAGGACGATGGCGATCAGGATCTGCCAGTGAAGTTTGATCTTACCCATGCGGCTTATGCCTCTTTAGTTCTGCTAATGCCAAATCATTTAAACAGCGCCCAATCTTTTATTCAATGGGCTGGCCAGTCTGACTATAATGGCGCACACACACTGTACCTGAATAAACACTAATTTATGGAACATACTCATTATCTTGCGCGTAGTCGGGCTCGCCTGACCAGTCTCTGGGAAGGCCTGAAGCAAAAGGTTGAGCGACGCTATCCAAATACCTATGCACATTTGCCAGACTACTGGCAGTTGATGCGTATGGACCGACCCATAGGTATTTTTCTACTGTTGTGGCCAACCTTATGGTGTTTGTGGATTGCCGCTGGAGGGATTCCCGACTTTGATCTGCTGTTTATTTTTATTGTCGGCACTATTCTGATGCGTGCTGCCGGGTGTTGTATCAATGATTTTGCCGACCGTGATTTCGATGGCCATGTAGAGCGAACCCGGGAACGTCCACTGGCAAGCGGGAAAATTTCGGGCAGGGAAGCGCTATCTCTTTGCGCACTGCTTTGTCTGCTGGCCTTCCTCCTTGTACTGCTTACCAACAAGCTGACTATTTATATGTCCTTTGGCGGACTGGCTATCGCCCTGATCTATCCTTTTATGAAACGTTTTACCCATCTGGCCCAGCTGGTACTTGGCGCCGCTTTTTCCTGGGGCGGCCTGATGGCCTTTACCGCACAAAGCGGTGAACTGCCCGTTTATGCCTGGCTTTTGTACACCGCAAATTTCTTGTGGACCGTTGTTTACGACACCCAGTACGCCATGGTCGACAGAGAAGATGACATGAAGATCGGGATCAAATCTACTGCGATTCTGTTTGCGGAAGCTGACCGTTTTGTAATCGGCATGCTGCAAATTTTGTTTTTGCTCACTATGTCGCTGAGCGCGAAACATTTTGAACTGGGAGGCTGGTTTCAGTTCGGCCTGTTCCTCGCCGCCGGCATGTTTGCCTATCAACAATTCCTGACCTGGAAGCGCCATCCGAAAGATTGCTTCAGGGCGTTTTTAAATAATTATCGGGTGGGGATGGTGATATTCTTTTTTACTGTGGTGGATTTGTTTATACCTTGAACCGCAGTCGCAAGGTGCAAGATAAAAGTGGAAAGTGGAAAGTGGAAAGTGGAAAGTGCGTAGGAGCGGTTTTAACCGCGAAGAATTCAAAGTTGAAAGTTAAAAATTAAAAGAAATTTCCAAAAGTAGCTTGACCTTCAGGTCTGACGAAATACAATTTTTGTACCTTGTACCTTGTACCTTGTACCTTGTACCTTGCACCTGTTTTCACAATAAATCCCGACCATTAAACACTTCCCGCTCCAGTTCAAAGGAATTGACTCCTTCCACACAACCAAGATTGACGCGAAAGTATCCAGGTTTGCGCATGGTTTCATGGAAAGTATAGTTGCCGCACTGATTGCAGTAATAGTGTTTTGCGACCTTGGCACCGAACTGATAACAGGAAAGTGCATCATCACGAATTTCTCTTTTCAGGTCCGCATCTGCGACAGGTGGATTCAACATGATGGCTGCACGGCGTTCACAATAGGAGCAGTTACAGCTCAAGCCTGACGTAATTGGCTCACTTTCAAATGAAAATTTGACTGCACCGCAATGACAACTTCCCTTGTAAACAGGCATGGACATCCTCTCGTTAATTAGGTGTGATTAAAAAGAACAGGTTTGGGCCAGTCTGTGCTGGCGCCTAATGAGCGGAGTATTTCTATTCCACGATCATAATTTCGTCCTACTGAAGCAACTCCGTGAGAATCGTCACCCGGGACAACGGCTATACCCATAGCCAGTGCTTCTTTAAGTACCGGCATGGAAGGATATTGTTCGCTGGCTTTATCAAAACCGCGCAAATTAAAATCAAGAATAAGATTTTTCCTGGCAATAAAATCCAGATTTCTTTTTACTCGCTGCCAAATTTTTTTGTTTTGCAGGGTATGCAGATAATCAGGATCAAATTTGCGAATCAAATCAAAGTGACCAACCACCGCCGGTTCCAAAGCCTGCAGCATTTCAAATTGCGCATCAAAATAATCCAGGTAAAGGGCTTCAAGACTGCCCGTAGTTGTTACCGCCTGGCGGAAATGACCTTCATCATAATCAATGCAGATACTATTCACATGATGGACTGAACCTACCAGATAATCCGGTTTCAGCTCCTCTACCAGGTGGTTTACAAAAGCTTGTGCACCTTCATAGGTTTCCGTTTCAAAAGCAGAAAAAATTTCTATCTGGTCACTATATTTATTTTTCAGCTTTTGGCATTCGTCGAAGTAGGAAAAAAACTGTTCCCGCAGGAAGGCTGCGCTTTGCTGATCTTCAGCTTCATCCGGGTAACGAAATGCATCAGACAGCGGTGCCATATGCTCAGTAATACCCACCCAGGTAAAACCCTGATCAATATAAGCCTTGATCACATCTTCAAGAGAGTCTTTGGCGTGGTGACAAAACTGCCCGCTGTGGCCACCATGCACTGACACTTTTTGGATGTTCGTGGCTGCTTTATTAGCAGAGGCTACATTATTAGCTGAGGCTCCTGAAGCCATGCTGTTATTTCCTGATGCTGAAAATGAATTTTGTGCTATCCATTGTATTAGACAATGACCACCACATAGTACCCCAAAAATCTGAGCCTCTCTTCATTGCCATGATGGTTGCCATAATAGCTGCCATGATATTAGCCCTTTAGCCATGCAGCCTGGCGCTGTAAACTCTCGTATGTGTTTGGCATGCCCTTTCCCGGAGAACGCTTGAGTACCCAGCCCACAGATATCTTTCACCTGCATTTCCTCACCAGCATTAAAGAAATTGATGCTGCTGACTGGAATACATTGGCTGGCAAGGACTATCCATTTATGCAACATGCTTTTTTTCTTGCCCTGGAACAAAGCAACAGTACCTCCGCAATCACCGGATGGCAGCCATATCATGTGGTGATTAAAAAATGTGCCGACGGTGATGATGAAAACGATGAAGAATCTATGGCAACCGTCGCCATCATGCCGCTCTTCCTGAAAGATAATTCCCAGGGAGAATATGTCTTCGACTGGTCCTGGGCAGATGCCTACCAGCGCCATGGTATGGATTATTATCCAAAATTTGTAACGGCAATTCCCTTTACACCATGCCCCGGCTCCAGAATCTGTGTAGCCGAGGATCAGGATGTCGGAGAAATTCACCGTCTGCTGTGTCAGACCATTCCCCAACAGGCAAAAAAAATAAATGTTTCCAGCTGGCATGTGCTTTTCCCTCAGCAGGAGGAAAGTGACGCGCTGGCAACACTAGGCATCCAGTCCCGCATAGGTTGTCAATATCAATGGTTTAACAGGGGCTATACCAGTTTTGATGATTTTCTGGCGCGCTTCAGTTCCCGCAAACGTAAGAATATTCGCAAAGAACGGCAGAAAATTTATGATGCAGGCATCGAATTTGAATTCCTGGAAGGCGCTGATATTCAAAGCAGTCACTGGGATAAATTTTATCTCTTTTACCAAAGCACTTATTTCGTGCGCGGTCGCTCACCCTATCTCACCGCGCAATTTTTTACTGAAATAGGAAATTCCATGCCTGAGAATTTATTGCTGGTTATGGCAAAAAAAGACGGTGAATACATTGCCGGTGCCTTGAGTTTTATTGGTGCGGATACACTCTATGGACGCTACTGGGGCTGTACCGAGGAATATCAGTTCCTGCATTTTGAAACCTGTTATTACCAGGGCATTGATTACTGTATTGACAAAGGGCTGCAGCGTTTCGATTCCGGCGCCCAGGGCGAACATAAAATTCAGCGCGGTTTTGAGCCCGTTCTGACCTGCTCTAACCACTGGATTGCACACACAGAATTTGATCAGGCCATCAGCCGCTTTCTGGAGGACGAAGAACAATATATACGTCGCTATCAAAAAGAAGCCACAGCCTATTTGCCCTTTAAGGCTGATGACTAAATAGGGGTCAGAACAGGTTTCTTATATAAAGATTGATTATTGAGATCATAGGATCTTTATATAAGAAACCTGTTCTGACCCCTATTTTTAAGGCTCTTTTTGCCAGACCAGCAATTGATTGTTTGCAGGCATGGTATGGTCAGCCACCAATGTCATGCCTGCCTGTTGCGCAAGGGCATTAACTTCCTCGAAATCTCGCACACCACTTAAGGGATCACGCTCTTTGAGCCACAACTCAAAGCGGGCATTGCTGTCACTGGTAAATTCGCCATCATATTTAAACGGGCCATAAACGCAAAGATAACCGCCTGCTTCGAGGGTCTTGCCCGCACCATCAAAAAAATCTTTTACATGGGTCTGAGGCATGATGTGCAGAGTATTGGCACTGAAAATACCTCCAGCCTGATTCATCGGCCAGGATTGCTGACTTACATCCAGCACCAGCGGAGGTAAAATATTAACAAGCGCTACATCTTTCAGCCCTGCTGTCAGAAAGGCTAAATTGTCAGACGTATCACTAGGTTGCCACCTTATCTGCGGTAGCTTTTCTGCAAAATATTGAATATGTTGGGCTGTATAGCTGCCAAGCTCCAGTACCGTTATAGCATCATGAAAATACTGACTAATGGTAGACAGGATCACAGCTTTATTATTTTCGCAGGCCTGGGAAAAGGGCTTTGACATATCACAAGTACCGTCAAGAATTATGAGTTAAACTGAAGCGAATTTGTAAAGGAAATCTATTATGCCAAAGCAACATATTGAAGGTCTTATCTCCCAACTGCATGAGAAGTTTGCAGACAGTGATACCAGCCCCCAGCAGGAAGCCATGCTGGCACAAATGCAAAGCCAGCTTGCCGAATGGGAAGGCCCCAAACCCGCAGACGACTTCACTGAAACTGCAGATATGCTATTGCAGGAAATAGAAGAGGAGCATCCCAAAGCCGCTGCAATAATTCACGAAATTATCAACACCCTGGGTAATATCGGGGTGTAGGCCCTTCTCTAATAAAAAGCTAATTAAGCTCTACTAAAGAGCTAATTATTGCTTGCGCAGAAATACCGGTTTCTGTGCGGTAGATTCATCCTTGCTGTATTTATAAGCATCCTGGTTGAAGTCCTTCAGGGAATCCACGTCTTTAATTCGATTCTGAATTATCCATGCCGCCATTTTTCCACGGGCTTTTTTCGCAAAAAA
>JABIPQ010000089.1 GCA_018698975.1 Gammaproteobacteria bacterium
GTTTTATTTTAGCCATGCTTTGTTCAACAAGAGGGCTAATAAAAAGCTGTCTAGTTACAACCACAACCTCCACCAGTGGCACTATGACCACCGTTAGAAGCTTCCTTGCTAAAATAGATATGATCATTCAATGCCGCTTCGAGGGAATCAGACACAATAGCCATTTCAGGTTTGGCCAGGGTGCCACGCTCCCAGGCTTCTACCGACTCACAGCCGGCAAGAACGCCAGCAACAATGGCAATCAACGGAAACATCACTAATTTGAGTTTCAATATCATTGGCTCAACTCCGACAATCTCAAAATTTCTTTTTCTATCATAGCTGCGTCACTTTGTTTAAAACCCTCATGCTTCATCTCAATCACACCCGCTGCGCTGATCAGAAAAGAAGTTGGCATGCCCTTTATTTTATATCGCGCTGGCGTTTCACCTTGCGGATCGGTAAGGACAATGAAATCAACAGGTTTATCCAAAAGAAAATCCATACCATCTTCGACATCACTATCTACATTGACTGCTATGACCTCAAAAGGAAGGCCCTGGCTTTGCAAACGATTACGCATTTCATTCATGATGGGCATCGACACCAGACAGGGTGGACACCATGATGCCCAGAAATCCAGATAAATTATTTTCCCCTGATGATCACTCAAAGAAACTGTTTCAGCGTTTTGTGCTTGGTTGACGATCAAGGGGAGAGAGAGATCAAGGGCCGACTCACCCACTTCTGCGGCAAACAGGAGTGTACTGCAGGACATTGCCATTATTACTATTACTCTAGATAAGAGCTTCTGCGATAGAAATTGCATCAATCCTTCCCCACTTTCTGCTTTTCAGAGCTTTCTCAGGCTAACTTTATTACCATCGATACTTAAGAACCTATGATAAGACTGATTCTTGCATATTTTTTATACTCAAAAGTGAAATATATCGAAATTTATTAATGTTGCATGAATGATTGACAAATAATGGGAAAAATTGTGAAACAAGTATTACCAATGCTGGTCGTTGCCTGTAATAATCCTCTAAATCGTCATTACATCAGCCAGTATTTCCTTACAGGAAAAAGGGTTAAAGCATGAAATTAAACAAGGTCGCGCCCATTGTTGCATTCACATTTTTCCTGATGTCATCAGTTTCAGGTCTTGCCCAGATCAGTCCAAAAGACATCAATGGGGCAAGAAATTCAGCAGCTGAAGGCACTGATTTTGATACCAATGTCAGCTTTACCCTGCGCATGACATTGTCTGGTGAGGATATTCCCCTTACTTCTGCCAGCATTGGCCAGGACGTCAGTATTGTCACTACTATACGCCCGGAAACAGAAGATATTGGCAGCTTGGCCGATATTATTATTGTTGATTATTTACCCCCCAGCCTCTCCATACGAAATTCTGACGGTAATTTTGTCAGCTGGAATGGCAGCCTGAAAAATCTTACTGCCTACCTTGAAGATTTTACACTGGCCGCAGAACAGGACGTGGAAGTTTTCTCAGGTCAGCTAGGTAGCACCGGCAATCATCGAATTTTTGTCGGCTTTGTGGTGAATGAGTTTTTATATTTCACTCCTTCTGCCCTGCGCTTTGATATTGAAGAGGCACAGCAAAGTGCTCAGGAACTTGCTATCGATTTGTTTAACACCACCATATCGCCTGACATAGTGCAGGACCGCTGTTTCGTTTGTCATCGCAATGGCGGCGTAGCAGACGGGCAATCGCTTCAACTGTTTGTCGCTACTTCCGATAGCGATCATCTCAGCAAAAATTTTACTCAATTTGAAAACTTACATGGGGCCAAAGGCACACAATACATCCTTGATAAAGTGCGTAATCTTAATGCGCATGGCGGAGGAACAGTGTTACCTGATGGCAGTGCCGGATTTAATGACCTGAGTGAATTTCTGGATTTGCTGGATCAAGCCAGCGAATAGACCTGTAACCAGAGCAATAAAAGCCAATTAACCAAACAACGATCAAAATTTTCCAAACGGCGTTTAGAATTGCCAGCCTGATCAGCTGTGATCTTTTATATAGTTGCTCTCATAAACTGCCTGGGCGTGATCTTTTTCTTTTTTAATCTCCCCGGCTTTGCTGCGCGCCTTATTGAAGGAATTTTTGCGGGTCCTTGAAGTGCTGACTCCAGCCATGCTGAATTGTTTTTCCAGTTCAGCACTGTCGCAAGATGGACAATTTGGCGTCTCATTGAGTTTTACAATTTTCTCAAATTGATTATTACAGGCCAGACATTTGTATTCGTAAATAGGCATGGCTATAGAATACACCAGAGCAGGTGAATTTGAACAGCCTCTCTTTTATCAAGTGAATAGCAAGCGCTATGCTTCTCATCAAGCAAGCGCTTTGTCGGTATACTTGGCCAATGAGTGAAAGTCCACAGGCTGAGAACACACGCAAAATAATCCATTGTGATTGCGACTGCTTTTTCGCTGCCATTGAAATCAGGGACGATCCGGCCCTGGCCGGCTTGCCCGTGGCTGTTGGAGGCTCAGAAGAGCGTCGTGGTGTGATTGCTACCTGCAATTACGAAGCCCGGGAATACGGTGTGCATTCGGCTATGGCTTCAGCAACAGCAAAGCGCAAATGCCGCGATCTGATCATTATTCCCGGTAACATGGAGAAATATCGCCTTGCCTCACAGCAAATGCACAAGATTTTTCAGGAATACACAGACTTGATCGAACCCCTTTCCCTGGACGAAGCCTTTCTGGATGTCTCCGAAACTGAACACTGTCATGGCAGCGCTACGCTGATTGCCCGGGAAATTCGACAAAAGGTAAAAAAAGAAATCGGTATCACATTATCTGCCGGCATTGCTCCCAATAAATTTCTGGCCAAAATCGCCAGCGACTGGAACAAGCCAGACGGACAATTTGTCATCACACCCGAAAAAATTGAAGCCTTCGTGTCAAAACTTCCAGTCAGGAAACTTTATGGGGTAGGAAAAGTAACCGCACAAAAAATGGATTTACTGGGGATAGAAACCTGCGCTGATCTGCAAGCCTATGATAAATTCGAGTTGGCCGAGATGTTCGGCAGTTTTGGTGAAACCCTGTTCTCGCTCTGCCGTGGAATTGATGAGCGCAAGGTTCAAACTGAGGGGCGACGAAAATCCATTAGTGTGGAGCACACCTTTCCAGAAGACCTCCCCAGTCTGGAAACCTGTCTTTCTACCTTGCCTGAATTGATGGACCTGCTTGAGCAACGTATTCAGAAATCCAGAAAAAAAGTCACTATAGGAAAGCAGTTCGTTAAAATAAAGTTTAATGACTTTGTCTCAACCACTGTTGAACAAACCACCAACAGCCTGGATCTGGACACTTTTAAAGCCCTGTGTCAGACAGGCTTTGAACGCGGCAAAAAACCGGTACGCCTGCTTGGTCTCGGGGTAAGAATGAAAGAAGCACCATTGTATACCCAGCTTGAATTCAGGAACTTTTAATTTCATGTCACGTTATCGTCCTCCTGCCAAACCCATGTCGGCCTATATCACTCCCGAGGGGCAAAAGATGCTCAAGGAAGAATTGCATTTTCTCTGGAAAGTAGAGCGTCCTCAGGTCACTGCGCAAGTTTCCGCTGCCGCGGCACTTGGTGATCGCTCGGAAAATGCCGAATACATTTATGGTAAAAAACGCCTGCGGGAAATCGACAGCCGTGTACGTTTTCTGCGCAAGCGTCTGGAAAACCTGAAGGTTGTCGAACAGCCCCCGACAGACACCAACAAAGTCTATTTTGGCGCCTGGGTTGAACTCTATAAGGATGGTGGTGATACGGTAAAATATCGTCTGGTGGGCCCGGATGAACTGGATCCGGCAAAAAACTATATTAGTATGGATTCGGTGCTGGGGAAGGCCTTGATGGGTAAAAGTCTGGATGAAGAGGTGATTGTAGAAACGCCTTCTGGAGTTCATCAATATGAAATTATGGCGATTGCCTACAGCGGGCCAGATACTGGATCAAAGGTAAGCTGATGCTGAACGTCTCGGTTATTGGTTATCGCAAAGTGCTCGGCACCAGTATCACGATCCCTATCGAAATGTTGAATGCTGCTGACCTTATCAATCGAATCGATGGTAAGAGTAAAGACAGATTGTTCATGCAACTGGTAAGTATGGATGGCAGCAATATCAAACTCAATGCAGGACTGGAACTCGTTTGTAATAAATCTCTGGCAGATATTCAAAACACCGACATGATTATCCTGCCGGCCTTATGGGGAAATCCTCTTGGCGTAGTCAGACAATATCCGGAACTGATTCAATGGCTGAGGGAGCAGCAGAGTAAAGACACTATCATTTGCGCTGCAGGAACCGGCAGTTATTTTCTCGCAGAAGTTGGATTGCTCAATAACAAAGTAGCTACCACGCACTGGCATTATTTTGACCAATTCAGTCACACTTATCCCGAGGTACATTTGCAGCGCGATCGTTTCATAACCAAGGCCGGAAATATTTATTGTGCAGGCAGCGTTAATTCCATGCGTGATGTGATGTTGCATTTCATAGAAAACTATTTTTCCCAGCCTGTTGCCGATCAGGTATCACGTCACTTTACGCATGAAATAAAAAGGTCCTATACTTCCAGTTTTCTGAAAAATTCGCCACAAAATTATCATGATGACGAGAACATAATAGAAATTCAGGAATGGATGCACAGCTGTTACAACGATGAAATCACTCTTGAATCTATTTCAGAAAAATTCAGCATTAGTATCCGCTCTCTGAACAGGCGCTTCAAACAGGCAACAGAAAAGTCCCCGATGCAATACTTGCAACAGGTACGTATAGAAAATGCCCAGGAGCTACTTAAGACAAGCAATTTAAGTATTGCTGAGGTGGCCTACAGTGTGGGCTATCCGGATAACAGTTATTTTTCTGCCCTGTTTCGAAAATCCATCTCGGTTACACCAAAAGAATACCGCAACCTGGTGCGCAAAAAATTATTCAAAGTGAATACCTGATAAATATTTTTTACGCATAAAAAAACACGGGCTGATGGCCCATGTTTTTTCAAGTCACTTACTAATTTTATACTTTACTGATTGGCTGCTTCACTTTCCTGATACTCATCGACACTTACTATATCTGCTATATCATCGATGTCAGAGATGTCTTCCACCTCAGGAACTGCTGCAAGCTCACTTAGTTTATTACTGGTACGGGTCTGCCGTCTTTCCTTTGCGTTAATATCCTTGATTTGTCGTTCAACGGCATCAAAAGTATCTCGTATCGCCACGTAAATATCTTCATGGGCATGATTGTCGTGTTGATCGTGATTGACGACAATATCGTGGTTTGGAATAAAGGCTTCAACACCCACGTGATATACCTTTCCTTTGTGGTGGTTATTATGGGGAGATTCTACTGTTACTCTTAGACTCTGAATTTGATCGCTGAATCTTGCCAGCTTTTCTGCTCTTTTCTGAACCGCTTCTTCAACGGCTTGGGAGTGGTCAATACCTCTAAATACTACTTGTGTATCATTTATCATAAATGCGACTCCTTTTTACGCGACTAACGTTTAAACGCTATCTATAACGCAATGGTGCTCACTTCAGTATATTAAACTAATGCCTTATGCCTTGCCTTTCTTGCATTAAAGCCTGCATTCTTATCTATATCGAAGCGGCTACTATTGCGTATTTATTTGATCACAAGCTGAAAATTTAATTCATCAATTAATCAGCTCGCCCGATCCATACTACTCTGTATGAGGGTGCTGTCAACGAATTTCAAGGACAAGAAAACGACCTGATAAATAAATATATTATCCAGTGTTCCTGTGCCTTTTTTGCTTGTTTTTGACCGAAGGGCATGGTTGAATTGGTGAAGTTAAGTTACACACATTTCCTGTCCTGACTCGTTTTTTGACCTGTTTTCCTTCCCTTTTTTCTGCATTCATTTGCCAGATTATCTATGATTTATTCTCATATCATGATCATTGTGCAGTGTACTTCCAATGCCAGGGTTCATAGCAAACTCCTGACGAATTGTCCCTGGGGAAACTCAGAGTAAATCCAAATTCCTGTGCATGCTGACACAGCCAGGCATAGGCTGGACTGTTTTCAAATTCTTCTTCAAGCGGTTCAAAATCCGGGCTTGTTATATCCACTGCACAGCCACTGTGATGTTCGCTGTATCCAGGTGCCGCATTTACTTTTAAAATTTCTTCAAGAGGCTGGCCGGCATCCAGTTTCTTTTGCAACAAATCCTTCTGGTATTGCGCACTGCGATAAGCTGACACTATCTGCAGTATCACCCCCTCTTTCAACGCACTTGCCTGCATCTGCTGCCAACAGGAATATGCCGCTTTCTCCAGGTATGGCTGTCGTCCAAATACATCTATTTCTGTTGCTACCAGTAACTGGCAGTCCGGCTGGTACTCCAGACCACATGAGACCGCATAGGATTCCGGTATGCCCAGTTCCTGATGCATGGCTTGTATATCGGCACTTGTTAAGGACTGCTTGGTCATTGCTCGCTGCTGCTTGTAATTAAATTCTGGTAATAATTATCTGAGTGAGAGTGTATTGAAGTAAGTACCTGGCGTCACATATTTTGCTAAAAATCCCTGTTTGGCCAAAATAATATATTTTATGTCCTAAATGCCACATATTATTTTTGAATTGGCTATTATGATGTCTTAATGTTTATCCAACATATTGATTTCAAGGAAAAAGTCTGAAAATGACGCATTTACCCGTAATTACCGCTATGGGCGGCGTAAGCCCTGCAGGCAGGAGCGCATTTCACTATGGTTACAGACGGCTGGTATTTGACAAATTACCTGCAGACAAAGCCAATCAGACACTATTGAATATCGCCGTTCTCACCGGACAAATTCGCTATAACGGTAATCATTGGGAAGATCAGGCTGAGCAAGCCCTTGAACTGGACAGTTGGCTCATACAAAACAAACAGGCTCTGCTGGATGCCACCTTGATTCGCAAGCTTGAATCCAGGCTCTACGACCCTGCAAGTCAGCGCCACCATAACCGCACCAGGCTGGCACCAGAAGATGGACAGGAAACCATGTCCTTTACTCTGAAGAAGCGACACTTACCCATGCATATCCCCGAAAACTGGCAGGTCACTGAAGGTGACGGCAATACCCTGCATGTGACTGTTGATGGCCCCGTTGACGTCATGCTGGAGGATTTTCACAGTAGCCCGGTAAATTATGCCGGACAGCTACCCAGTGGTTTCGACCCCGCTGAGCTATATCCCTCGCGCAACCATCCGCGCGGTTTGCAGATGACTATTTATGGCATTTCCGATGCACTGTATGCCATGGGCATAGACTGGGAGGTGATTCGCCAGAAGGTTTCTCCAGAACAAATTGGTATCTATGCCTGCAGCAGCATGAGCCAGCTGGATTACAACGGCAATGGCGGCATGCTCCAGGCGCGCTTGCTTGGTAAAAAAGTGACCTCTAAACAACTGCCGCTGGGCTTTGCAGATATGCCGGCTGATTTTATTAATGCCTATGTACTGGGCAATGTTGGCAATACTGGCACCAGCCTGGGTGCCTGTGCAACTTTCCATTACAACCTGTCCCAGGCAGTACGCGATATTCAAAATGGTACCCACCGCGTCGTTATTGTTGGCGGCAGTGAGGCCCCTATTTTGCCGGAAATCATCGAAGCCTTTTCAACCATGGGCGCCATTGCCAATGATGATGTTTTGCAAGCTCTGGATGGCGGTTCATCTCCTGACTACCGCAGAGCCTGCCGTCCCTTTGGTGACAACATAGGCTTTACTTTAGGTGAGTCCTGTCAGTTTTTTGTACTGATGGATGATGCCCTGGCCGTGGAACTGGGAGCATCAATCTACGGCTCGGTGAATGATGTGTTTGTAAATGCCGATGGCTTCAAGAAATCTATTGCCAGTCCTGGCGTAGGCAATTACCTGACTGTTGCACGGGCGGCCGCTGCAACTCGTGCGGTGCTTGGCGAAGAAAGCCTGCGCTCACGGACTTTTATCCAGGCACATGGCACCGGCACTCCGCAGAATCGGGTGACCGAGTCTGCCATTCTGTCTGAGATGGCGAAACATTTTGGCGCCAGTAACTGGAAGATCTCGGCAATAAAATCCTACCTTGGCCACTCACTGGGGGTTGCTGGTGCGGATCAGTTAGCCTGCAGTCTTGGCATCTGGCAATACGGCATTCTGCCCGGCATTATGTCAACAGAAAGCATTGCCGATGATGTTAATCAGGAGAGTCTGGAGTTCCTGCTTGACCATCAGGAGGTTGGTACAGATGCAATGGATTCAATCTTGCTGAATGCCAAAGGCTTTGGTGGCAACAACGCCACTGCCGCCATTTTCTCGCCCACTGTTACCCATAAAATGCTGGAAAAACGTCATGGCAAAAAAGCCATGGGCGCCTGGCAGAGCACCAATCAGGCTACTGAAGAGAACGCTCAACAATACGAAGATCAAACCAACCTGCAGCCAATCCAGCCGGTCTATCATTTTGATAATGATGTACGTGGTGGTAGTGATCTATCCTTTGACAAGGATGGACTGACGCTGCGCGGCTATGGGCAGAAAGTGTCTCTGGATCTGCCGAATAAATATTCCGACATGTGTGAGTAAGTCTCGCCTTCGTTAGCCAGGCTGACTAATTGATTGGACCACTGACTACTATACTCTGTGCTTTTTCTATGTTGTGAAAAGTAACATGTGATTCTCAAGGAATTGTTACAGAATTAAATAATTTCAGCCCCCTCCAAACATCCCTTATCTTCGGGCATCAGCCCCGGGTTTATCGGCACTACAATAGGGATAAAATGTGAAATCAGGGAGTTTGTATAGACATGATTTATGTTTGTGATAATCTGTTCAACGACTATTCACCCGTATTGATATTTTTGATTAATAATCAGTACCTTAGGGGATAAGGTGATAATTACATCAGCAAGATATTTTGGGGAAACCATGTCATGACTTTCAGAAAAACTGTTTCGTTTTTAGTACTGGCAATAGCACTGCTGGGCAGCCAGGTGACTCTGGCACATCATGCTTTTACAGCGCAATATGACGCCGATGCCCGTAAAGAAATCACCGGTGTGGTAGTCAAAGTTGAATGGCTCAATCCGCATGCCTATTTTTATATTGATGTTGAGGATCCTGATACTGGTGAGGTCGCCACCTGGGCTTGTGAACTTGGTTCACCGGTTTCCATGCAGCGCCAGGGCTGGACACGGGAATCTCTGGTTCTTGGCGATTACCTGATTGTGGAAGGTGCACTGGCAAGAGATGGGAGTTCGTCAATTAGCGCCAGTTCGGTAGTCATTGAGGAAACCGGTAAACGTCTGTTTTCAAGACAGCAAAATTAAATTAATGACTTTTATTAACACTGAACGCTATAAGAAAATACCCATGAGAAAACTGATTTCCTGTTCACTGCTTTTAAGCAGCATGCTCGTCGGCTCTCTTTTTGCCGCCGAATACAATCCCCAAGCCCCTACTCCCCGTCTTGCCGATGGCACCCCGAACCTTGGTCCACAGGAAGATGGCCTCGGACTTTGGGGGCGTGGTCCTGGCCCTATGGTTGCCGGTGCTGACTATCCGCCACCAGAGGAAGTTCCTTTTAAACCATGGTCACGGGCACTTTATGATTATCGTCAGGCTACCCTGGCGAAAGATGACCCACATGTGCGCTGTGCACCTCCCGGTGGTCCGCGTCAGTTTGCTGTGCCTTTCGGCGTGCAGGTTGTCCAGGTCCCTCATATGAGCAAGATATTTGTTCATTCTGGCGGCTCAACAAGACCCTGGCGCGAAATTCATATGGATGGCCGCGGGCATCCTGAATATATCACTCCCTCTTATTTCGGACATTCCATAGGCCGTTGGGAAGGCGACACCCTGATAGTGGATACCATTGGTTTCAATGAACGTTTCTGGATTCATCGTGAAGGCTATCCACACACTGAAAGCCTGCATTTAATTGAACGCTTTTCAAGACCGCAGATGGATACCCTGCGCTACGAAATCACTATTGATGACCCTGTAGCCTATACCCGGCCCTGGTCTACCGTATGGACCAAGACCTGGGAACCGGATCAGGAATTTATCGAGTACTTCTGCCAGGATAACAATATTGACCAGTTCCATATGATGGGTAGTGAATCACTGGTGCAATAGCTTTTGTTGAATAGCTCTTGATAAATAGTTAAGTAAAAAAAAGAGGCCTGAAGGCCTCTTTTTTTTTACTATTTAATTAGCAGTTTTCCCTGCAGGCTGAACCCCGGAAAAGTCTTCATGCCGCTGCTTACCTCGCCTTAGCCTGAAAACATTTTTATCAATAAGACGCTTCATGGTGATATCCACGTAAGTGGTCTGGTTTGGGGTAAATACTTTTTCCAGAGGCAAGCCTTCTGATCTGAATTCCCCTTCATTGTAATAGGCAAAGCCTTTTTGAGGGCGGGCTATAATCCTGATGCCAAACAGACCCTGGTTGATATTTTTCATCTTCTGAGCATCAAGGAAAAACACCAGACGATTGCTTTGATTATTTAGTTGCCGATCAACAAGAAAGCCTTCCGGCAATTGAGCAGGACTGTATGAAGCACCACCCAGCAATACCACCTCTACGTCATCTCTGCTGAATTGATTGCCATACTGATCATGTACATTAAGAACAAGCATTGTGTATTGACTGATCCTGTCTTTTTTTCCGCCTGGTTTTTTGGCCTGCTCCAGCTCGCTCAGTTGTGCCAGTTCATCAAAACGCTTGTTGTACTGCCTGGCATTTTTAACAGTAAGACATTTTAGAATTTCGCTGACAACAGGGTGAATCCTGGTTTTACTGGCAACAGGACTGCGCATAATGCCCATCTTGTCACCGCAATGGCTGTATTGACTGAACACGCCGAGTGGCACAGGCGCCGATGTTCTTGTAGGTCGGGTTTGATGAGCAAGCAAACGCGTTTTCAGCGGATTCTTCCGCAACACCTCATCTTCCTGCTGCAAGGCTAAAAAACGGTAATTCAAATTAGCGCCGCACACTCTGACAACACCATCAGAGCCGGATTCAACCAGATAATTATTGAGAAAATCGTAAAAGCTGGTATCGATACCCTGACCGGTGAGAACAAAGGGGAAGAAATTATTTTGGCCATTCTTGTAGGAAAGAGTGCTCTCATTAAGTTGCCATTGACCATCGCTGCCCAGACACAACCAGTCCAGAACGCCTTGCCCTGGCTCCACTCCGCTAAACCAGGCTTTCAAACGGCCAACACGTTTTTTACCCAGGGTCGCCAGGGCGGAACCATGATTTGCCGGCGCCAGCATGACCAAATGTCTGAGCGGAGAAGCATCAAGGTTTCTGGCACCATAAAACAATTCTTGCCAATATCTGACCACGGGGCCACCGGTAGAATGGGTGATGGCAGAAAAGGGACGTATCTTGTTTGTATTACCGGGCAAATCCCGCAAAGCCTTATCAAAGGCCCGGGCAATATCATCCAGTGATACCTCATCATGAAAGCTGAGGTATTTGCCTAAATAGATGTGTTGGACGGTGATGTCTAGTTTGAAAGTTGATGCCGCAGCGGACAGTGCCTTGTGCAGGCTTCCATAGGTATCGGTATTGGTAACACTCCAGCCATGGACAAAGACAAGATTCATAGACGCTCTCCCTGCTCTATATTTCTTACTTATTCCTTATAATACTTTTATTCCTTTTATTTCTTTCCTGCGCTAATTCCCTTTTTCCACTAAAGCTCAGGCACCTGCTGGCTGTATTGGCGCTGTGCCTGGGTTTTGCACTTGCACTTCGTCCTTTTTCTCGCGTTCTCTCGGGGGTAGCCAGTAACGGGGTTTCAAAGGCAGTAACAGGCAACCAGCAAGAATGGCAACACCAGAATAAATTACCAAGCCCATGGTGTAGTTGCCATTGATATCATACAACCAACCTAGCAAGGGTGGACCCGCAGCAAAACCTAAATTCACACATACCGAAACAATACCTATGGTCATGCCCAGGTTTCTGGGACCAAGATAATGTTTGGTAATCACCGGCGCTTCTACAATCATGCCACCGTGAGCAACATTTCTCACGATAAGAAATAAGCTTAGCGTAAAGACACCTGCAACCGGCAGCGCCAGTATCACCGACACACCAAGCAGAAAATAGAAAAGCCGGATGCCCGGAATTGAAAAACGATCATAAATCCAGCCTGAGCCAATTTTTGCAGCGATAGCCAGAACAGTAACAAGGCTCACCAGCCAAATGAAATCACGATAATTCAATCCCCTGTCCACGCGCAGGAAGGTGACATAATTTTGCATCATGGCCTGGTCAACCGCCGAAACCAGAAAGATAGCAATGGCCAGCAGCCAAAAGCCTTTTTCCTTGCAGACTTCCTTGAAATGGCCCCACATGGTGAGACCTTCACTATGCCCCTTCGAGCTGGCATTAATGACGTCCTGAGTTGCCCCTTTTTTGGACATGAAAATAAGCCACAGGGGCGTGGAAATAAGGAAAGAACCAAGACTGAGGGTAGTAAAAATAATGCGCCAGTTGTAACCAGCTTCCAGGAAACCACCCCAGATCCAGGGCGTCACAAACTGCCCTGCACTGGTGCCACTGAGCACTATGCCAATGGCCAGTCCCTGGTTAATGTCAAACAATCGGGAAACAACTACTTTCATCGCAGCAACGATGGACGCTGCTGATAAGCCCAGCATGCCCCCGGCGAGGTAATAAATACCCAGATTGGTAGCGTAATAAAACAGTAACATGGCGACACCACCACTAAGGGTGCCCAGCAAGACAGCAACTTTCCCGCCAATTTTATCAATCATGATCCCCATACCCAGAGCAGCTACGGCACCAACGAGGAACTTGGCTGTAGATATCAGGTTAACCTGGGCATTACTCCAGCCAAACTCAGCCATGGCCGGTTGATAGATATAGGGTAGGGAAAAATTGGGGATGCCAAAAGATATTAGAACAAGCAGGAAGGCAATAAGCAGCACCACCCAGTTGTCTTTCAATTCCTGTCTGGTTGATGCAGCGCTCATAATTTTTCCTTACTCGCGAGTTATTTTAAAAGGATAACTACTACCTGCCTGTGTCCAGGTGCCTTCCAGGTACCTGTTGCGGGCACCTATCTCATTCAAAGTCCCTTCGAAGTTAATATCGGTACCATCACGGGTAGTGGCTTCAGCATTTAGACTCCAGCTGGACGCATCCAGCTCGGCATCGTTGAATCGATAGGAGCTGCGTCCGGGATTGATCATGCCAGTGATACTTTCACCGTCATAATCCATAATAATTAACAGGGCCTGATTTTCATTACCCATAGAAATTATGCCGCGCCAGGTACCCTTAAACGGATGACCTTCCTGTGCATTGGCAATGCCTGCAAAGGCAGAAGATAGAGAGAAAAATACAGCTAAAACAACGAGTTTAATTTTCAAACCCCAACCCCCCGACAAACCTGTTGAATGATTTTTTTCTGATGGTATCACAATCCAAATTCGAAACACCTGCATGGCTCAACATGCACAATATTTTCTAAATTTAGGATACTTTGCCTGATAGACCTCTGTTTAAGTCCAGCTGACAAAGCCCTGAGCTGTACCTGTTCCGGCTTCGCTCCGGTAACAGGGAATGTAATCGATGGTATCGCCTTTTAACTCTGTGCCAAACACGGCGCCAGCAGCGGCAATCCAGTTTCGATATTCCGACGTTCCCTGCATCAGTATGTTTTGTGGCACTGAGGTAATAAAATCTTTGTCCCGGTTTTTCAAGGCCGCCAACATTTGCTGATCAAAATTTTCATCAATGATGAAATGGCTCATTCCTCCTGAACCAATTACCGCCACTTTCAGATTACTGTCCCACTCACGGATACAGTCACCTACGAACTTACCCATTTCAAAACAACGCTTTGCAGTAGGCTGATTAGGCGGGAAAAAAGTATTGGTGATTATTGGCAAAATCGGCACAGCCGCATCTTGCATGACTCGGCGAATAATCCAGCTGAAGGCATGGGGAGTACCAATATGGTGATGACTTTCTCCCATGTCTGGCCACTCACTGGAAGAGGCAAAATCAAAGCCGGCATCAAGTCCTTTTTCTATTACCTGATTGGCAAGCTCGGGCATTCCGGGCCAAACCTGATCCTGTTCCGGGCGGTAAGCCCATTCGCTTTCCTTGATACCAACAGGTAGTTTTGCCGATTGTTCTTCAGGTAAGGGTTTTTGCCAGAAAGTGTCGCCATGATAGATGGTGAACATAGGTTGCAGGCTTGGCATCACCAATTCACGCTGGTCATTGCCCATTATCACTGCCACATCCGGTTTTATGTCTTTCCAGATTTCGACCAGTTTTGCTACGCCCTCCTGACATTGGGCATGACGCCTGGTGCGCTCCTCGAGCGTAAATTGCTCGGCAAAATTTTCATCTTTACGCAGCTCAAGCAGTTCTTCAAAAGAATACTGCTTGCCCCGAAACCAGTGGGGAATACGTTTATCATTGATAACTCGCAGCATCCATTCTTCCGGTGTGGTATTAAGAATGGGACCGTGGGTTGACCACATGCCCAGGACCATTTCAGCCATAGTATTGTTCCAACAAGTTATTCAAATTTAAATTGTGTGAATTGTTCTTGCCGGAAGAGCCTGCAAGGCTATGTCCGGCATTTTTTAAATATCGAGATTAAAAACCTTTTTCGCATTGCCCGAAAATATTTTTTCTTTATCTTCGGCGCTTAACCAGTCGATGCTGTCAATAACAGGAACAGTCTTGTCATAGCACTCACCAGTGTCATCATTGATTGATGAACCCACGCCAGGACATTCTGAGCCGTACAACACTTGATCAACGCCGACCACATTGATAAGCATTTCCAACGATTCCTTACTATACAGAACTGTGTCGAAATACATTTTACGCATGCGATCAACAAATAAGCCTTTACTGGTAGAGCCTTGTGCACCTGAACGCGCAGAACCTGCATTAAAGCGACCAATCTGATAAGGCATGGCACCGCCACCGTGCGAGACAACAATTTTTAATTCCGGAAAATCCTCAAACACGCTTGAGTTAACAAAACCATAAACAGCGGTGGTTTCCTCATTTACAAAATACAGACTGTAAGGTTCACGTTGCGGATTACGGGAACCTGCCGTATGAATGTGCAAAGGAACATCATATTCACAGGCTTTTTCATACAAAGGATACCAGTAGCGATCACCCATCGGGGGTGCCTTGTTGCCATCATTTTCGTAAGGGTCCGGATTAAGGAGAAAACCTTTAAATCCATATTCTTTAACACAGTGTTCCATTTCTGCAAAAACCACATCGACCGGTTCTCCGCCCTGCTGGGGCAAACCACCAACGCCAAAAAATTTATCAGGCATCAGGCGCACACTGTCGGCGATAATTTTATTTACTTCATGGATATACCACTCCACTAAAATGCCGGGCTTTTCAGAATGCATGGTCTGGAATGGGCGCGGCGAAATGAGCTGCATGTCCAGACCATTATTCGCCATATGTTCCAGATGGCCACAGGGTGCCATTTCTTTTTTATTCCACGCAGCAATAAGCTGCTCGTCGGTATAGCGCACCGCACCGCGACCATGGGATCCGCGATGACTTACCAGGCCCGCTTTATAAACTGCAAGCTGTGGTGGTGATGAAACATGTGCATGACAATCTATAATCAAAATTTTACCCCTTGCTAAACTTCAAATTTTTCGACTAATTTATAAAATAAATACATTTTCTTCGGGACTAAAGTCCCTCCTACATAGATTCGCTGTTTTTTGTAGGAGCGGTTTCAACCGCGAAGAACAAGGCACCTTTTCTTTGGCACTGAAGCCTTTCCTGCATAAATGCATTTCCTACATAAAAGCCTTTCCTGCAACAAATCAACGGTTTCAACCATGAAAGGTTATTTCTCCGGTGTTTGCAGCGAATGATATTTCATTTCAGCTCTCGCCTCTGCAATTGTTTTACCTTCTTCAAGATATTTCCTTATTTGGTTTTCGGCGGCATCAATCTGCTCTGCAGTGTCGAGCACCTCATCTTCACGGGAAGCCGGTATACATACCACCCCATCTGCGTCACCTCTGATAAGGTCACCTGGCAGTACTCTGGCATCACCGATGTTCACCGGGACCTGTTCCCCGTCCACCTGCACTCTGTCTTTTCCGGTGCGCATTGAATAGGACCGACTATAAATGGGATAACCCAGTTCAAGACAGAGATGGACATCTCTGCAGGCACCATCAATCACTGTTCCGGCCAATTTTTTCTTGTCTGCAAGGTAAGTCAGGATATCACCCCACACAGTAGCATCTTCGCGTCCACCATTATCAATGACTACAACCGAACCTTCATCCAGCTTGTCAATAAAATCTCCCACAGTGCCTGGATTATCCGCATCAAGAGGTCCGTATTGAATGGTATAGGCGCGCCCGGCCAGACGAAAGTCATGATTTCTCGGTTTGATGCCCAGGCATTGCCCGCTAATGCGCAGTTTATCCAGAGCGTCGCTAATGGTTGCGGTATCGAGCTGTGCAGCTCTTTCGACATTAAGGTCAGTCATTCCTGTTCCTGTTTATGTTCATTTTATATTCATTCACGACCAGGGCCATGAAGGGATTAATCTTTATTCAGCATATTTTCGTAATTGGTGCCCATCACTTCTGATACTGGTTTTCCCGACAGCACATCAGCAGTCATCAGGCGTTCTTTTTCTGCCACTTTTTCAGCAATGCCAATGACTTGTTCGGCCTTGTCAGCAGCAATAAAAACAACCCCACTGGCATCAGCGATAACATAATCTCCTGCGTGCACCGCTTGTACATTTTCGTTGCCTACCATGATGACTTCTGCGAAAGATTCTTCCCACACGCGTCCACGCGCAGTATGAGGAGTCGTGTCGCGAGAAAACACAGGAAAGCCGATTTCTTCATATTCATCAACATCTCTGGCCGGCCCTTCCATGATCACACCGCGGACTCCTTTGGCTTTAGCGGCATTGGCCAGCACCCCACCCCAACCGGCACAGTCGATGCCAGTGCGCTGTTCAACAACAATTATCGTATGATCATCGGACGCCTCAATAGCCGCAGTTCCCAAATGGCGTTTGGAACCGCCTTCAGGAGCCTGGTCAGTGAGTTTGACGGTCATTACCTGCCCGGCAATACGCTGGCTGGTGGAACGACGTGGCAGGCCTGAATGGGCGCCTTTTAGTTGCAGCGAATCCAATGCATCAGATACGGCACAGGCATCCAGTGTTTCCAGACGTGCGATAAGTGAATTCCGATCAGACATACTTCCCCCGGTGCGATCGCTTAATTAAAGAGCCGGAATATTACCAGATCAATCCGGCAGAGTAAGTGCCACAATTTCTGACTTGCCTCCACCACTGACACTCAGCACGATATATTGCTTCCCATTCAACATATAGGTCATCGGCATGCCGGTCTGCGAGGCAGGCAAATCAATTTCAGCCAGGATATTCCCCGTGGCTTTGTCATGGGCGCGCAATAATGGTTTACCACCACTGCCTTCACCGCTGATTAACAGGGTTTTTGTCAGCAAAATACCCACCAGATTGGGTGATCCGGTACGTGGCAAGTCCACACCCTGTAATGCCGGATGGTTTATCACCTCTTCCGGTGTATCAGTATTGGCAATCCACCATAATTCATCGCCCGAATTCATATCAATCGCGGTAATACGCCCCCAGGGTGGCTTGATCAATGGCAAACCATCAAGGGTATTTTCGTTCGGACCGGCAATCCAGGCCACAGATGAGGCATCTCCACCTGGTTCCAGGCTCGCTGCCCAGGCCATATCTCTGGAGGGGGCGTAGACTATGCCAGTCTCCGGGTCATAAGCACCGCCCTGCCAGTTGGAGCCACCAATAGGACTGGGTAATATCATGCTACCCCGGGTCCCGGAGGGGTCATCAAATCTCGAGGCAGGGGTGAAAATTTCACCATAACGATAATTTGCCAGATGCGCTTCAGCTTTAGCCTTTAGCTCCGGGGTAAAATCAATCAGTTCATCCACACTCATGCCATGGCGCGCATAGGGTAGCGGCTTAATCGGAAAAGGTTGCGTCAGTGAAGTGACTTCACCCGGCACATCGGATTGTGGTACCGGCCTTTCCACGATATCCCAGACCGGCTCTCCCGTCTCACGATCAAATACATAGGCAATCCCCTGCTTACTTAACTGCACCACGAGTTT
Organism: Gammaproteobacteria bacterium; assembly: GCA_018698975.1. GTDB lineage: Bacteria > Pseudomonadota > Gammaproteobacteria > Pseudomonadales > Pseudohongiellaceae > Eutrophocola. The sequence goes on from JABIPQ010000089.1 coordinate 18,239, forward strand.
TCGCCCATCCGGCATATCTGCCAAAATAGGGGAAGTAGGAATATCCCAGTCCCATATATCATGATGAATAAGCTGGAAATACCAGCGCATCTCACCGGTACGGTAATCCACTGCAACCAGTGAGTTGCCAAACAGATTATCGCCGGGCCGATCAGCACCATAGAGGTCACCTGTTGGTGTTTCTACCGGCAAATACACCAGACCCAGCTCCGGATCGGCTGACATATGTGTCCACACGCCGGTGTTACCGGTGTACTCGGCAGAGTTGCCCAGCCAGGTTTCTGCGCCGAACTCATCTGGCTCAGGAATGGTATGGAAGGTCCAAAGTTGCTCGCCAGTAATGGCATCATAGGCGCGCACATCGCCTTTCACATTGGCAGCACTGACAGGCCGGACCGACACCAGATGAGAGGCGCCCACGACAACGACATTGTCTACTACCAGAGGCGGGAAACTCAGACCGATATCAAGATCTGCCCGACCGGGTCCCAGACGCAGACCTTGTTGCAAATCCACCCAGCCACCGGCACCGAATTCTTCCATTGGCAAACCGGTACGGGCATTTAGCGCTACAAGATAGTATCCAGGTGTCACAGTAAAAATAACTTCACGGATACCATCGCTCCAGTAGGACAGGCTTTTACCAGAACCTTTGCGCGGAGCCAGAGTGAAACGATCACCTTCCTGGGGTCGCCACATCCACAGGAGTTGTCCTGTTTCAGCATCAAGGGCGACAACGTTTCGCGTCACTCCTGCTGTGGCATAAAGCACACCATTAACCATAAGCGGTGAGGTAACACTGCTACCTTCCGGGATTGGACCAATATTTTTTGTATCCCAGCGCCAGGCCAATTCCAGGTCGGAGAAATTATCTGCATTAATCTGATCTAAAGGCGAATATCGATTTGATCCCAAATCACCATTAAAATCCGACCAGGCCACTTCTGGATTCTCTGTTGCGTCAGACTCAAGCGGAACAATGATCAGGGCAGAAAAATCTTCCAGAGCAAGGTTTGATCCCGTCTCAATCCCGCCAACATTCAAAACGAAGGCAGTGACATCCAGATATTGTTGCGCGGTGAGGGTTCCTGCAGACTCCCCCGGCATGGTAGTGCTAATGCGCTCGAGCAACTCATTGGCTGGATGTCCCAACCAGTCGTTATTGAGCCGAAGCTGAATCTCAAGAGGAATATGGCAGCGTGTGCAAAATTCCTGAAAAACCGCCTGCCCGCGTTCCGGGTCAGCACTTTGAGCAAAAGAGAATTGGCTGAATGTTAATAGCAGAATGAATAGTAGTGAAGTTTTCATGATAGCCGCTCTTGGAAGAATCCAGAGCTTGAAGATAATAGAAAAGGGATAAAGGATAAAGGATAAAAGATAAAGGGAGTAAATTTTCAGGCTCACCTGAACCCGCCCACCTTTATCCTTTATCCTTTATCTTTTTTCATTTAACAGTAACTAACTGGGCCTCATGTATCTTTTTGAACCATTCGGCCGGCCCTGTCTGATGCACCGACACGCCGTTGACATCCACTGCCACCGTCACCGGCATTTCTTCAACAACAAATTCATGTATGGCTTCCATACCCAGATCTTCAAAGGCAACGATGCGTGATTTACGAATGGCTTTGGACACCAGATAGGCGGCACCCCCGACAGCCATCAGGTAAACCGCCTTGTGTTTTTTGATTGAATCAATGGCCACCTGTCCTCTTTCGGCTTTACCGATCATGCCCATCAAACCTGTTTTATCCAGCAAGGCATCTGTGAATTTGTCCATGCGCGTTGCCGTTGTTGGGCCTGCAGGGCCAACCACTTCATCACGCACAGGATCAACAGGACCCACGTAGTAAATAAATTTACCATTTAAATCGACGCCTTCCGGAAGCCCTTCACCACTGTCCAGTAACTGCAGGATGCGTTTATGGGCAGCATCACGGCCTGTCAACATGGTGCCTGAAAGCAGAAGCGTTTCACCGGGTTGCCACTGGGCAATATCTTCCCGGGTCACAGTATCCAGATTCACCCGACGGGCAGTAGGTCCTGCATCCCAGGTAATTTGCGGCCAGTCGCTGAGTTTAGGCGGTGTAAGTTCTGCCGGGGCACTGCCATCCAGTACAAAATGAATATGACGGGTAGCCGCACAATTAGGAATAATAGCCACCGGCAAGGAAGCCGCATGCGTAGGAAAGTCTTTAATCTTTACATCCAGAACCGTTGTGAGCCCTCCCAGCCCCTGAGCACCAATGCCAAGATCATTCACTTTGTCCATGAGTTCCAGGCGCAATTCTTCTACTCTGTTATTTGCTCCCCTGGCACGCAGTTCATCGATATCGACAGGATCCATCAGGGATTCCTTGGCCAGTATCATTGCCTTTTCTGCGGTGCCACCAATACCTATTCCAAGCATGCCTGGCGGGCACCAGCCTGCCCCCATCGTGGGAACCGTTTTTAGTACCCACTCGACAATATCGTCACTGGGATTGAGCATGGCAAACTTTGCCTTGTTTTCTGAACCACCCCCTTTGGCAGCAACATCAATTTCGAGAGTGCCACCTGACACGATAGTGGTATGAATAACAGCCGGCGTATTGTCACCGGTATTTTTTCTGGCACCAGCAGGATCGCTGAGAATGGAAGCACGCAACACATTGTCAGGATGAGTATAGGCGCGCCTTACCCCTTCATTGATCATCTCTTCCAGGCTTGACTCACCATCCCACTGAAGATTCATACCGGCTTTAACAAACACGGTCACAATGCCGGTGTCCTGACAGATTGGACGCTTGCCTTCAGCGCACATCCGCGAGTTAATTAAAATCTGTGCCATGGCATCTTTTGCCGCTTGAGATTCTTCACGCTCATAAGCACGGTGCACGGCCTGGATAAAATCCAGAGGATGATAGTAGGAAATAAATTGCAGGGCGTCAGCGACACTCTGGATTAAATCTTCCTGACGAATAAGGGTCATGTATCAAACTCCTGAAAAATCTGTCCTTACCTGAACACCCCATAAGCCGAAAGAAAAAATGCTCAAGCAGGGTCTGTATGCGAAGCAAGGTGGTTTGCGCTAGAATAATGCATGAATTTTATCATGCTTTACCCGATGCTACCCGAACACAGTGTATTTATAATCATGAACAAACGCCTCAACAGCCATATATTAATTGCCGCCTTATTCGCACTTGCTTTTGCGTTTAACAGTAGTGCTGTCTCTGCCCAGACACCATTTACCGTTGTTTTTCTGGGGGATTCACTCACTGAGGGATATGGCCTGGATGAAAGTGAATCCTACCCCAGCCTGATCGAAACCAAATTGAGTGCAGAGAATATGTCGCATATTCGCGTAATCAATGCGGGAGTCAGCGGTTCTACATCTGCCAGCGGACTTGGCAGACTGCAATGGTATATCCGTTCACAACCAGATTTACTGGTGTTGTCGCTGGGTGCTAACGATGGTTTACGCGGTTTGAGTGTAGAAGAAATGAAAGCCAATCTCTCCAACACCATTACCTATGCATTGGACAATGACGTAGACGTAATTCTTACCGGCATGCAAATTCCTCCTAATTATGGCCCGGAATATACTCAGGAATTTGCCAGTGTTTTTCCAGATCTGGCAGCACAATATGGCATTCCCTTGATGCCTTTCCTGCTTGAAAATGTCGCGGCTATTACAGAACTGAACCAGGCTGACGGCATTCATCCCAATGTCAAAGGCACTCGCATTGTTGCTGACAATCTGTACCGCTTCCTGCGTCCCTATTTACCTGAAGCTTGATTATTTCTCTTTCTCTCAACATCAAATTTACAGCTTCCTGGATTTTACAATCTGAATTTTTTCTATATGTGCGCCACTTAAAGGGGCATCGGCGGAGTTGGCAAGAATCTCTGGCATATATTTAAGAGTTAACTCTTTTCCCATCAGCTCGGCCTGAATAACACTTCGAGTATGAGACTTTTCTCTCTCCATAAGAACCGAATGAGATTCCAGCCCCTCAGTCTGGATCAAATGAAAGCCTCGAATCACTTCATCTGCATCGATGAGCTTTTTCCCCAGTTCACGCGTCCAGGCTTTAAAAATATTTTGTCGAAACGCAATCACTTCTTCGGTCAACATGGAAGATGAGGTAAAAATAAACCAGTTTTTAACCTCTATCTCTTCCATCTTATAGGTACTGCTATCCCAGGAAAATTGAATTATTTTCTTTTTCGTTACCAGAAACAAATCAAAAGGGTTGTATTGAGAAAATTCAACACTTTCCAGCCACGCACTGACTGCAACAACGCCACCCTGTTCAAGCGCCTGCGGAATTATAGTACCGCGTGATTTCGGGTTAATTATCTCCGGTGCCTGGTAACGATTCAGTAGACACAAAATTACACCCTTGTTGTTTGCGCCAAACCACGTACCACCACTCCTGAGATCAACCGGATAAAACAATCGCGAAGCATTACTCGATTTGGAATAGAGAACGCCAGCTTCCTTGCGTGTACGAAGCTCATCTCTATTCATGGTTACGACACAGCGTTTTTTACCGCTATAAATAGTCAACGTACACATGGGAGCATCCCAAATAATGTGAAAGATGTTTCATGAAAAATTTTAAAGAAAACGAGAGATCGACTCTACGGCTAATGAATTTATATATTGGCACTGATAATAAAAGGACAGTAACTTTCAAAAACCTTTCTGTGTTTATGGAATTGCATCTTTTGATCTGAAACTGAACTTTGGATAGATCAAAAAAGTACAAGTCTGACACTGGATAATACTGTACATTCCTTATCCAGGGGAGCCTCCTGTGTTTTCATTGCCATAGTGAGATGACTGCTTTATTCTTCCAAACTTTTAATCCTGTTGAAGTTACTGATGATTCTTGAAATTAAAGATCTATCCATTTCATTACGTGTCGCTAATGTGCAGGAAGAACAACCCATAGTTAAAAAGCTGAACTTTACAATTCGTCAGGGGGAAATGCTTGGACTTGTGGGAGAAAGCGGAAGCGGAAAAAGTTTGACGGCTTCCGCTATTTTAGGATTGCTTCCCAAATCTCTAAGCGTTTCAGAAGGTCAAATAGCGCTCCGTGGTAGGGATCTTATCAGTCTTTCTGAAAAGGA
>JABIPQ010000090.1 GCA_018698975.1 Gammaproteobacteria bacterium
ATCTTTAATTGGCACTTCATAATTGCCAAGAATCTCATCTTCAATCTGCTGAAGGATTGGAAGTAAGGCCGCTGTTGTCTTCTGAATATATTTATCAGTCACTGAAGTGCTTGAATGATTTAGTAAGCGCCCTATTTGATCCTGTGTAAAGCCATGCTCCGAGGCAATAGTTGCGGCTGTCCTACGCAGGTCATGTGCAGAAAACTTAACTCCACATTCCTCTGAGGCTTTCCCAACGACCTTGTCCATTGATGCCGCTCCATTCTTACCTGGGAACACCCATTGAGTACTGTTAGCATTTCTATTAAAGATTCCTCTAACCACTTCAGTCTTAGGAAGTGTATGTGTCTTATTGTTCTTTCTATCCTGGATTGTATAAGTATCTGTCTCAATGTCAGACCACTTTAAGGTTATTGCCTCTGTTTGTCTAAGACCGATAACCATAAGTAACACTATAAAATCTGCCTGAGATGCCCTTAATCCACTCTCATACTCGCCATGATAAACTATGCCCAGATGATGAAATAGCTCTTCTCTCTCAAGGAACCGATCTCGAGACTTTAGTGTATTTCTGGCTCTTTTGTCCTTTAAAACTAAAACAGGGTTTCCATCAGGCTAGAGTGGCTCGCCATTTAGCTTGTCACCGGAGTAAGAATTCATTGGGGCGGAGAGATAGCGCATAGCCTTCTGAGCGTCAGCCAACCCTCTGGGATTGGCTTTTATAGGCTGAAAAGCCCTCTTAGAGATGCCATCTTTTATCAGTTTGTAGCGTTTAATGATGTCATCACGGGTTATCTCTGTGATAGGTCTACTCCACCAGTCATCGAATGAACGAGCGATCACCTGGCGGTATGATTTAACTGTTGAGGGTTTTAGTTCACGAAGGGACAAATACTCAGCTAGCGCATCTTCTAGGCTGATGCTTAACGCCTTGGTTGTCGCTAATTGCTGGATAGTTTCTTGATTTGGATTGATGCCTTGAGCAAGCAGAGACAGTTTTTCCTTTGCCATCTGCCTAGCCTTGTTCACAGGAATTACATCAACTCTGCCTAGAGTGATAGTGACGGGCTTGTTCAGGCCACGTTGCTTGGCTTTTACAATCCACACACTGCCTGCTGCTCTTTCCCTCTGGTACAGACCTCTGAGTTGGCTGTCTTTCTTGAACATAGATCACCTTTGGTAGTCCATGGGTAGCCCAAGATAAAGATTTAGCGATATGAATTCAAGCAGGAAGGCAGTAAAGCCTTATAAAGACTAGTGCCCTGGTAGCAGCATCAACCGCACCGGAATAAGCCCTGTCTTTTATTTCCAATGGCGGCTATGACTTTACGGCATCTCTGGTTCCACCAGCATGAGTCGCAGGATCATTAACATTTCAGCAACTGGACTATCCCAATGCAGGGTCTCCCCAGAATGAACCAGAAAAACGCATTCCTTATTTCAACGATGCAGTTTACGAAAAAATTGAAGTCGCACGCGCAGCCAGACTTGGCCGTTTAATCAGACGTTCCACTCTGCCGCTTGAAACACGGCAACTGGAACAGTTGCAGACAAAAACAACCTCAACAGACTGGTCGACGCCTTGCCTGAGCGTGTTTCAAGTGGACTCGCCGGACAGGCAGAAATCGCGGTGGCCAGTTTCACCAGCGGCCTTGCCGTAAGCGCCAATCTGTCCATGGGCGGCTTTGATACCCATGGCAATCATGATCGGGATCATGGACGTCGTTTGACTGAATTACTTGCGGGTATTGATCACCTGTGGGAACAAATCGAAGCCAGTGGCCAGCAGAACAAAGTTACAGTGGTGGTGGGTTCTGATTTTGGCCGCACGCCTTTTTATAATTCAAATCGCGGCAAGGATCACTGGAATATCACTAGTATGATGGCGATGGGCGCAGGTGTGCGGGGCAACCGGGTGATTGGTGGTACCGATGCCAATTTTGAAGCACTGGCTGTGAATCCGCAGACCTTGAAGCCCGATGCAAACGGCATAATTCTAACCCCGGAACATCTTCATCTGGCTCTGCGCGATCTTGCTGGTGTACAGTCAGATCCTGGGTTGCAGTTTGGTATTCAGGCCCCACTGCTGAGCCTGTTCAGCTAGAAACTTTCAATTACTTTTGTAGCGCCCGATCAAATCAATTAGCTCATTAAACTTTTCCTGCTGTTGTTTGGCATTGCCTGAAGCAATGGCACTGGCGACACAGGTGTTGCTGTGATCCTTGAGAATGGCATCTTCAACTTTTGACAAAGCAGCTTTAACGGCCTGCATCTGTTGTAACACCTCAATGCAGTAACGCTCTTCTTCTATCATTTTCTTGATACCGCGCACCTGCCCCTCGATTCGGTTCAGACGTTTAAGGGTATTTTCTTTGTCAATAAGCATGGTGAATAATCCTTTTTTTATACGCTTGGGAATATTTGCCAATATACCCCATGGGGGTATATGGTAACCAAATGAAACACATAAGCCAATTCCAGAAAAACCAGTTAAACCGCCGCCATTTTCTTAAAAAAAGTGCGCTCGTTTTTGCCGGTGCAGGCTTTCAGTCTGTACTCCCTGCCTGGGCTCAATCTGCACGATCTACTCTTTCTTTGCCCGGGTTGCTGACCGGTGATGAATTTCATCTACAGGTAGAACAAGCCAAAGCCAATGTTGCTGGCAAGAGTGCGCCCCTTATTACACTCAATGGTCAATTCCCCGCGCCTCTGCTGCGCTGGCAAGAAGGCGATGATCTTACGATACGTGTTAGTAACCACCTGCAGGAAGCTACCTCGATACACTGGCATGGCATTTTATTGCCATTTCAAATGGATGGCGTTCCCGGCCTGTCCTTCCCGGGCATTCCTGCAGGTGATGACTTCACTTATCGCTTTCCCCTTAAACAGGCTGGTACCTATTGGTATCACAGCCATTCAGGACTGCAGGAACAGTTGGGTCATTATGGTCCGATTATTATCGATCCTGCCGGGCTGGATCCGCTTACCTATGACCGTGAGCATGTGATCATGCTTTCGGACTGGACCTTTGAAAATCCCCAGCGTGTATTTTCCAAGCTGAAAAAAATGAGTGACAACTACAACTTCCAGCAACGCACTGTGCGCGAATTTTTTTCCGATGTGGAAGCTGAAGGTTTTGACGCTGCCATGGCAAATCGCCTGATGTGGGGTGATATGCGCATGAGCCCCACTGATCTGTCGGACGTAACTGGCTCTACTTATACCTACCTGGTGAATGGCCACAGTCCGGCAGAAAACTGGCTTGGCCTGTTTCGTCCGGGAGAGCGCGTAAGACTACGTTTCATCAATGCCTCGGCAATGAGCATTTTCAATATACGGATACCCGGGCTACCCATGGCCGTGGTCCAGGCTGACGGCCTCAATGTTAAACCGGTAGACACCGATGAGTTCCAGATCGGCACGGCAGAAACCTTTGATGTGATCGTGCAACCCGATGCTGATCAGGCCTTCACCATCATGTGTGAAACCAATGACCGCTCCGGTTATGCTTCTGCCACACTGGCGCCGCGGGAAGGCATGCGCGCAGCAGTACCATCACTACGACCACGTCCTACTCTGACCATGAAAGACATGGGTATGTCGAGTATGGATATGTCCGGCACAGAAATGGAAGGTATGGAGATGGAGGATAAAGTGTCGGGTATGGACATGAATAAGATGGATCACAGCGCTATGGATCATGATGATAGCGCCCCGGCAGCAATGGCCATGGACCATAGCACCATGGACCATTCCTCTATGAACAATGCCAACATGACAGACATGGACTCAATGGAAATGGATAACATGACCATGCAGGAACACAACCATCCCCGGGGACCCGGTGTGATGAACGTGGCGATGAATCCGGTCAACCGGCTGCATGAGCGTCCTCTTGGACTGGAAAATTTACCCCATCGTGTTCTGGTCTACACCGATCTTGAAAGCCTCGAGCCAAATCCAGACACCCGACCACCAGGGCGTGAGATGGAGCTACACCTGACCAGCAATATGGAGCGCTACATGTGGTCCTTCGACGGTATAAAATACTCTGAAGTGAAGGGCCCCATCGTCTTTCACCATGGCGAGCGCTTGCGCCTGACCATGGTCAACGACACCATGATGCCTCACCCCATTCACTTGCATGGCATGTACTTTGATGTCGTCACCCAATCTGGTGAACATCATCACAAACCGCGCAAACACACCATTGTCATCAAACCTGGAGAAAAAATGTCCGTGGATATTACGGCGGATGCTCCAGGAGACTGGGCTTTCCATTGTCACCTTCTATACCACATGAAAGCGGGCATGATGCGCGTGGTGTCGGTGAAGGAAAATATGTCATGAAGCTTGTCCCGGCAATAATCTTACTAATGCTGGCATCCCCGGTATTTGCACAAAATGCTGCTGATGAAGTCTATGATCCGGCCGTCATGGCTGCCGCCCGTGACAGTGTTCAGCACATGCATGGCAATACCCTGAACACACTATTTATAGGCGAGCGCCTGGAAAGTCAAAATCATGATGGCGACAGCAATCTGACCTGGGAAGCACAGGGCTGGATTGGTTATGACATCAACAAACTATGGCTAAAAACTGAAGGTCATTATGACAATGAAAGTAATAACACCGAGGAGTTCGAATTACAGGCCCTGTGGAGTCATGCCATTTCACCATTCTGGGATATCCAGGCTGGGTGGCGTCATGATTTTGAGGACACCTCCAGAGACTATGCAGTTATAGGCCTGATGGGACTGGCCCCTTACTGGTTTGAAATGGATGCGGCAGCATTTATTAGTGAGGATGGTGATACCAGTGCCCGCCTCGAAGCAGAGTATGAGTTGCGCTTCACACAACGCCTGATTCTGCAGCCGCGCATGGAACTCAACTACGCTTTCAGCGAGGACCTTGACGCCGGTATTGGCCAGGGCCTGAACAAAGCCAACCTGGGTTTGCGTCTGCGCTATGAATTCAAACGTGAAATAGCACCCTACCTTGGCGTAGCCTGGGAAAAATCCTTTGGCGACACAGCCGACCTGCTTCGCTTTGCAGGGCAAGACGCCAGCGAGGCCTCCTTTGTTGTGGGCCTCAGGGTCTGGTACTAAAGATGACTGAACATTCCTGCCATCCCCCTGCCAATAAACCAGACATCCTTCTGCGAATTTCGGGATTCTCCATTGTCTTTCTCTATTTTCACTTCACCATGTTCGAAGCCTCCACTCATTTTGCCCTCTGGTACAACATTTTGGCAGCGTCAGTTTTTGATCTGGTCAATACCATGTGGTGGGGAGTCACCATTGGCATCCTGATGATCTCGGTATTGGCACGCATACCCAGAGAATTTGTTATCTCTATTCTTGGAACAACACATGGACTTAGCGGCATACTCAGAGCAACGGCTGCAGGTGTACTACTGGATTTGTGCAGTCATGGCATTCTCATGGTAGGTGCAAAACTTTATGAGCGTGGTGCCAGCATTGGCCAGGTCACGGCATTTTTAATTGCCAGCCCATGGAATTCTTTTTCTTTGACGCTGGTGTTGATTGCCCTGGTTGGTTTGTGGTGGGCGCTATGTTTTATAGTCCTGTCCATGCTGATAGCCATTATTGTAGGACTGATATTTGATGAGCTGGTCAAGCGCGGGACATTACCAGCCAATCCACAACAAATAGATTTACCCAATGGTTTTCGCTTTTGGGCTAGTGCCAGGCAAGCTATAAAAGAAACTCAGTTCAGCGCAGGATTTATTGGCTCTACTTTAAAAAATGGTATCAAGGAATCGCGCATGGTGATGCGCTGGATATTATTTGGTGTGATCCTCGCCAGTTTGATCCGTGCTTTTGTTGCTCCTGAAATATTTGGCACCTGGTTTGGCCCGACGCTGACAGGACTTGGATTGACCATCATTGTGGCAACAATTCTGGAAGTGTGCTCCGAAGGTTCAACTCCTATCGCAGCTGATCTGCTCACAAGAGCCAACGCACCCGGCAATGGTTTTGCCTTTCTGATGACTGGCGTTTCAACGGATTACACCGAAATTATGGTTTTGAGAGAGACCACCAGGAGTTGGAAGATCGCCTTGTTTCTGCCTTTATTAACAGTGCCACAGGTGCTGGTAGTGGCGTGGCTGTTGAATACAATGGCAGTGTAAGAAATCAAAGCAAAGGAATTTAGCGAGTTTTTACTACTCCTGTGCAATTTTTATATTAGTCCGCTTAAGGATTGCCTTCTTACTGTTTATCCTGTCACAACATCATCAGTGTAACTCAAGGTTTTCCATTCCCGCTGGTAATCATCGGCACCAGTTTTACGAAAAACATGGCATCCTTGCATTTCTTCAGCATATACATGAATAGTCACAGATATTTGCTCGGTCGGATTGTCTATCATGTGGTAATCAAATGGCGGTATCAACGAACCCGCCATTCCGCGACTGGCACATATTTCATCAGTTTGTCTGAAGCCAACAACTTCATCTTCAGGATTACCAACAAGATCGAATGAGCGCACGCGAATAGTGCCGTGGCTGACACATTCAACACACCAACTGCCATCATGGTCATGGATTGGCGTACCCTGCTCTACTCCCCACACCATAACGACAATGCAGTAATTTGCGGATTTATGTAACAGGCGTCGGGCATAATCTTGCTCTCCGGGTCTGGTGAATTCCTCTGGCAACACAAAACCTTCCCGACCCACCTCCTCGACAAGCGTTTTCTTTACGGCATCACATATCATTTCAGAGTTATTACCTGCTGTATCGAGGTCAAGACGCTTTATTAATCCGGAAATACTTTCTTGAGTGTTGTTCATTGTTTCGGTTTCATCATCTATATAAGGCAACTACAATTTTCTTTGTTAAAAAAAAACCGGGACTAATCCCGGTTTTGTTAATTGGTGGGGCATGTAGGGATCGAACCTACGACCATCGGATTAAGAGTCCGGTGCTCTACCAACTGAGCTAATGCCCCAAATTTTATTTCAATGTACTTATTTACACTACTTAAGATATCTACCTAGTAGAGCAGGCCTGACGGCCCGGTGCGCATTGCGGCACCAATCATAGATTGGCGCGTTCGTCCTACGCTCAACGCTATGCGTTAGAAACCCTTGTCCTCACCCAACTGAGCTAATGTCGAAAATATTACTTCAATCCACTTGTGCTTGTACGTTGTATTAAGCGGGAAGGATTATACCTCATTTCCTTTTTTAGTCAGTGATATAACCATAATCGGCAATCACTGCCTGGGCGTCACGACTTGTTATGAAATCCAGAAATTCTTTGGCCGCCTGATTGTTACTGCCATTGTTAAGTAGCACTACATCCTGCCTGATAGGATCGTACAAATTTGATGGAACAATCCAGCCAGTTCCCTTTTCAATGCTGCCGTTTTCGAACACTTGTGACAAGGCCACAAACCCTGCCTGGGCATTTCCGGTATTTACGAACTGGTAAGCCTGATTAATGTTTTCTCCCCTCACCAGTCGCTCACTGTAGTCACTGTCCAGTTCCATGGCTTGCAGCACCTGCATCGCTGCTACTCCATAGGGCGCCAGACGAGGATTGGCCAGTGCCAGTCGCTCCACTTGCTGGCCTCGCAGCGCTTCTCCATCTGCTAAAGTAAGTTCTGAATTAGCGGACCACAATACCAGTGCGCCAGTAGCATAGGTAAAGCGACTGCCTTTAACTGCCTGTCCTGTTTGTTCCAGTGCATCCGGCTTTTCCTGATCGGCAGAAAAGAACAGGTGAAAGGGTGCGCCATTGATTATCTGTGCATACAAACGCCCGGAAGAGCCATATGACACATTAAGATGGTGACCAGTGCTTTCCTCAAAATCAGCAACAAGGGCATCCATTGGTCTGGCAAAGTTTGATGCCACGGCAATAGTCAGCTCCTCAGCCTGCAATGGTAAGCAGCCGAGAGTCAGTATCACTGATATAAGCAATAGTTTGCTGTTCATAGGCAGCACCATAGCAACGACTTCACGAAGAGAAAAGGTTTCCCTATTATGGACTAGACAGCGTCTCTTTACCTGTTTACTCTTGGCTTTGCAGTGAAAATCAATAAGAAAGTTAAGCTATTTATTCTGGGGGAATTAAGGTGTTGATAAGCAAATTACACCGTTCAATATTAGTCTGTTTCACAGCGCTGGCAGTGAGTCCCGTTGCCAGCGCCCAAATCAACGGCTTTACCGGCCAGGCCCTGGAGCCCATTGCCCCGGACCGTGAATTTGCCACCTCTGAAGAGCATTATCAGTACCTGCTTGAACAGGCCAATGGCGGCACACAACATACTCTGCAATCAGTGCCACGCTGGGATGGGCTGTGGTACACGGCCGGCAACAACCATATGGATCTCTTCATCGATGGTGGTCTGCGCGGTGGCACTATCAAAGAAGGCGTCCTGACTCCAGCTTACGAGGCGGCTTACAAGGAGCGCTGGCGCCAGCAACAGGAAGAAGGCCAGGTCCGTTATGACCGGCTCACTCACTGTGAACCGGCTGGTTTACCGCGCTGGTTACTGGAGCCCTATAACCATGAATTTATCAATCTTCCTCATGAGTCCTGGTTCATCAACGATTTTGCCAACGCTATACGCCGGACTTATATCAACAAGGAGCATACCAATCTGGCCGAAATGAACGGCTCCCATTCCTGGCATGGCGATACCATCGGCTTCTGGGACGGCAATAAATTAATCACCAATACCAAGTACTTGATGCCTGCAGATTTTACGCGCTGGTCGCCCATGACCAGTAACCAGCTGGAACTGGTTGAAACCTGGGAACTCAAAGAATTTGACGACTTCCCAAGACTGGTTGTGCAAGTAACCATGTATGACAAGCATGCCTTCGTGAAGCCACTGAATTTTGTTTTTTCTTTCAGACCCGCCGATGACCTGGATGAAATAGGCTATCGCGTACAGCATTGGGAATGCGATCTCAGCAGCAACTCATATCTGGATGATAACGGTCTGACCAATTTTTACCTGCCCGGTGAAGAAGGCTACAAGGATCCACGAGGATCTACCCTGTTTCCGGATCTACCAGGGCAAACCCCGGACCCTTTCTCTGACCCGGTATTGCAGGGAGAATGAGGTACAAGGTACAAGGTACAAGAATCAGGCAAATAGCGAAGTGTTAATAGTTCACTAACTTTATATAGATTTGTAACGAGGGTTTAAAATTATGAAAATTTCTGCATGCATCAGGGCATTTCTTGTACCTTGTATATTGTACCTTGTGTCTGGCGCAGCCCTGGCGCACCACTCCTTCAGCATGTTTGATCGTGAAACAGAAATGGTTCTCACCGGCACGGTGGAGCGCTGGGCGTTCAATAATCCGCACGCATGGCTTTACATCAACGTGATTGATGAAAATGGCGAAACAGTGGAATGGGGCTTTGAAGGCGGCGCACCCCCCTCACTGGTGCGAGCCGGTATGACCGGGCGCACCTTTCAACCAGGCGATACTGTCTCTGTCATGTTCAGTCCTTTGGTAGATGGCCGCCCAGGTGGCGCTATATGCTGGATTAAAGTGGAAGATGGTTCCTACAAAAAACCTGCGGATGGTGGTTGCGGCGCCCGTGACCCGGAAAACATCTCACGTTGGGAAAAATGGCTGGAAATGGGTTTCACTTCCAGCAAAGAGGCAGAAGCCGCCGCCCGATAAATTAGTGCTAACGGCACACAACCAAACAATAAAAAAGGAAGCTCTTGAGCTTCCTTTTTTTACACACCACTTTTAGTATTTCATGTTAGGTCTTTATGGCCAAGCTCTTTTCAGGTCACGATGTCATCACTAAACTAATAACAAAAAGTATTAATGCAGAGCTGACAAGAACACTAATTAGTGCAAAACCCTGAAATCTATCTGCATGAAAAATGCCAAGCACGCCAGTGATGAATGACAGAATTACCAAGCCTGCAAATAAATACAAAGCATCCAGAAGCGGACCAGAAGCCTGAGCCCAGCCGTCTCCAGAAGGAAGTAAGGCAATTGCCATGACCGCCAATATTGGCGCCAATATCAGGAAGATTAAAGAGAGTCTGCCCAGATACTAAAACCACTTTTTTATACTCATATATTTTTTCGCTTTTCATCACGAGTATAGATAGCTTAAAAACTATAGCCAGATACCCGCACGGTATTCTGTCCTCTAGTGAGCAGGCATTTCTTCAAGTGGCAAAATTTTAAAATGGATAATGCCGTAAAAAACAGAAATTACCGGCATCAGCAAATTGAAAAAACAAAAAGGCAGATACACCATGGTCGGCACTCCCAGGGAAGCCGCCATGAAAGCGCCACAGGTGTTCCAGGGCACCAGAGGAGACGTCACCGTCCCGGCATCTTCGATTACCCGACTCAGATTAACGGGAGCAAGATTATGATGCTGGAATGCCACTTTATACATCCTGCCGGGAATCACGATAGCCATATACTGATCTGCTGCAATAATATTGGCGCCAATGCAGGTCACTATCGTTGAAGCAATTATTGAAGCCGTGGTTTTAGCACGCTGCATAATTTCATGAAGTATTTTTACCAGCAATCCGGTTTGCTCCATGGCACCGCCAAAAAATATCGCACACAGCATCAACCAGATAGTGTTTAGCATATTCGCCGCACCACCACCGCTGAGCAAATCATCCATATTGGCGTTTCCAGTGCTTGATTCATATCCGGCGAACATCATGCTCCAGATAATTTGTAGTTGCTCACTGCTGCCAGTGCTATCCCCGGTAGACTGAAATAACCAGATAAACAATATCCCGGTAAAAGCTGCAATAAGTATGGCGGGCAGTGCGGGCATTTTTTTCCAGGCAAGAAAAAACAGCAATAAAAGTGGCGCAAGCATATACCAGGCAATCGTAAAATTAGACTCAAGCAAAGCAAGCATCAATTCAAGATCATTGCTGTCTGACGCAGGTGTGGTTAGCAAACCAAGCACCATGAAAATGATCAGAGAAATAATAAGAGCCGGAAAAGTCGTCCAGGTCATATGACGGATATGGGAAAACAAATCCACACCGGCAACGGCGGGGGCCAGATTGGTGGTATCGGACATAGGCGACATTTTGTCGCCGAAATAGGCACCGGAAATAATAGCACCGGCACATATCGCCGGTGACAGACCGAGGCCATTAGCCGTACCAATCATCGCCACACCAACACTGGCCGCCGTGGTCCAGGAACTGCCAATACTCAATGAAACAATAGCGCACACCAGACAGGCAGCCGCATAGAACACAGTCGGGCTCAACAGGGTAAGACCGTAATAAATCATGGTTGGTACTACCCCGCCCGCGATCCAGGTAGCGATCATGATCCCTACTGCCAGAAGAATGAAACTGGGAGCAAATACCACAATCATGCCGTGATAAATCCCCTGCTCCATGTCTCTCCACGACTGGCCATTTTTCATGCCGACCAGCAAGGCAACACAGCCGGACAACAACAGGATGATCTGATTCGGACCATAGGAGGAGTCTTCGCCATAGAAGCGAACAGAAAGGAATAAACCCAACGCCAGAAAGGCTAAAGGTAACAGGGCATCAAGCAGTGATGCGTTTACCTCATCGCTGCCTGCTATATTTTTAGGCCCTATATTTTTATGATCTTTATTTTGCTGATCATTCACTGCCAAATCCCTGAATTTTCCATGTCAGTTCTTCCAGGTGAAATCAATCGAGAGCGTGCAAGATCAATCCGGATTTAAGCTTTGGTTCAAACCAGGTTGATTTGGGAGGCATCAGTTTACCCTGTTCGGCTATCTGCATCAGCGCTTTGATTGATACCGGGAAAAATGTAAAGGCAGCAGCATATTCTCCACTGTCCACTGCCTGCTCAAGAGCAGGCAGACCTTTGATGCCGCCTATAAAATCAATGCGGGGATCTGTTCTTGGATCCGCTATACCCAGCAAGGGTGACAATATTTTATCTTGCAATATGGACACATCCAGCCCTGAAACCAAATCCGCAGCTGCGTTATTAATGGCCCGATAATCCAGACGATACCACTGCGCATCAAGATACAAGCCAAAGCTGCCTGATCTTTCAGGCAATACTCCCTGAGCACAAACTGTCACCTCAAAATCTGCTGACAAGGCAGCAAGAAATAACTGTTTGTCATAAGTGCCAAGATCCTTAACCACGCGGTTATAGGCCAGAATATTCAATTGGTCGTGGGGAAACATAACGGCCATAAAATAATTGTAAGCTTCTTTGCCCGTGTGCTGTGGATTCTGCTCACGACGCATGGCCCGATAACGCACTGCTGCTGCAGAACGGTGATGACCATCTGCCACAAACAAGGCCGGGATCTTTTCAAAATGTGAGCTGATTTGCGCAATGGCGTCTTCATCAGTGACTGTCCAGAACTGGTGTCTCACTCCATCACTGACAAAATCATAGACTGGCTGGGGCTGGCTCCACTTATCCATAATTAATTGCAGGGCATGTTCACCCTGGTAGGTTAAAAAAACCGGGCCGGTTTGGGCCGCCAGAGCCGCCATATGCCTGACCCGATCATTTTCCTTATCCGGGCGGGTCAACTCATGCTTTTTGATGACATCCGCTTCATAATCATCAGCACTGACAAGACCGACAAATCCGGTTTGACTGTGTTGAACAGCTTCTGCCTTATTACCTTTAGGGTCCTCGATACTTTGCCGGTATAAATAAAAACAGGGATGTAAATCTTTGCTCAGGATGCTTTCTGCCAGAAAGCAATCAAGATTCTCCCTGCCCTTTTGATAAACGCAATCATCATGGGAATCCGTTTCAGGAGGGAGATCTATTTCAGGCTTGCTGATATGGAGAAAGCAATGGGGATTACCCCTGGCTAATTCTCGCGCCTCAGTACTATTGACGACATCGTAGGGAGGGGCAGCAACTTGTTCTGCAAGCTTTGCTTGCGGCCGGATTCCGGCAAAAGGAAGGACAGTTGCCACCGTCTCATTCTCCCTTAGCTTATTCCGAGTAATTCAACTTCAAAAATCAGTGCCTGATACGGTCCAATGACACCGCCCGCACCGTTTGCACCATAAGCCAGCTGATAAGGGATGAACAGTTTCCATTTATCGCCAATTTTCATCAGTTGTAATGCTTCGGTCCAGCCGGTTATAACGCCACCAACATTAAATTCAATGGGTTCGCCTCGATTTACCGAGCTATCAAAAACGGTGCCGTCGATTAGTGTGCCGTGATAATGCACTTTAACCGTAGAATCTGCAGACGGTGATTCTCCTTCTCCAAATTCCATGACTTCATATTGCAGCCCGCTTCTGGTGACAGTTACTTCATCCCGACGCGCATTTTCGGTGAGAAACTGCTCGCCCTCTGCCGCCTGGGAACCTGCTTCCTGGTTCTGCTGTTTCATCATGCGCTGGTTCAGATCATCAATTGCCGCTTTGATATCGGCTTCACTGACCTGACTTTCATTGCCTTCCAGTACATCTGATATGCCCGCAACAACTGCTTTTGGTGACATTCCTTCAAAAGGCTGGCTGGCAAGTTGTTCTCCTACTTGCCGACCGATACCATAACTGGCTTGTTCATCTATCGTGGTAAATTCATCAGACATACTATAATTCCAGAAATTATTGATTTAGAGAATAATTTTAACATGGAATCCTGGGAGACTCTCGGACTGCTTGTACATAATTCCCATCAATTGCTACTCCTTTGGATCAATTTGTTTAGAATTCCAATTCAAATGTCTATGATTAACAACATGCAGTGTAAAACGCCGATGAAAGCCACTCTATGAATTTCAATGATGCTAAAGCTTATTTGCTTGGGAAGCCGGAAGCTGTGCTGGATTACCCATTCGGACCAGAAATCGCAGTTTTCAAAGTACACAAGAAAATGTTTGCCACTCTGATAGAAACTGAAGGCTCCCCGTTTTCCAATCTAAAATGTGATCCTGAGGAATCAACGATGCTACGCGACCTTTTTCCGGAAGTGGTGCCGGGTTATCACATGAATAAAAAACACTGGAATACAGTGCAACTGGATGGCAATTTACCACGCGGTGAAATAGAGCGTATGGTGGATAATTCCTATACACTCGTGGTCAAGAGCCTGCCCGGGCGTGTAAAACTGTCATTGGAGCTCAAGTATGGCTCAGACATTGTTTACTGCTAAGAAGTCAGCATCGTGCAATTAAAATATTTCATAACAATGGTGGTCCTGGCAGCAATATGGGGATCATCCTTCCTGTTTGCCAGACTCTCGGTCGGCGAATTTGGTGCCATCCCTTTAAGCGCAGTCAGATCGCTGATTGCTGCCCTGACTTTGTTTCCTATTATGATGAGTAAAGGGCAGTGGCCCTATTTCAGGGATAACTGGAAACATTTTATTGTGCTGGGACTCATTAGCACCGCCCTGCCTTTTACTTTTATCACCATCAGCACGCAATTTTCCACAGCAGGTTTCGCTTCAATTTTGAATTCTCTGACACCCATTATGAGTGCTGGCATTGCCTGGGTCTGGTTAAAAGAATATTTATCTGTTTCTGCCGTCATCGGCATTGGACTCAGTTTTATTGGCGTCCTCATCATGATTACTGATACACAATCCATCTCCGCTGAATTTTTCCTTTTGCCTGTGCTTACCGGGCTGGGAGCTGCCTTTTTCTATGCCCTAACGGGCAATTATTCGAGAAAATTCGTCCATGGGGTTCCTTCGGTAGCCCAGGCAACAGGCTGTCAGGTATTTGCCGCACTTTTTCTTATCCCACCGGCACTGTATCTCTGGCCCGAAAACAGTATTACTACAAGGGGTTGGACGAATGCTGTGATTCTGGGTTTGATGTGCACCAGCGTGGCCTTCATTTTGTACTTTTACCTATTAAAAAATATTGGTGTAGCACGCACAGTCATTGTGACTTACATGATTCCTGTATTTGGCATGTTATGGGGATATTTGTTTTTGGATGAAGTAATTACCTATAAAATGAGTGTGGGTGCTGCACTTATTCTTTCCGGCATTGCCCTTACAACCGGACTAATCAAAAGAAGAAACAGGAAGGTTCATGAAAATTAGTTTTCTCGCCTCCCATGGCGGCTCCTCGGCGAAAGCCATCATTGCCGCCCTGAATGCCGGTGAAATAGAGGCAGAAGCGGGCATCATTATAAGCAATAACAAAAACGCCGGGATTTACCAGTGGTGCCTGGAGAATAGTTTCCCTGTGTACCACATATCCTCTCTCACCCATGGCTCAGAAGCTGAAGCAGATTGTGCAATCCTTTCACAGCTACAAGCGGTCGACACCGACATAGTGGTTTGCTCCGGCTATATGAAAAAAGTGGGCCCGCAAACCTTAGCTGCCTATAGCGGCAGGATTCTAAATATTCATCCTGCTCTGCTACCCTTGCATGGCGGTAAAGGGATGTATGGTGACAGGGTCCATGAAGCCGTATTACAAGCCGGTGAAACTGAAACCGGAGCCACTGTTCATGTGGTAAATGAAAACTATGATGACGGTCCTGTACTGGGTCAGTCTCATGTAGATGTCTTGCAAAGTGATACGCTCGAATCTCTCAGACAAAAGGTCCAGGCCACAGAGCCGGGATTGTATATTGACTGCCTGAAAAGCTTTTTGACTCAGTCTGAAAGAACACCTACTCTCAAAAACCTATAGCAAATTCGAAGAGCTACTAAAGATCAACAGGAAAGATCGCCATGAATGACCCAATTACTAATGCCAAATGTTTTGTCCATGGCCTTACCCTCGATGGAAATGGTACCGGGCTTTCCACTATTGATTTCACCGATGAAGAAAGTCCTGTGTGGCTGCATCTGGATTATTCAGAAAGCGATTGTGTTCAAACCCTGAAACTTCTCAAACTGCCGGAAAATGTTATTGAAAGCCTGATACGTGTTAACACTCGCCCGCGCACGATTGTTGAAAAAGAAGGCTTCCTGGTTTTTTTACGGGCCGTCAACCTGAATCCTGGCGATGACCCCGATGACATGGTTTCTGTGCGCATATGGCTGGAAAAAAATCGTCTGATCACTGTCAGGCAGCGTCGGGTTTTCTCAATACAGGATCTGCGAAAAGACCTGGAAGATGGAAAAGGCCCCAAAAACACCAAGGAGCTTTTCATTACCATCGTTGAACGTATGGCCGACCGCATATCAGAATATGTCGATGCCATTGAAGAAAAAGTCGGTGAATTTGAAGACACCATAGAAACATCCAATTCCAACAAGACACGCGTTGATGTGTCTTCACTGCGCAGGCAGTCGGCGCAGGTTCGACGCTACCTTGCGCCGCAACGTGATGCCCTGGAATCATTCTATCGGCTCAGCAAAAATTTTCTGGACGATGCACAGATATATGAATTGCATGAGCAGTCAGACAGAATTGTGCGCTATGTCGAAGACCTCGATCTGGTCAGGGAACGTTGCCTGGTGCTACAGGAAGAACTAATGAACCGAATTGCCCAGGAACAAAATGCCCGCATGTACGTACTGTCTATTGTCGCGGCAATCTTCCTGCCGATTTCATTTGTTACCGGCCTGTTTGGTATGAATGTGGCTGGCCTGCCGGGGATTGATGTGCCAATGGCATTCAACCTGGTGGCAGGTGGAATGGCAGTGGTTGTGATCGGCATTCTTTCGTACTTTAAAATCAAGAAATGGCTCTAAACAGCTGACCAGGATATTTCTTTATATATCAACTCATTCAAGGCCTTGGCTACTTAAACAACTTACTGCATTCACTGTTACCTAAGACAATAGAAGTTATGGATACAACTGGCCAGGATCAGGAATCTTTTTCGATAATTTTTAATTCCCCATCAATATGAACATCGCGCTGCGGGAAGGCAATCACAATGCCAGCCTCATCAAAGAGCTCGGCAATCCTGAAGCGCACCTCTGACCTTACTTTACGAAGATCACGTTCGCCGGCAGCATCAATCCAGAAATACGAATCAAAAATTAAGGCGTTATCGCCGAAGTCTTCAAAAAACACTACTGGCTTGGGGTCATCCATGGTTTCAGGATGCTCATCAGTAGCTTTCATAATAAGATCTGCAACCAGTTTTACCGGAGAACCATAGGCTACGCCAACTCTAACAATTGAACGGGTTTTTTTATCCATGAGTGTCCAGTTAACCACCATGTTTTCCAGTAATTGACTGTTGGGAACCAGCATATGTACCCCATCAGTTCTGCGAATTCGTGTGGAGCGGGTATTAATAGTTTCTACTGTCCCTTTTGCATCACCTATTTCCAGGAAATCACCAATACGAATGGGCCGTTCCCACATCAGAATCCAGCCCGAGATAAAATTATTAATTATATTTTGGGCACCAAAACCAACCCCGATAGCGATAGCACCAGAAATAAAGGCAAAAGCACCCAGTGGCACCTTCAGCATGTCCAGAATAATCAGGACAACAACAATCAGTACAACAATGACATAAATTCGTTGTAGCAAAAGAATCATGTCCGGCGGTAATTCTGACCGCTCCAGACGTTTAGTCATAAATTTGTAAGACTTGCGGAAAAACACCCAGGCTAAAAGAATAATCGCAGGGAACAATAGAACTTGTCCCACGGTAATAGTATGTTCGCTATAGGAAAATAAGGGCTTGGCGAGAAACTGAAAAATTATTTCCATTAGAATTTCACATCAAAGAATTTCAGGCAAATCATAGAGGGGTAAAAAATAATTTACAATAACTAATGCTCTGTCCCGGTTAGCTTACTCATTTTAAACTTATCACCGCCTGCGGCTATTTTTTGTTTTTTATTCCTTGTGTAAGCTGTTTTCAGGCCATGCCTTTCAATGTCATAATCACCGGATAATATATTTTTTTAGACTTCTCAATAATGCCCATAAACATCATCACCCATAGCGACTGCCTTGAACATGAACCCGGCTCAGGACACCCTGAGAACCCGCAACGACTTAGAGGGGTTTTAAGCGCGCTCAACACCGCAGAGATTAATCCAGATCTCTATTTTTATGAGGCACCACTGGGAAGTGATGTACAAATTCTGCTTGCCCATGATGAATACCATCTGGAAAGGATCAGGAAAACGGCCCCTGTTGAGGGAGAAGCTTCACTGGATGCCGATACACATATGTCGCCTGGCTCTCTCAATGCTGCGCTAAGGGCTGTTGGCGCTGCTTGCCAGGGAGTGGACAAGCTGATGAATGGAGAAGCAGAAACTGTCTTTTGTGCTACTCGCCCCCCAGGTCACCATGCCACACCCAATCAGGCCATGGGCTTTTGCCTGTTCAACCATGTCGCCATTGCAGCCTTATATGCACAGCAAAAATACACTCCTGAACGAATTGCCATAGTGGATTTTGATGTTCATCACGGCAATGGCACCCAGGATATTATGCGCGGACGCGATGGTATTTTTTATATCTCCACTCATCAGAACCCTTTATACCCAGGTACGGGCCAGGTTAGCGAAAATCTCAACAATAATATTCTGAATGTTCCCCTGCATGGCGGCACCGGACACACTACCTATATTTCAGTTTTTGCAGAACAGGTGCTCACTGCTCTGGATGCCTGGCAGCCCGAGCTTATTCTTGTTTCAGCAGGGTTTGATGCCCATAAGGATGACCCTCTGGCAGGCCTGGCACTTACGGATGAAACCTATTACTGGCTCGGTGAAACACTAAAAACCATCGCCAACAATTATTGTGGTGGCAAGTTGTTGTCAGTATTGGAAGGTGGCTACAACCTTGATGTGCTGCCGGGCAGCGTCACGGCTTATTTACAAGGAAATCTGAAGACTGGTAGTTAATTTTTCATCGAAGGTCTGCTATCGGCTGTGAGTTCAACCGGTCAGTGCAACACATGCGTTAAATCTATCAGCCGGGGTTTCGTATTCCAAGGTCTTTCTAGGCCTTTCATTTAATTCCCTTGCTATCCAGTCCAGCTTCTTCTGTGAATGAACAGATAAGTCAGTGC
>JABIPQ010000091.1 GCA_018698975.1 Gammaproteobacteria bacterium
AATACTCCAACCAACAGTATTAACCTCAGGGCTCTGGGTTCCAGATCTACGTTAGTACTGATGAATGGACAACGCCAAACTATTGATGCAAATACTGCATCAGCGGTAGACGTTAACAACCTTGCACCGGGCATCATGATTGAGCGTGTGGAATTGGTACTGGACGGTGCTTCCGCCCTTTATGGTTCTGACGCTGTAGCCGGTGTTGCCAACTTTATTACCCGTAACAATTTTGAAGGTGCTGAAGTTTCAATTTCAACCCAGCATGCCCAGGCGCAATCTTCCGTACCAGAAGTTCTGGTTGGCGGTATTTTTGGTGTTCAGGGTGATGATATGGGTCTCGTCATGGCCGTGGAATTTCTGAAACGCCCTGACCAGATGCAAAGTGCAGATGTGTTTGGCCCTGAGCGTATTGGACTGGGCCTCATCACGGGTCTGGCGAATCCAGGTACTTTCGGCGCTTTAGGGCCAGCCCGTCCAGGTGATATTCGTGTGCAAGGCGGTTGGTTTGCAGACCCACTGTGTGGATCACCAGAAATTGGTGGCCTGCCAGGTAACGTGATCTATGATCCAGCTGGTGCAAAAGGTTTTGATGGTGCTGGTTTTGAATCACCTGGAAACCCCTTCTGCCGAATGTCTCTGAGTCATCAACGAACAATCATTCCAGAGAACGAACAGCTTACTGGTATGGCTGTTATGAACAAACAGTTTGACGGTGATTTCCTGCAGAACATGACAGTTGAGACAAACTTCGCTCGAGTGGCAACACGCAGTAGTTTTGGTACTGGTGTACCGTTGTTAGCACTAAGTGGCATTTCAGTTAAGATGCCGGCTAACAACCCAGGTGTTATTGATGCCAATGCGCGCAGTGGCGGTGCTTTTCCATTACAGGATTACCGCACCATTTTTACTCGCCAGGCAGCTCCAGTTGAAGGAGCTCTGCAATCTTTTGCCAAGCAGCATACTTTCCGCACATCGCTATCTCTTGATGGCATGCTCAGTGATAATTGGGATTGGCGTGCGACTGGTACTGCTTCCTGGAACCAGCAGGCAGGTGGTTCTTCGGACACTATCGCAGACCGTTATGCACGAGCCATTGCTGGTTACGGCGGCGGTAACTGTAAAGCCAATCAGGTAGTGGGTTATGAAAATGATCCTAATATTCAACCTGGTGTAGGTAACTGTGAGTGGTGGAACCCGTTTGCCAGCCGTCTGCTTGCCGAGCCTGGCGATCCTACCTACAACTCTGTTGAGCTGCAGGAATGGATGACCAACCAGCCGCTTACCAGAGGCGACTCGCGACTTTTCTCTTTTGAAGCTATCGCAACTGGCGAGCTTTGGGAAATGGCCGGCGGCGCAACAGGTGTAGCAATCGGTGCCCAGTATCGTAGGCAGGAACTTGACATCATCGTTGACTCTGTATCCAGAGACGGCGGTTATGGCTTTGCTCCACAAGTAATCAGGAGCTGGGATTCAACTCGTGACACAGAAGCAGTCTTTGCTGAGCTGGTGATGTTTCCAACTGATACTCTCGAGATTGACCTTGCAGCACGTTATGAAAGTACTCTGGGACAAAGTTCAGTAGAGCCTAAAATCAGTGCTCTGTGGACACCTGCTGAGGGTGTATTTATCAGAGCTTCTGCCGGTTCTTCATTCCGTCTGGCTTCTGAAAACCAGTCCTTTGGTATTGGCCCCAGTGGCACTACTATCCGAGAAATCGGTGGTGAGGTTACTCAGGCTCGTGCACTGGCCGTAGGTAACTCAAATCTGTTACCAGAAGAGTCCGATAGCTGGACTGTTGGTGTTACCTGGGATGTTACAGACAGCTTAACCTTGGACCTTAGCTACTGGGAGTATGAATTTACCAACCTGGTAACTGTAGTTAGCCCGGATGACATTCTGCTGGCTGACCAGGCTGATGGTTTCATTACTGATCCACGTATTGAACTGTTCCCTGGTGCTAATAACGAAATTTGTGAAATCACTGGTCGCTGGGATGGTGTTAACCTTAACACCCGTCCAGGTGATTGTATGACTGGTTTCGATATCGCCCTGTTTAAATCCGGCTTTATCAATCAGAATACCGTCGAGACCAACGGTGTTGATTTCCAGGTTTCCTATGACTTCCCATTCATGGGTGGTGATGCAGGTATCCGGGTAAACGGTGCTTATGTTAATCGTTATGCGGGTACTGCGACTGATGGTTCTATCATCGATGTTGTCGGAACTGATGGTAGTAACGTTGCCGGTGTGGGCACTAACCCACAGTTGCGCGGAAACATCATTGCAACCTATAACAGGGATAACCATTCCTTCCGTTGGACTACGCGCTTCACTGATGGAACAGAACTGCGTAACCCAAGGGCGAATCAGGTCTTGAGTAATCAAGGCGGTTTCTCAGTGAATGATGTTCTCTACACTTATAATTTAGGCGGAGCAAATCAGTCTAGTGTCTCATTAGCAATCCTGAACATAGGTGATAAAGTTGCACCATTAGTCATGGGCTCTCTAACTACTGTAAACAGTGCTTTGTATGATCCACGACGACGCATGTACAGAGCTAGCTATAACTACAGCTTCTAATTCTTTATTAGATAGTTAGTAGAGCTAGTTATAAAAAACCCCGCTTCGGCGGGGTTTTTTTTTGCATCACATTTAGTTCAGCGCATTCTATGAACAAGGATATATTGACAAAGTGAAGTAAAGTTTCTTCACTAAAAGCCGTGAAGATTCTAAGGCTGGGCAAGAAGTTTACTTAAGTGGTATGTGGTATGTGGTATGTGGTATGTAAAATGATGATTTGGCGTTTAACGGCAAACTAGAATGAGGAGATTATTCAAAGCGTTTTATACGTATTTTCCGATTATTATTGCTATTACTCAGCAAAAAAGAATTCAGCGCACCACGCTTTATTGTATAAGTCTCACCCACTTTGATATCGTATTTATCAGTGCCTACCTGGCGCCACTTGACACCATTCTCAAACTCTATAGTCCAGCCAGTAAAGTCATTTCTATTAGCAGCGACAACACGGTAGCTTCGTTCCGCCACCCTGCCACCGTCATCACGAAGTTCAAGACCAAAGTCATCACCCCGGGAGGATGATGTTGCAGGCGCATCATTCGAAGCTTCACTGGAAGAAGTAACTGAAGCCCTGGGCAATCTAATTACTGGCAAGCTTTGTATAGCGCTTGTAGCTTCATCATAGCAGGCTAATCTGGCAGCAGAATCCTCAATATCAGCACATGAAGCAATACTGACTTGCCCCAGGGAAGTCAGGCTAAACGCTGCCAGACCTACAAAAATTACTGGCGCTTTTTTACAAGACAGCGTTTTCAAGATAGTTTCTATTTTAATATTAAGCATGAAATATTTTCTTAATTAGCCGGGCCAGCAGGGGCAGCACCTAAAGTACCAGACCTTCTTTCAATAAACTCTTCACGAGACATTGCTCGCATTTCTCCTCTTTGCGCCCTGGTAAGACAAACGCGTTTTCTAAAATTACTACCCGTTACCATTTCCCGACGGCAGATAACTTCATTGGGGTCATTCTCGGATGAAGAATTTTCTGCTAACTCAACATTACTATCAGATTCCTGCGCCATATCATTCTGCTGTGCAGGTTGAGAAGCACATGCCGACAAAAGAAAAATTGCTAACACTATGAAATAACTGGAATTTTTAAACATATTTTGCCCCTTTTGTGCAAATACTGTGGAATTCAGGAGAAGGAGAATACATGGACTATATTTCAATTACCAGAATTTAGTACTATAGCGCTCTTACTAGTAATATGATGAAGAGTCCCCTTATCCGCGCAGGGGAAATATAGAATAACAAGAGTCTTCTCACAAGAGCCTGGGCTTAATTAAGGAGTCAACAATGTTTGCAAGAATTATTTTATTAATTACCTGTCTTGGACTGGCAGTACCCGCTATATCCCAAACTGGTCATCCAGCCAAAGGATCCTGGTCAGGAAATTTGACCTCTTTCACATCCGAGGGACCGGAACGAATTCGTTTACTAATCGAATCATGGAATGGTGACCTTTCAGGTTCAGTTAATCCTGGACGTCGTAGTGTTGAAATGACCAGCGTAGAACTTAATGCTGAAACCTGGACCCTAACCATTACAGCAAATATGGCTGACGGCCCATTAATGATGGAAGGCAAGTTAAGCAATCTGGGTTCCTGGACCAACAGGAAATACAGAGGTTCCTATACGATGGGCGACACCAAGGGCACTTTCGACATTACACTTAATTGATAGACACCAAACTGTACTTGTCCTTTGTATAAGAAACTGAACCAGCAGGCTGTTTAGTTTCTCTTAAGATTAGAAACACAGCTATTTAAAGATCGGGAAAACCCCGTTACGGAGAAAAACATGAAGACTAAATTATTAGCACTGGCATTTGGTGCCCTTGGTGCTCTAACAACATTTCAGGCAACAGCTCACCACTCCTTTGCCGCTGAATTTGATGGCAATTCTCCAGTTAACGTTACTGGCACAGTTGTAAAAGTTGACTGGACTAATCCCCATACCTACTTCTATCTGGAAGTAGAAACTGAAGAGGGTGACTACGAAGAGTGGGCCTTTGAAATGGGCAGCCCCAACGGTTTGATGCGTCGCGGCTGGACTCGTAATACGCTTCCTATCGGGACTGAAGTTATCGTTCGTGGCACCCGTGCCAGAGATGGCAGTTTCAAAGGCAATGTCCAGACTGTACTGATCTCCGAAACATGCGAACGTATGTTTGCCGGAACCAGCCAGCGTGACTTTGACGAAACTGCTGTTGCTACGGAAGATTGCGAACAGTAAGTTTTATTTTTTAACAAAAACGCCAAGATTATTGGTCTATAAAGACCAACATTATTGGTCGCTAAAAACAAGTTAGCAGGGGAAGAAAATAGTGTCTGACATTATCAGAAAAACTTTAAAACCAGCTATTCTGGCTGCAACTATTGCCAGTGCAATAGCGTTGCAATCAGGTGTTCAGGCACAGCCTCCTGGATTCAATAACGAGGATCGCCCTTCTACACCTACACCAAGGATGGCGGATGGCACTATTGATCTGGGTGGTAACGGAGTATGGAATCTACCATGGGTAACAAATTTTGCTGCGCGCATGCCTGGCTATGAAGAAGGTGATCAACCACCAATGCTGCCATGGACTCAAGCCATGTGGGAATACAACAAGTCCAACAATGTAAAGTATGATCCCGAAGGATTCTGCTTGCCTCCCGGTGGTCCACGCTCAATGGGCACGCCCTATCCTGCCGAAATCGTTCAGGATCGTGACCGCATCATCGTTGTGTTTGAAGGTGGTGGACATGTATGGCGTGAAATTCACATGGATGGCCGCGAGCATCCGGAAAATCTTAACCCCACTTACTTTGGTCACTCCGTAGGCCATTGGGAAGGGGATGCGCTGGTAGTAGATACTGTTGGTTTTAACGAAAAGACCTGGGTAGATTTTGGTGGCTATATGCACACAGAGCAATTGCATACCATTGAAAGATTCACCCGTCCCGATAAAGAAACACTTCATTATGAAGCTGTTCTTGATGACCCGGGTGCTTACAGCGAGCCCTGGACAGTCGCCTGGGATATCCGTTGGAGTGAAGGACAGGAATTGGACGATTATATCTGCCAGGAAAACAATAAATTCCTGTTAGATATGCATGATGATTTTGGCTTACCTTTCTTCGAAAAAACCAGTGGTTTGTAAGCAGTAAAGCAAAAATAAAAAAGGCGCCGAAAGGCGCCTTTTTTAGTTTTAGGATCTTAGCCTTGAGTCATTCGAGGTTAAAATCTTTCCTGTATCAATTTGCCATCCTTTGCAGGAGCGGAAAAGTTCCTTAAATACCTTCAGGCAAACATCTTCTATCAGATCTTAATTTGAAGCTTTAGCTATCCTTCAAAGGATAAGCAACCGCTAAGAACACAGCTCTTTTCTTCGGGACTGAAGCTTCCGCTCCTGCTCACGCCCCTTACCTACATCCATGTAGGCAAAGTCCCTCCTACATAGATTCGCTTTTTAGTGGATCTTCCCTTTCTTTCCTTTTCTGTAAGTTCCACATGTGATGATAAACACCACCAAGGGAAATTAATTCTTCATGAGTTCCTGTTTCAACAATACGGCCTGCATCCATCACAAGAATCCGGTCCGCATCAACAACCGTAGAAAGGCGATGGGCGATTACCAGGCTGGTATGGCCTTGTGATATTTCCTGCATTGCCTTCAGTATGCCACCTTCTGTTTTGCTATCCAGTGATGACGTTGCTTCATCAAATACCAGGATGGCGGGATTTTTTAGCATAGTTCTGGCGATTGCCACGCGCTGCTTTTCTCCACCACTTAATTTCAGTCCTCTCTCACCCACAACAGTTTGCAAACCCTGGGGGAGTTGCTCAATAAATTTATCCAGTTGTGCAAGACTAATAGCACGTTTGACTTCATCTTCAGAAGCCTCTGGTCTGCCATACAAAATATTTTCATAAATACTGTCATTAAACAGGACAGTATCCTGCGGCACGATTCCGATAGCTGATCGCAGTGAATGAAGCGTTACTTGCCGTATATCCATGCCATCAATCTTTATTTCACCCGACTGACAGTCATAAAACCGAAACAATAATTTAACCAGGGTCGATTTTCCTGAACCACTGGCACCTACAACAGCCAGTTTTTCACCGGGGGGTATGGTAAAGCTTATATCACGAATTATTTCCCGATCAGGCTGGTAACAAAAATTAACGTGACTGAAGGTAATTTCAGGTTTGGAAACATCCAATAGCTGTGCATCAGGCTGTTCCATGACAGTTGCTTTCTGATTCAACAAATCAAACAGACGCTCTATATTGGCAAGTGAACCCTTGATTTCCCGATACACAAAGCCAAGAAAATTCAGGGGTATAAATAACTGCATCATGTTTGCATTGACAAAAACAAAGTCGCCAAGCGTCATGGTATTACTTGCCACCCCTTTAGCCGCAAGCAGCAGCATGACCGTCATCGACAGCGATACAATCAATGCCTGCCCACCATTTAAAGCAAACAGGCTCAAGCGGTTATTACGTTTTGCTTTTTCCCAGACAGCAAGTTCCCGATCGTAATGAGAGGATTCATATTTCTCATTGGTGAAATATTTAACCGTCTCATAATTAAGCAGACTGTCTATTGCGCGCGTATTTGTTGCTGAATCCGCCTGATTCATTTCCCTGACAAAACGCGTTCGTTTCTCTGTTGCGATGACAGAATAAATCACATAAAAAAGAATCGAGAAAAAAATGATAGCAGCAAACTCAATGCCGTAATTCACCAGAAAAATCCCAATGACAATAAGCAGCCTGAGCATGGTTGGAATAATATTGAAGATCATAAAGCGCATCAAAAAATTAATGCCGGTGGTGCCTCTTTCTATATCTCTGGATAAGCCGCCTGTTTGTCGGTTTAAGTGAAATTCCAGATCGAGGCCATGCAAGTGCTGAAATGTTTTCAGACTTAAGCGGCGAATCGTTTTTTCAGTTACGCGTCCAAACAAGGTATCGCGAATTTCGTTGAATATTATGTTGAGAAATTGTGCCAGGCCATAGGCCAATATCAGACCCAGCGGAATAGACACAAGCAAAACTGGATTGGCAGTATTAAGCTGACCATCCAGATTATCTACAATGTATTTCAAAATGAATGGCAGGATGAGGCTAGCTAACTGGGCCAGGCCAAGACAGAAAAATGCAGCAAGTGTTCGTTTTTTAAATTCAAGCAGATAGGGCAGCAACAGTCTGACTACATGCCACTTCATGTCCAGATTTTCTATATCAGTGGCATGATGTCTTGCCATAGGCTGCTTATTTCAGCCGCTGACGTATGGCGTTCAGAATGCCTTTGCTATCAAGGCCAATCTCGGCACGCATTTCTGATACTTTGCCATGTTCAAGAAATTTATCAGGCAAGCCCAGATTCAATATCGGTGTTTGCAACTTCTTGCTTTCCAGAAATTCATTAACGCCTGATCCAGCACCACCTTTGATTGCATTATCTTCAACACTGACCAAAAGAACGTGAGACTCTGCCAGCGATGCAATCAGGTCTTCATCGAGAGGTTTGATGAAACGCATATCCACCAGTGTGGCATTTAATTCTTCTGCAACCGGGATAACATCGGCCAATAAGGTCCCAAATACCAGGATGGCGACTTTTTCGCCCTCTCTCTTAATTATGCCTTTACCAATTTCCAGCTGAGACAGTTCATCACTTACAGCGCAGCCTGTCGCTTTTCCTCTTGGATAACGTACAGCTGCGGGCCCCTTATGGTGATAGCCAGTAAACAGCATATGCCTGGTTTCTTGCTCATCACTGGGTGCCATGACGAGCATATTGGGGATGCAGCGCAAAAATGATAAATCAAAACTACCGGCATGGGTCGGGCCATCCTCGCCAACCAGCCCTGCCCGGTCAATGGCAAATAATACATCCAGATCCTGTAAAGCCACATCGTGGATCAATTGATCATAGCCCCGTTGCAGAAAAGTAGAATATATGGCAACAACAGGTTTCATGCCATCGCAGGCCATACCTGCGGCAAAAGTCACCGCATGTTGTTCAGCGATCGCCACATCAAAAAACCTGTCCGGGAATTTTTCCTCAAATTCCCGCATACCCGAGCCTTCTCCCATCGCCGGTGTAATAGCGATTAAATCCTGCTCTTGTTCTGCCATCTGGCATAACCAGGTGCCAAAAACATTTGAATAGCTTGGAATACTTTCCGATACCTGAGTCGATTTTTCTGATGCAGCAGCCATTTTACTAAGGGCATGCATACCATAAGGATCTTCTTCAGCGGGTAAATACCCTTTACCTTTTTGTGTAACGACATGCAGAAGACGGGGCCCTTTCATGTCCTTGATGTTATTTAACATATTGACCATGCCTTCAACGTCATGACCATCTACTAGACCAAAATAAGTGATGCCGAGTTCTTCAAAAATTGTTGCAGGGGATACCATTCCCTTCATATATTCTTCTGCGCGATGTGCCGCTTTCCATGCCGGCGGCAATGCAGATAACACTTTCTTGCTGCCTGAACGTAATACGTTATAGGGCTTACTCGCCCACATACGGGCAAAGTAACTGGACAGTCCACCTACATTTCTGGAAATGGACATGTTGTTATCATTCAGGATAATCAGAATATCCCCTTCAAGTTCCCCGGCATGATTCAGCGCTTCAAATGCCAAACCTGCAGTCATGGCGCCATCACCAATGATGGAGACAATTTTTCTGTCTGACTCTTGCTGGCTGGCAGCCACCATCATGCCCAGTGCAGCTGAAATGGATGTACTCGAATGACCAGCACCAAAAGTGTCGTATTTACTTTCTTTACGATTGGTAAAAGCAGCAAGACCACCAGACTGACGGATGCTTAACATCTCTTCGCGACGGCCAGTAAGAATTTTGTGGGGATAAGTCTGATGTCCTACATCCCAGACCAGCTTGTCTTCAGGGGTATTAAAAACATAATGCAGGGCTACGGTAAGCTCAACCACGCCAAGGCCTGCACCAAAGTGCCCACCAGTCTTGCCTACCGTATAAAGCAGATAATGACGCAGCTCATTGGCAACTTCTTCCAGCTGCTCAAACGCTATTTCACGTAAATCGGCAGGGGAATCGATGCTGTCGAGCAATGGCGTTTCAGGCCGCTCATGGGGAATTTCATTAAACATCTATGGAAAACTAGCTCGTAAAAAACCGGGTTATTTTAACGCAAAGGGATCAGTTCGTCTTTCAAACACTTCGTTAAAAAAACCAGGTTATTTTAACGCAAAGGGATCGATCAGTCTTTCTTCAACTGTGATAAATGACTACAAGGAAAGACTTAATGTTTTCTTTCTATTATAAAAGAAGCAATACCTTGCAATTTTTCCGCATCTTTCCCGAATATGGACAATGCTTGTGTGCCCTCATCGAACAGGGCCTGCATTCTGGTTCTGGCGCCCTCCATACCAAGAATGGATGGGTATGTGGGCTTGTTCAAGGTCTGATCCTTGCCTTGTTGTTTGCCAAGGACTTCAGTTACACCCTCAACATCCAGAATGTCATCCTTTATTTGAAATGCCAGACCAATACATTCGGCAAATTTTTCCAGGCTATCCAACATGTCTTTCGAAGCCAGGCCAGTACTGATCGCGCCAAGTTTCACACTGGCATTGATCAGTGCTCCGGTTTTCAAGCGATGCATCAAGATCAAATCGTCTTCCTTGATATGTTTTCCTGCACCCTCTATATCAAGACTCTGCCCCCCAACCATGCCGTGCCAGCCTGAAGCTTGCGCAAGAGTCTCTATCATTTCAAGAGAGAGTGCCGGGTCCCGGTTTTCTTCAGGGTGGGCCAAAATTTCAAAGGCCAATGTCTGCAAGGCATCTCCTGCCAGAATAGCTGTGGCCTCATCAAATTTAATGTGACAGGTAGCTTGTCCACGCCTCAGCTTATCGTCATCCATCGCTGGCAGATCATCATGAACCAGTGAATAGGCATGGATCATCTCAACTGCGCAGGCACAACTGTCAGCATCTGCCAATGTTCCGCCTACTGCTTCGGCACTGGCATACGCCAGAACGGGTCGGATGCGTTTACCGCCATTATGCACAGCATAGTGCATAGCATCCCCCAAACGGGCTGAATAAGGTGAGTTTTCGAGACGGGTTTGCAGTGCAGCTGAAGCTCGGGTCTGCAGACTTTTGATATATTCCAGTGTGTTCATATGATGAAGGGACTAATCCGTATCCTCATCTGCATCTTCACCTTCATCTTCTTCGAAGGGTTCTGATTCAGGAATATCATCTGTACTTACCAGCAACTGTACTTTTTGTTCAGCTGACTCCAGGGCCGCCTGGCATTCACGGGTAAGCTTGATACCCTGCTCAAAAGCTTTTAAGGATTCTTCGAGACTAAGCTCGCCATCTTCCATGGCTTCCACCAGCTCTTCAAGGTTTTCCAGAGCATCTTCAAAGTTAAATTTGGCTGATTTACGGGCCATTTCTGATCCTCATATTGGCAGGAAGCGCAACCCTACCGGAGTCGCGTAAACAGGTCAATTGATGCTATTAACATTGTGCAATTATTAAGGAATTTAGCGACCAGTTTCTGTAGTTAAGTTTATATTCAGTAAATTTAAAACATACTGTATTGGAAGCTTATCAAGCTCAAATGCTCATTGTAAGCAATTGAATTGAAAGATATTAACATGGATATTCACGGGTTTATTCCCTTGAAACAGGAAGACAGGAGAGAATGAACATGGCACAATAGCCTTCGCTGACAGCTGGAATCTATACTGATATGCAGGCTTGCAGTGAGGGTTTGAAAACCTGATTAAAAACAAAGCACAATTTTACTGATTACAAACACCTGGAAACAGATTTTAATAACCAACAGATGGGGACAACATAATGAAAAAACTCATTATTACCGGAGCAATCATTTTAAGCTCTATTTTTTCAATTGGTGCAATGGCGCAGATGTCTGATGAAGATGCGGCTGCTGCTGTTAAACGGCGTCAGTCTGTATTTCAGATGCTGGCGTTTTCAAATGGCCCTCTGGGTCAAATGGCTCGCGGCTCTGATTTTAGTGCTGAAACAGCTATTCTTGGTTCACAGCGCGTAGCTATGCTGGCACCAATGATTGCTGATCTGTTTGCTGCTGATACTACCGGCAACAGCAGTGTTACGACCCGTGCTGCTGATACTATCTGGGCCAACCAGGCTGATTTCGCACAGCTTGCGCAGGATCTGGTAGATGGCGCTAATGCTGCTATCGAAATACTTCAGAATGGCGGTGATGCTCGTGCAGCTGTTGGTCAGATTGGCCCTAAATGCGGCGCCTGCCATGATAGATTCCGTCTGGATTAATTCTTACTCTGCATAGTAAAAATTAAATAGAAGTAAAAAAAAACGCCCCAATGGGGCGTTTTTTTTGCTTTCATTTTTGGCACTTTAAGTTTTTTGCTTTATTTGCTATCTCCATTCTTTACTGCTTATTCACCATTGCGAATGAAGAATGCCGCATAAGCTTCCTGATCTTCTTCTGTGAGTTTGCTGGTATGTTCAATAACATCAGCCATTTCTCCCCCTACGAAATCAAAACTGGCTGTCATACCCAGCTGGAGAAAGCCGACAAAATCAAAACGGGTCCAGCCAGACAGTCCTTCAGGATTTATTTCTGTAGAAACGATTTCTGACCCGGAGAACTCTTCTGCCAACATCATCATTCCCAATTCATTTCTGGGAGTATGACATTCGCCACAATGGCCAAGCGCTCTGGCCAGATAAGCGCCACGCTGTACCTGCAGGTCATCACTAATTGATGGTGCGTCTCCTTCGATAAAATCGGCAAGTATATTCCAGCCGGCCATCAGGAAATCAAACTGCCAGGCTGGTAATTCGTGCTCAGGCACTTCACTGCGTATAGCAGGCTGCACCATCATATAAGCAGCAAGATCCAGAACATCCTCGTCAGTCATATTCTGATAGGTACGATAGGGAAATGATGGCCAGTAAAAGCCGCCGCTGGGGCTGCGCCCATGCTTCATCGCCAGAATAAAATCCTTACCGGTCCAGCCGCCAATACCAGTTTCTTCATCTGGCGTAATATTAGGCGTATAGAAAGTATTCGGGAAAGGATTCTCCACCTCAATAACATAACCCCCTACAGGACCCTCAGCATCATCTATCTGATGACAAGCAGCACAGCCGCCCGCATTATAAATATACTCGCCTCTGGCTATCGCTTCTGCAGTCGTGGGTATTTCCGGATTACCGACCATGGGCAAGCCAAACACCCAGTATAAGGCGCTGACCAGGATGGCAAGAATCACAATTAGAGGTACAAATTTATTATTCATATACATATTCCTGAATATTTTTTAAGAGGATACCGATTTTTTATCTTTTTCCCAAACTGGCCAAAACATGACCTGATAACACCTTAATAACTACAAGATTACCTCTTCAATGAAAAAAAAAACATGAAACACGAAGCATGCATTACTTTTTAAACCCCTTGTTTGAAAATCAATAAGATTATGCTTTTGGGGATTTCTCTTTTTCATATTTCTGCTGCTCATTTTTATAGGCTGTTTTTTTCTCTTTACGCTTCATAATCAGCTCATTCACCTCCGAACCAAGGTGTGACTCCCCTCTTGTGGATGCTAATGACATTTGCTTTTCACGCTCACGGAATCGTTGCTTCTGCCCTGCTGTTTTGTCATCAAAACAAGTTGGACAACTTACACCTTTCTCATACCGGACATTGAGCTTGTCTTCTTCTGTTATTGGCAGTCTGCATGCATGACACTGATCATAATCTCCTTTTTCAAGTTGATGATTCACTGCCACGCGATTATCAAAGACAAAACATTCTCCTTTCCACAGAGACTCGCTTTCCGGAACTTCTTCCAGGTACTTGAGAATTCCGCCCTCAAGGTGGTAAACCTCATCAAAGCCCTTTTCCTTGAGGTAGGCCGTAGATTTTTCGCAACGTATCCCACCAGTACAGAACATGGCTATTTTTTTATGCTTTGCCGGATCCAGATTGTCTTCCACATAGTCAGGAAACTCTCTGAAGCTCTCAGTTTCGGGATTTACTGCTCTTTCAAAGGTTCCTATTTCAACTTCATACTTGTTACGAGTATCTATCAACAATACATCAGGGTCCGATATTAGCGCGTTCCATTGTTCAGGTTTGATATGAGTACCGACTTTTCTATTAGGATCAATACCCTCCACACCCATAGTGACAATCTCTTTCTTCAGTTTTACCTTGGCCCGGTAAAAAGGAATTTCATCATCAAAGGAAATTTTATGGTCGAGGCCTTTTAGCCGTGCATCGCTTCGAAGCCATGCCAGAACTGAATCTATGCCCTCGCTATTACCGGCAATAGTGCCATTGATACCTTCACTGGCAAGCAAGATAGTCCCTTTGACATTATTGTCCTGCATCATTTTCAGGAGCGGTTGACGTAATTCGGCGAAATCGTCCAGCCTGACAAAATGGTAAAGGGCACACACTACTACACCGTGCTGGTTTTTTTGTGTCATCTCAAGGTGTCTCATAATAAGTATGAATAGTTTCAGAGTGATCAGGAGCGTGCAATCGCAAGGCGCAAAGCGAAGGCCAGGGCTGGTTGTCCCTGGTGAGGTTTGCAACGAAGTGAGTGTGCGCTCCTGGCCGCGCCCTGCCGGGCTTACAGAGAATTCCGACCTCTTCGTTGCGCTTTCTCAGCAGGTGGCCGACATGCCTTCTAAAGCGCGTCTTGATGTCGGAATTCTCTGTAAGCCTGAAGCTGTTCATACTTATTTTGAAACACCTCATCCTTGTGCGAACCGGAGCGTAAGTCCACAGCAAAAAACGAAGCAGATTATACAAACTGCATGACAGGCAAGTCCACGCGAAGGTTTGTTCTGAAACAAATCAAGCGTAATTATGCTGACAAAATCTTCTCTACATCGATAAATCGGCTTGCCTGACTTACCCCATCTTCATCATCAAGCCGAGGAATTTCAGCCAGCATGGGCGCTGGCATAAGATTCACCAAAGTGGAAAGATTTTCCTGATAGACAGACATTTCCGGATCAATCTGATTGGCAATCCAGCCAGACAGGCTCACACCATCAGCGAGAATTGATTGCGCAGTCAGCAAGGCATGATTCAGGCAACCCAAGCGCATTCCTACAATGAGAATTACAGGTATCCCAAGAGTTTTGGCGATATCAGCCATGGTTTCCTGTTCTGAAAGCGGCACCTTCCAGCCCCCGGCACCTTCTATAAGGGTCAGATCCGCTTGCATGTTAATAATCTTTTGGCATTGCTCCGCGATATTGCGCGCATTCAGGGTTATACCCTCTCTACCTGCTGCTATATGGGGAGCAATGGGCTCCTTAAAACACACAGGATTGATATCCGAAAGAGTCAGTGGCAATGAGCAGTGCTCAGCCAGTGCAATCACGTCTTCGTTCTGCAAGCCCTGGCTGCTATTACTGACTCCTGCGGCCACAGGTTTAATTGCCGCCGTTGAATAGCCTTGTCCTTGTGCTGCGCAGAGGATACTGCAGGACACAAAAGTTTTACCTGAGTCCGTATCAGTCCCGGTAACAAAAAATATTTTCTTTTTTAACAAAGTGTCTTCATTACGCATTTATTTCACCAGGTGCAGCAATACCAGGTCATAGGTAA
Organism: Gammaproteobacteria bacterium; assembly: GCA_018698975.1. Classification (GTDB taxonomy): domain Bacteria; phylum Pseudomonadota; class Gammaproteobacteria; order Pseudomonadales; family Pseudohongiellaceae; genus Eutrophocola. The sequence continues at coordinate 15,236 of JABIPQ010000091.1, forward strand.
CCGGGATACCTTTACCCGGTATGTTTTTCTTTTCGAAATCCTGTTTGAGCTTCCTGAGTTTTGTCTTTCCTGTCAGACCAGAGGCCTGGCCTGCATTCTGATTATGCGCACCGATTCCTTTTAATTCACCGGTCAATGACCCCAGAGAATCATAGAAATAAATCTCCTGACTATGGAAATGATTTATTGCAGAGAATGGCTGTGCATTCAGTGACTGGAGAATGCTGTCACAAGAGAGGAAATTATTTACATGCCTATAGGAATCAATAGTGGCCCAGCTTTCCTTAAGCTCTACCAGCGTCTTTTCTGCGAACGTGCTCACCCAGGCCTCGGCACCAGGCTTCATCACCCTGAACAACTCTTTAAACACCTGGTGAGGATTTGCGCACCACTGGATAGTCAGATTAGAAACCACCAGATCAAAACTGTCATGAGAAAAAGGCAGGTGCTCTGCATCCCCGCATAGCCAGCTCTGATTAAGCTCATCCTGATCCAGCTGACGGCCTTGTTTGGCAAAATGAAGCATCGCTTCGGCGAGATCCATACTTATTACTGTGGCAAAAGGATTTTCCAGAGAAAGTTTACTGGCACAGTAACCAGTACCACTGCCGAGATCGAGGATGTCTTTGGCATTTTCTGCCGAGAAACCGGCAAACAATTTATCCCCGATATCACGTTGCAGATGCGCATACTGATCATATTTTTCCGCAGCCAGACCAAAAGAGCGGGCAATCCGGGTTTTATCTGGTAATGACTGAATGCTATTCACTTTGTTATCACTCTGGATACCATCACAAATCCTTTTGCCAGTTGTGAGCACAACGCTCAAAAGCATCCAGTAATTTAATGAACTGCTCTTCTGTATGCATAGCGCTGAAAGTCACTCTCAATCTTGCCGTTCCGATGGGAACCGTGGGTGGGCGAATAGCAGAAACAAAAAGTCCTTGCTCCATTAATTGCTCACTGGCTTCCAGAGTAGTCTCCACATTGCCAATAAGTACTGCCTGAATAGGTGTCTGCGACGGGACCAGTGAAAGCCCCAGATCTTCACAGTGCCGCCTGAAACGACTAATCATCTGGCTTAAATAATCTCGACGCCACTGGTCTTTTTGAATTAATCCAAGACCACATCGAATAGCTTCTGCCATCGCGGGAGGTATAGCTGTGGTGTAAATATAAGGACGACAAAATTGAATCAGCGTTTCAATGAGCTCTTCACTACCAGCAACAAAAGCACCACTCACTCCAAAAGCCTTACCAAAGGTGCCTACTAAAATTTGCAGGTTATCTTCCGTAATATCCACACCGGCTTCCTGCCAATGCGCAACACTACCGCCACCTTTTTTACCCAGCACGCCAAAGCCATGGGCATCATCTATCATCAACAGGCTATCTTTTTCCTTTGCCACCTGAACAAGCTCAGGCAGAGGAGCAATATCGCCGTCCATACTAAACACGCCGTCTGAAACAATCAGCTTTCTGTCAGATTCTGGCGCATTACTCAGCTTATTTTCCAGAGCCTTAATATCGACATGCGCATAGCGCTTGAAGCTGGCGCCACTAAACAAGCCTCCATCTAAAAGGGAGGCATGATTAAGCCTGTCTTCAAACACTGCATCTGCTTTACCCAACAGGGTCGTGAGTACACCCACGTTCGCCATATAACCACTTGAGAAAACCAGGGCCTTGCTGCGACCAGTGAATGCAGCGAGCTCCTCTTCCAGAACTTGATGAGGTACAAGATGACCACTCACCAGGTGAGAGGCGCCGCTACCAGCGCCGAACTTTTCCAGTCCCTTATGAAATGCCTGAATCACATCAGGATGATCCGCCATGCCAAGATAATCATTACTGCAAAAGCTGATGACAGGTTCGCCATCGAGAATTATTTGAGTGCCCTGGGGGGAAAAAAGTGTACGCCGCTTTCGCAACAACGCATTTTTTTTCCTTTCATCCAGGCCTTGCTGGAGTTCCTGCCGAAAAGATTTCACAAGGGTTTCAGCAGTCCCTTTTATTGGACCGAAGCATCATAGAAGGCAGAAGCGCTTTGCGGCAGCGGATCATGGGGTGCTTCATGATCATCAAGCTCCAGTTCTTCGGGATGAATGCCAAGTCTTTTGAACAGCAGCATGTCATCATTTTCAAGGGGATTAGACGTGGTTAACAATTTATCGCCGTAAAAAATAGAATTAGCGCCGGCGAAAAAGCAAAGTGCCTGCATCTGATCATTCATTTCTTCACGCCCTGCAGAGAGCCTGACATGGGAGGCGGGCATAAGTATTCGGGCCACTGCAATCATACGAATAAAATCGAACTCATCAAGGTCATCAACATTTTCCAAAGGCGTCCCCTTGATTTTCACCAGGTTGTTGATCGGTACGCTTTCAGGATGCTGGGGTAAACTGGCCAGCTCTACCAGGAAATTGATCCGGTCTTTCTTGTTTTCACCCATGCCGACAATACCGCCGCAACACACTTTGATTCCGGCATCACGAACATTGGCAAGCGTGTCCAGACGGCCTTCAAAAGTTCGCGTAGTGATGATGGTTTTATAATAATCACGGGAAGTATCAATATTGTGGTTATAGTAATCCAGTCCGGCTTCAGCAAGTGCCTGGCTCTGCTCATTATTCAATGCACCCAGGGTCATACAGGTTTCCATACCCAGTGCCCTCACCCCTTTTACCATATCGAGTACATGAGGGAAGTCTTTCGCTGATGGATGTTTCCAGGCAGCACCCATGCAGAAACGTGAGGCGCCATTTTGTTTTGCTGCCCTGGCTTCTTCCAACACTTTCTCAACTTGCATCAGCTTTTCTTTTTCCAGCTCAGTATTGTAATGCCCGCTTTGCGAGCAGTATTTACAATCTTCCGGGCATGCGCCCGTCTTGATCGACAACAATGTGCTTACCTGGACGGCATTAGGATCAAAATGCTCACGGTGTACTGATTGAGCATGGAAAAGCAGATCGTTAAAAGGCAGCTCATATAGCGCCTGCACTTCTTCAAATGACCAGTCGTGACGTTTCGCAAATTGCATAATGATTCCTGAAATAATATTGAATGCTGACAAATGACATGGCAGAAGGACAATCACGTCCTAAACTGAATTCAACCAATAAAGACGCGCATCTTATCATGTCAACCAGGTTTCAAGTAATAGTTTACCAATGGTTAAAAGCTATCCAATACTGGCTTCTGCCGCCCACTTGCATTGTCTGTATGAAAGCAGGAAATCAGGCCCGGGATTTGTGTCTTGACTGTGAAATGTCACTTTTGAGGATTGAGCGTCCCTGCAAGGCTTGTGGCTTGCCTCTTCCTCCGGGCAATTACCTGAGCACAAGTTGCGGAACCTGTTTGGCATTTCCACCCCACTTTCGTCGGCTTATTGCCCCTTATCGTTACATTCCCCCGGTTTCCTCATTAGTAGCAAGCTACAAATACAACAGGAAACTTGTTAATGGCAGAGTCCTTAGCCAACAATTTAGCAAACACCTGCATATGCAATATCAGGCTGACAATTTTCCAGTCTTGCTTATTCCCATGCCTTTACATCCAGCAAGATTAAGACAGCGCGGCTTTAATCAGGCCAATGAAATCGCCAGATACCTTGGACGTGACCTGGACATACCGGTCAGCAGGAATCTGGTTAAACGATCAAAAAAAACCGTTCAGCAAACAGGCTTGAATGCCCGGGAAAGAGCCAGAAATGTTAATGCTGCATTTGAAATAAAGCATGGCTTTCGCTTTGCCCCCGAAACAAGCGTTGCAATAGTTGATGATGTGGTGACAACAGGATCTACAGCCTCAGAACTGGCAAAGTGTTTACTCAAAGCTGGCGCCCGCGAAGTGCATGTGTGGGCGCTTGCCCGCACTGTGGCATAAACCTGGCGATCAAATGAAAAAATATTGCTTCTTTTGATAAGCCCTTATTAGTACAACAGACGCTTATTCAATAGAATAGCAGCCCATGATAGATCTTGATTTTGACAAGCAACACATCTGGCATCCCTATACTTCAATGGACAGCCCTCTGCCTGTCTATCCCGTTACCAGGGCCGAAGGTGTCAGGCTGATCCTTGAGGATGGCAGCGAACTGATTGATGGTATGGCCTCCTGGTGGAGCGCCATTCATGGTTATAACAACCCGGTTTTAAACCAGGCAGCAAGCGAGCAGCTGGGCAATATGGCCCATATTATGTTTGGCGGTATTACCCATGCACCAGCGGTAGAACTGGCCCAACAACTTGTGGCGATGACACCTCCCGCACTGCAAAAAGTTTTTTATTCTGACAGTGGTTCTGTAGCCGTGGAAGTGGCTATCAAAATGGCCTTGCAGTATTGGATGAACACCGGCAAAGCCAGCAAGAAAAAACTGCTCACAATTCGTAATGGCTATCATGGCGATACTTTTGCTGCCATGTCTGTTTGCGATCCGGTAACCGGGATGCATGAAATATTTGCCGGTGTACTTCAGGAAAATATCTTTGCTGATGCACCGCAGTGTCGATTCGAAGATCCTTGCCAGGAAAGTGATCTTGCCAATATCACGTCTTTGCTGGAACACCATCACCAGGACTTAGCCGCTGTAATTCTGGAGCCGGTCGTTCAGGGGGCAGGCAGGATGTTCTTCTATTCACCGGATTACCTGGTAAAAGTCAGAGCACTTTGTGATGAGTATGAGGTCTTGCTGATCGCGGATGAAATTGCCACCGGCTTTGGCCGCAGTGGGAAATTATTTGCCTGTGAGCATGCGGACATATGTCCGGACATTCTCTGCCTGGGCAAGGCCCTGACCGGTGGCTATATGACCCTGGCGGCAACACTTTGTACCGAAAAAATCAGTGAGGGTATTTCAAGAAACCAGGGTGTTTTCATGCATGGCCCCACTTTTATGGCTAATCCACTGGCCTGCGCCTGCGCACTGGCCAGTATTAAGCTGCTGAAAAGCAATAACTGGCAAAAACAGGTAGCCAGAATAGAAGCTCAGTTCCTTGCAGAACTGGCTGAATGCCGGATTTCAGATTCAGTGACAGATGTCCGGATACTCGGGGCTATCGGGGTTGTTGAAATGAAAGAGGCTGTGGATATGGCACAGGCACAGGCCTTTTTTGTTGAAAAAGGGGTCTGGATCCGGCCATTTGGCAAACTGGTTTACCTCATGCCACCGTATATCATCGAACCGGAGGACCTGGCTCAATTAAACCAGGCAATATTAGAGTTTACCCGGAGGGGTGCAAATAGCTAAAATAGCCGCCTTTTTAACTCTTAGGAAATAAACCGTGTCTGACGATAAAAATAATATTCTGAAATTCCTGGAAAACACCTCTGTTGAAGTGACTCCAGGTGGCGCCCTGAAAATTGACAATTTTAACGATCTACTGCGCCCGGGAACTACTGTCTTTGTAACTTTCCTGCCGGGTTCCGATATCAAGGATACCGTCGCCTGTGTGAAAAGACTGTTTGCCGAAGGCATGAATCCTGTTCCCCATTTTGCTGCGCGTTCAATACCCAGCAAAGCTTTTTTTGAAGAAACCCTGAAAGTTTTACAGGCAGAAGCCAAGGTTGATGAAGCCCTGTTGATTGGTGGCGGTGTTGATAATCCGGTTGGCGACTTTTCAAGTTCCATGGAAATTCTGCGCACTGACCTGTTCCAGCAATACGGTATCAAGAAACTGGGCGTTGCGGGTCACCCTGAAGGGTCTCCGGATATTCCCCCGGCAGATGTGACCAGTGCCTTGTTGGAAAAAAATGCCTATGCCAAAGAGCATGGCATTGAAATGTATATCACCACCCAGTTCTGTTTTGAAGCCGAGCCCATTATCGAGTGGGACAAGAAAATTCGCGCCGAAGGCAATGAATTGCCAATTCATATTGGCGTACCCGGACTGGCCACTATCAAGACCCTGATGGCTCATGCCAAGCATTGTGGCATCGGCCCCTCCATGCGCGTACTTACTCGTCAGGCGGCTAATATTGCCAAACTGATGACCACCCGTATGCCAGACAAACTCACCCGTGATCTCGCCAACTATCAGGCTCAGGATGCGGACTGTGGTATCAGCCAGTGCCATCTGTATCCACTGGGCGGTATGAAAAAATCAGCAGCCTGGATGTACGCTGTAATGGACGGTGATTTTGAACTGAATGAAAAAGGCGGCTTTGATCTAACCCGCGAGATAGTTTAAAAAATTTTGCAATGTACCAGTGAGGTAAATTATGAGCGTTAAACAAAAAACATTCTCCCAAGGGTTTACCTTACTGGAAATGTTGATTGCCATAGCAATCATAGGAATACTTGCTGCTGTCGCAATTCCTGGCTACAAACAATTTACTATAAGAGCAAAAATGGTTGATGCTCTGGTTTTAATGGAAGCTAACAAGGAAAGAATTGAAGAGTTTTATGACTTGAACAATCGACTGCCTCTTGATGAAAGCGATGTGTTTAGTAATATGCCAACGCCCGTGGACGACATCGTAGAAAAACTCGCGCTTCAAGGTGATTATACCGGAGACACGGCCACAATTTACGTCATGCTGAGAAATGGTATCGCGGATATATCCTCATCAGATGGCGCATTCGGACTGAGGGCGACAAAACATCCACAAGGGCACCTGACCTGGAGTTGTATTAATTTTGGCCTCAATCCTGATTACTTACCTGCACAGTGTAACTAGCACCCGTTAGATCAAGACAGCTGTAATTTTCGATTGGCAGTGCTGAAATGTGATGAATGTCTCACTAACTCAAGGCTTTTGTGAACTGGGTACAAGAATAAAATCTCCCGAGAACTAAACTGATCCTGTAATCATCCCCTTGATTATTTTTGGTCTCATTTCTCTCTAAAATTTTACCCCGGCATCTGCCGGGGTTTTTAGTTATGAATTCTTGATTAACTGCTGATCATGAATATTATTTGCGAAGCTTCCAATACTTTTATTCATACCGGGCAAAACAAAGCTGCCTCCAACAATTTCAATTAAAGGCTCCAGTACAAAACGCCTCTTATGTGTTTTTGGATGAGGAAGTATAAGCTCCGGGGTGCGGCAAACAGCTGCCTTGAAAACAATAAGGTCAAGATCAAGAATTCGAGCTTCATTGATAACGCCACTTCTGGTTCTGCCCGCCTCGTCTTCAATAGCCTGCAATTTGTGCAGCAAGGACAAAGGTGTTTCCGTGTCATCAGGAATAATACCTGCCAGGGCATTTAAAAAATCAGGCGTGCCTGCAGGGCTGTCTACCGGACTTGAGGAATAGAGTGAAGATTTTAGAGACTCGGAAGATGAAAGCCTGGAAATACATTCAAAAGCCAGGGCAATAGTGTCAGCCGGAGAACCTGCAGCAGATGGCAGGTTGGCACCAAGAGAGATAAATGCATAGCAGGCAAAATCGCTGTTAGAAGCGTTTTCTTCTGACATGTTCAGCGAAGGGGCTGGCTAGTCATGGTAAGGGGCCGATAATTCATGCACCGCATCGACGAAAGCAGTGACATGATCCGGGTTTATATGCTGATGAATGCCGTGACCAAGATTAAAGACGTGACCATTACCATGTCCGAACTGCTCAAGGATCAAAGCCACTTCCTTGCGTATTGCATCCGCGCTGCCGTATAAAACAGCCGGGTCCATATTCCCTTGCAGGGAAACGGTATCACCAATCCTGGCGCGCGCTTCATTAAGCGGAAGTGTCCAGTCGAGTCCTACACAATCGCAATCACTCTCAATTATTTTTTCCAGCCAATGCCCGCCATTTTTTGTAAAAAGGATGACCGGAATTTTTCGACCCTCATGCTCCCTGATCAGCCCTCTTACAATTTTTTTCATATAGTCGAGCGAGAAAATCTCATAGGCATGGGCACTCAGAGCACCGCCCCAGGTATCAAAAATTTGTACTGCCTGCACACCCGCTTTGATTTGTGCATTGAGATAATCAATCACCGAGTCTGCCAGCTTATCCAGCAACTGGTGCATAACTTCCGGTGTATTCATCATCATCGATTTTATATTGGCAAATTCCTTGCTGGTGCCACCTTCCACCATATAGGTAGCCACTGTCCAGGGACTCCCGGAAAAACCGATGAGAGGGACACTGCCGTTAAGTTCCTGTTTTATAAGCTTTACCGCATCAAGGACATAGGGAAGATCTTTCTCTGCATTGGTGATATTGATCGCTTCTACATCAGCTTCATTGCGCACCGGCTTTTTAAATTTTGGCCCCTCTCCTTCCGCAAAATAAAGTCCTAATCCCATCGCATCGGGAATGGTAAGAATATCGGAAAATAGAATAGCTGCATCAAGGGCATAGCGGCGCAAGGGTTGCAGAGTCACTTCGCAGGCCAGTTCAGGATTCTGGCAAAGGCTCATAAAATCACCTGCCTGTGCGCGAACTTCTCGATACTCTGGCAGATAACGCCCGGCCTGACGCATCATCCAGACAGGAGTGACATCCACATCCTGGCGAAGTAAGGCACGAAGGAAACGATCATTTTTAAGTTCTGCCATGGTTTTGCCGGATTAGTTAGGAAAAATTAATAGGGAAAATAATGTATGAAATAAATGATTATCAGACTTCCAGATAATCCAGAATCCCATTGCCTGCCTGGCGGCCTTCATAAATTGCGGTAACCACCAGATCAGCGCCTCTTACCATGTCTCCACCAGAGAATATTTTTGGATTGGATGTCTGGAAAGGAAATGCACCCTGTTCAGGGGCGACAACTCTGCCTTTTGTATCAAGATTAATAGCAAAATCTGCAAACCAGGGTGCCGGGCTGGGCTGGAAGCCAAAGGCAATTAATACGGCATCCGCATCCATAACAATTTCACTGCCAGGAATCTCTTCAGCACTACGACGGCCATTCGCATCAGGTTTACCCATTTTTGTCTGGATAAATTTCACGCCAG